>CAYRFU010000242.1:4855-11223 GCA_964423525.1 uncultured Burkholderiales bacterium | reverse complement strand
GCGATGCAGGCCGGCAGCAACTCGGGTCGAGTCGTGGTGATGATGAAGTCGCCGCCCCCTTCGACTTGGAACTCGATGTCGTGGAAGGCGCCCGGTCGCATTCGATCTTCGACCTCAGCCTGAGCCACCGCCGTTTTGAAATCGACATCCCACATGGTGGGAGCCTCGGTGGAGTAGGCCTGACCTTTCTCGACTAGCTCCAGGAAGGAAGCTTGGGAGACCCGCCGACAATGGTCATCGATGGTGGCGTATTGGAGGCCCCAATCGATCGATAGGCCCAGGGAGCGCCATAGATCTTCGAAGGCTCGCTCGTCCTCTTCGGTCACCTGGGCGCAGGCTTCGATAAAGTTCTGGCGCGAGATCTCCACCACCGGGCCCTTCTTGCGTTTCTCGGCTTTCCACTCGGGATCGTAGGGGAGGTGGGGGTTACAGCGCGCCCGGAAAAGATTCTGCACCCGCCGTTCGGTAGGCAAACCGTTGTCGTCCCAGCCCATTGGGTAGCAGATATTGTGCCCCAGCATTCTTTGGTAGCGGACCAACAGATCTTGGTGGGTGTAACTAAAGACATGACCTACATGGAGCGACCCGGAAACGGTGGGAGGGGGGGAGTCGACCACAAAAGTCTCCTGACGAGAGCGGTTCGGGTCCCAGGCGTAGAGGTCCCAATTTTTCCACTGGTCGTTCCATTTTTGTTCGAACTGCTGATGCTTGTATTTCTTGGGAATATCCGCCATTCGATGCGGTTCTCGCGTTATTGGGAGAGTTCCTGGTGAATCTTTTCCAGTTCCGGTTCGGGCGGTTCTTGTCCGTAACGGCTTTGACAGTAGAGCTGAACAAATCGACAAGCCTTCTGGTGGTCCCCATCCGAGAGGTTCTCTCCGGACTCCCAGCTGCCCATCCACTCCAGCAGTGTCTGATGTGGCTGGCGGGGCCAATTGCGTCGGGCCATCTCTTGCTCGAACCGGCTTAACAGGCGGCCAAGGTCGTCCTTCTTCGGAGGAAGCCTCTGAGAGCGCCGCTGGCTGACCCAGCCCGGCCATCCGGCTTTGGTTCCGTAGTAGATAATCAAAACCGTCACCACAGTCAGCCAGAACCAGGGCTGCTTAAGGGCTTGACCGACCTTCTTTAACAGCTCCCCTGGGGACAAAGAGAACAGTCTTTTGAGTTTGGCCCATTGATAACCCAGGGCCTCGAGAACGCCTTGGTAGAGAGCCCAGCCGGGACTCGGCTCTGGCAAAGAGCCGGGTGGAGTTCCGTCCAAGCGAACCCAGCCAAGGTCCGGGAAGTAGGCCTCGGTCCAGGCATGGGCGTGTTTGACCCGGACCACTTGGTAGTCGCCAAAACGACTGGGTTCACGCACCAAAAAGCCGGTGGTGTAGCGGGCAGGAATGCCGCGAGTTCGAAGCATCATCGTTAAAGCCGTGGCGAAAAACTCGCAGTGGGCTGGTGGCCGTTCTTTGAGAAACTGTTCCAGAGCCGAGCCGTCATCTCGGAACGGGTAGCCAAAGCCGTAAGTGAACTCCTGCTGGAGGAACTGTTCGAGGAGTGCAGCCGAAGGAAATCCTTCGTTTTGGCCCGCGACTCGGTCGGCCTCCGCTTTCACAATCGGAGCTAGATTTTCGGGGAGCTGGGTGAACAGTTCGCGCTCTCCCTCTCTCAGAGGCACAGTGTAGTGGGCTTTGCGGGCCCTCGCTAGATAGTAGGTCCCCTCGAAACGGTCTTTGGCCAACAGGTTATGAACGCCGCCGCGATAGAGGTTCAGGCGTTGTAGCGGCGCGCCCAGCAGAACCGTGTCGCGAGGGGCGAAAAGGGTGGCGCCCCGATACGGTCCGGCCGGAAATTCAATCCGGTCGATCAGCTCGTAGTCGCGTTCTTGGACTTCGAAAAGACCGAAGCTTGGGGGCACTCCCGCGAGGGCCGGTCTGGCTTGGGGATGAACCCGTCTCTTGTCCGATTTCCATTCCCACGAGGCCCCGGTAAACTCGGCATAACATCGCCCTACCAGATAGTCAGGAGGGTCCTGGCTGAAAACTCTGAGAACCACCCCTTCCACTCCCTGCAGATTGGAGATGCCTTGGAGGCGAGCCGAGGCGGGAAAGCGGGCCGGCACCGACACGGCGCCGCTGAAGATGTTCACCAAGCTGTTCAGCTGAGTGTCGGTCCATTTTAGGAAAATCGCCAGTCCCGCGGCTAAAAGGAGACCTGGCAGCATAGCTGCGATGGCGCTTAGTCTTAGCGGAAGGCTTCGTCGCCGTCGAGAGACCTGACATAAAGCCACCGCCTGGAGAGCGGCCGCCGCCGCATAGGGGAAAAGGTGGGTGGTCATCCCGCTGGCTACCGTCACAGCCAGAGCCAGGCCCATCAGAGTCAAGCGCTCGCTGGCGTCCTTCTTGCGAATCAGGGCGGCTAACATCACCAGGTTGAGATAGAAGGCTACCATCAGACTGGCCGGGCCTACGAAAGAACTCGAGGGCGGAAGCTGGCCGCTGGGGGTGGCGAAAAAGACCAGAGCCAGGGCCAGGCAGACCACCAGAAACGTAAAACGGGTCTGTTCGAAGCGGTCGACTAAGAACAAAGCGATGACGGTCAGACCCATCAAGCTGTAGGCCGCCAGACCAGGGCCTGCCACCAGCACGAAGGCCACCACCGCCAAGACCACCACCGCCGACTCCCAACTGTTCACAGGCGCTCGACCCCTCGCCGGATATCCTCGGGCTTGATCCAGATCACTCCCCGCTCAGAGAGGTCCTCGGCTGAAGCCAGATTCTGCTTTGGCTCCTCCTGGCGGATCAAGACAGCTTTGACGGCCGAGCCTCGAGAGCGGATTACGCGCAGCATCCTCTCTCGTCGCTCGTCCCAATCTAAAAGGACTACCACCGTAGTGGTAATATTCTCGAGAAACTCCAACAGAACGGGCTCGACTTTTTCGAAGGGAGGGTCACGAGAGGGTTCGATACAGGCCAGAATGTCCAAGACGTTCTGCAGATAAGCGAGGCTGCGACCCGCCTGTAAGTGGTAGAGTTCCGGACCGGCGGCGAAGATATCGATGACGTATTCGTTGCGCGATAACGATTCGGCCACCGCTGCGGCCGTCGAGACGGCCGCTTCGAAGGTTTCAGGCGCCTCGCCAGCGTCTTCCACAAAAGTGTCGAGCAGCAAAGCGATGCGGCAGAAATACTCTTCTTGGAACTCCTTCACGATCGGCTTGCCCAGGCGCGCCCAGGAGCGCCAGTGGATGGACCGGATGCTATCCCCCTCGCGAAACTCTCGGGTGGAAAGAAACTCGGTGCTATCACCGAGGTAGGAAGTGAGAGCGATTCCGCCCGGCTGGTAGCGCCGGCCGATAGGTATATCGAGGTCTTCCAAGGGAAAGAAACGCGGATACACCAGAATACTGGCTGGTTGGGGATGCTTCAGGATATCTCTCCACCATCCGAAAGGGAACAGGGTATCTTGTCGCAGCCCAGGCAATAGGTAGTGACCCCTTTTACTAAAGGTCATCTGAAGGAAACCTGTCACTGTCTCGCCGGGCAAAATCTCGGCAAAGCGCTGGCAGGCCGGCTCACACCCGATGGCAGCCGGCAGGTCGAGCGGTCTCAGTTCGACGTCAACCGCTCGGCGGCGCCTCTCATTGGAGGCTTTCACCGGGAGCTTGAGTTGAGCCCCGCAGGTGGTCCGCTCGGGCACGGCCATCGAGACCAGCAAGGGCACCCTGGCCAACCGGGCCGCCACCATCGAGGTCAAAGACAAGCCGAAAAGGAGGCACCAGACCAGGTAGACCTTGATGATAAACGAGGTCATTCCCACGGCGGTGGCGATGAGAAAGAGCCAGAAGACCATCCTTCCTGACTCGGTCAAGCGGTCCCGGAAGAAAGCGCGCATCCAACGGACGATCAAGCTTTCCCCTAGATAGAGGCTGCTTTTCACGCCGGAACGGCGACTTTCTCCAGCAGTTCGCGAGTGACGTCTTCCTTGCTGACCCCGGAGTATTTCGACTTGGTATCGAGTACGAGACGATGGGCCAGCACCTCGACGGCCAGAGTTTTGATGTCGTCAGGGAGCACATAGTCCCGACCCTGACTGAAGGCCAGGGCTTGGCCCGTTCGATAGAGGGCCAGGGCTCCGCGGGGAGAGGAACCGAGCTTGAGGCGAGGCTCTTCCCGACTGGCTCGGACAAGACCCAGAATATACCGAGAGACTTCCTCCGAGACTTTCACTTCTCGAACTCTTTTTTGGGCCTCGACCACCTCTTCTAGCTGGGCGGCTTTGTCCAGTTGCTGGAGGGGGTGAGCTGTTTTTTGACCCTCCAGGACCGCTAGCTCATCCTCCAGCTCAGGATAGCCGAGGGTGAGCTTCACGGCAAAGCGGTCAAGTTGAGCCTCAGGGAGGGGATAGGTTCCGTGAAATTCGACCGGGTTCTGGGTGGCCAACACCACAAACGGGTCGGGCAAGGGATAGCTCTTGCCCTCGATGGTCACCTGGGCTTCACTCATGGCTTCGAGCAAGCTCGACTGGGTGCGAGGAGAGGCCCGATTGACCTCGTCGGCCAGCAGGATGTTGGCAAAGACAGGACCGCGCTTGAAGTCGAAGGTCCCTTCTTTGGGATTATAGATGGACGAGCCCAGGATGTCGGTGGGCAACAGGTCGGGAGTGAATTGAACTCGCTTGAAATCGCCGCCCACGGTGACGGCCAGGGCTTTGGCCAGGGTCGTCTTACCGACCCCCGGGACATCCTCTAGCAGAACGTTGCCGCCGGCCAGCACGGTCACCAACAGATGCTCTAGAACCCCGGTCTTGCCCTTGACGACCTTCTCGAGGTTGTCACGGAGCTTTTGAAAGAATTGCTGGCCCTCCACCCCTGGGCGGTTCGACGTTGACCACTCGTTTCCGCTTTGGCCATCTGGTCAGGTGTCGGCCCGGCAACATCTCGCTAACAGCCTGGTGAGGACTAGCTCTGAGCGAGCATCTAGACTTTGGCTCCCGCAGCCCAGGCCTCCGAAGTCGTGGTATCTCCCACGGCGACTCCCACTTTCCCTCAGCTCGCGGCGCTTTTGTCGCTCTGGGAGAGCACGGGGAGACGGAAACGGGCTTTTGGAAATGTCTGCACGACGCCTCGACCTGGAGCTGCGAAGTTGACCAGCATACTCTTCATCCTAACGGCGACGAAAGTTTCCATCAGGCCGGTCCTCACGGGGCGCTCTGGGTTGATCTGACCCCAGACACCGTGCGAGTCACCACCGACTACTGACTTCTTTCATCGGGTCATTAGGAGAGACCGGCTTGGCGGGCATCGCCGTAAGCGAGTAGTCCGCCCAGGACTCCGCCGATGGCTCCCACCGCTGCTCCCCAAGCTACCGAGCGCAAAGCCACGGTCACACCGGCTCCGACGATCAGGGTGGCCAAAGCGCCGAACTTGAGGGCGTGAGTGGTGGCCGAGCCCTTCTTGGCCGGTCGATAGCTATCGCGAGGCTCCTGACCAGCCGGGACGGGACCAGAAGCCACTCGACGAGTGGGCACAGATGACTGAAAACTTCCGATAATCATGCTAACCTCCAAGTTCGATGGTGACCAGGCCAGGCCGCCAGGTGGTGAACGGAAGGTTAAAGATTGTCGAGATGGGCCGTGTCGTTGACCCGAATGATTCGGGCGTAGCCGTTTCGGTAGTGGATTTCGGTCAGGCCCGTGTTGCTTAAGCTAAAACTCCAGCGGCCTTCAGTCGGGTAGCCGGTAATGTCCCACAGGCTCGAGCGAATCACTCCTCCATGGGTGAAAAGTGCCACTCTGCCTTCTTCGGGAAGCTCGGCCCGGAAGGCGCCCATTCTGAGGCTGAGGTCTCTCATCGACTCGCCTCCTTCAAGGGCCAGGTTGTAGGGATTTTTCCACCAGGCGTCTAGACGGGTCTGCTCGGCCTCAGTCAACTCATCGTAACGCTTGCCTTCGAATTCTCCGAAGTGGATCTCGCGCAGTCTGCCATCGAGAGTTAGCTCCCTTTGGGGTAGGGCCAGCCTAGCGGTGGTCTGGGTGCGGAGTAGGTCTGAGCAGTAGAGCCGGTCGAAGGCTTCCGAAGCCAACCTCTGGCCCAAAGCCCTGGCCTGAGCTTGACCCAGTTCGCTCAGAGCGATGTCGCTATGACCTTGCCATCGGTGCTCGGCGTTCCATAAAGATTGGGCGTGGCGGATAAAGACGACTTCCAGCATCGGGTCGCCCCTTCGGTTTGCGAGTCTCGACCCCTACCTTTTTCGGTCCAGGTGGATGGGAGAATCCCCCAGCCTGGACAGGGCCTCGCTGACTGGGTCCTCGGGGAACCGTTCCCCACCCTCGAAGGCCACCACCTGATCAGGATTGAGCCCCGAGCCCCCCAAAGAGCG
>CAYRFU010000242.1:0-4845 GCA_964423525.1 uncultured Burkholderiales bacterium | reverse complement strand
CGAGGCAAGACCAACTCCCAAACTTCTAGAGGGTCATCAGAGCCGACCGGGATCACCTCCGCCACCCGCCGGGTCGGGGCTGAAACAGCTTCTCGGCAAGCTTGGTTCATCAACACTGAGACGCCAAACATCTTGGTCATCCCTTCCAAACGGGCTGCCTGGTTGGGAGGAGGTCCCACCAGTCCAAACTTGATCTGTTCAGCGGCCCCGACCTGGCCTGCCAGAGCCGATCCTGAGGCGAGACCGATCCCGAACCGGCAACCTTCCTGGGTCAGGCGTTTCGCCAGTTCGCGAGTCGTCGTCACCGCTCGCAGGGCGTGGTCGGTTTGAGGAAAGGGTGCCCCCCAACAGGCGAGCAGTCCGTCTCCCACATAGTCTACAACCGTGCCGTCGTGGGCGAACACCGACTCTGTGACCAGCGTCATCACTCGGTTGAGCTGAGAATGGTAGCCCTGAAGGTTGTTGCTGTGGGCGGCTTGAGTCGAGCCCCTCAAGTCGAAAACCAGTACCGTCACGGGACACACTTTCGGGGCCAACAGGACTTCGGTGGGATTTTCCTCCAACAGGCGGCGCAGATTGGGGGAGAGGAATCGCCCAAGAAGGTGGAGCCGACGGGCCTGGAGAGTGTTGCTCAAAGTTTCCCCGATCAGGTCGATCAAGACTAACTCCAACTCCCCAGGCTGGTGCCCGGAGGCCTTCCCTTCGGCATAGAGAGCCATCCCTTCCGGAAGGGGGGTGACAAGCTCCCAACGGTAACCGCTGGGGTCTTGCCTTAGCAGGGTGTGGTGGTGAGCTCTGGCTTCAGTCAGGAGCTTTGGGTCGATCTCGACCGAGTCCCCCAGGGGATCGGGGCCGTGGACAGCGATCGCCTCGGCATCGGGTAAGAGTTCTTTGAGAAGATGGATGGTCTCCAGCAGGAATTCTTCCAGACGATTGAGCTGACGCAACAAAGGGAGGAACCGAGTCAGTGCCTGAAGACACAAGCGGGCTCGGGCATCACGCTGGCGCTGACGGGTCTCGGGGAATAGGGTCAGAACGCGCATTTCGATTCCCACCGTTTCGAGACGAAAATGGGTGCGACCGGCCCGGAAGCTGTCTCCGGTTCTCAGTTCCCCTTCAAAGCCGACCGGATTGCGAGCCGAAGGATAGCCCCGGATCTCCACCCGTTCAGGTTCGACCAGCAAACAAAAATGACGGCGCGAAAGGGAAGGGTCGCCTTTGAGGGCGAGCTGGGGGCCCTCCTGGTCGTCGCTCTGGCGACCCACCACCCACTCTCCCAAAACCAGGTCGAAACGCTGTTCAGCTCCGTCAGGGGTGAGGGCTACCAGCACCCGTCTTTTCAACCGCCCTCCCTGGTCACGAGAGCGGCGGCTGCGGCCCGATTGTTGACCCCCAACTTGTCAAAGACCGTCTTGAGGTGGCGCTTGACGGTATTGGTGGAGATAAAGAGTCGCTCGGCTATCTGGTTGTTGGTGAGACCCTCGGCCAAAAGATCGAGGACCTCGCGCTCTCTTTCGGTCAGACTATCCAACTCTGACGGGGTTAACTCGCGCTCGACCAGCTCCAGGAAAGCCTGGCGTTCAAAGGCCTGCTTTTCGAAGAATCCAAACACTCCAGCTTCGCGGAAAGCGCGCGAGACAGTTTCGGGGGAGGACGTCCCACTGACCACCACGGTCGGGATGGAAAGGGCTCGAGCTTCATCAACCAACAAAAGTCCGTCTTGATTGCGCTCCTCCACGGAGCTGGCCAGAGCCAGGTCGATAACCGCCATTTGAAAACTCTTTCGTTGAAGATGGCCCAGGCCTTCCGCGAAACTGGCGCAGGCCACCACTTCAAGGCCCTTTTCCTCTAGAAGTTCTTGAAGGAGTTCCCGCCAACCGGCGTCATCCTCGACTAGCAGGGCCGAGCCGCGAGTCTTGACCGAGACGGCGCGCTCGCCCGAGGAACTGCCCGGGGCAGCCTTTTTGGAAAGGTCCAGCATTTCTTGAAATTTGGCCCGTGAGAAGCTTTCTTTGCGTAAGCAGTTGATGGCCAGATTCTGGGTTAGGACCTCGACGGCGATCTCCACTGTGGCGTAGCCGCTCAATAGGATCGACTGGCAGCTGGGGTCAGATTTTTTGATCGCCTCCAGCACAGCCAAACCGTCTCGGTTGCGATGGTCGTGGCCTCCCAAAGAGAGGTCGACCACCGCCAACCTGTGGCAGAAGTGGCGCACCAGCTCTTCAGCCTCCTCCAAGGTCCCGGCGTGGTCGACGGTCAGACCTGCATCATCGAGCAGTTCCTGCAGCAGGTCCTTCCATGAGGCGTCGTCCTCCACCAGCAAAGCTCTCTCTGATTTCACGCTTGACAAAATTCCAGTCGGAACTGGGTGTAACTGGCTCCGTCCGACTCCAGGTCGATCGAGCCACCCATCCTTTCCATCATCGTTTTCACCCACCATAAACCGAATCCCAGGTTGTGCGGACGGGAGCGGTCGGGGGACAGTTCAAAGATCTCTTCGTGACGATTGTGAGGGATCCCGGGTCCATCGTCGCGCAAGGTGACGACCACCCGCTCTCTCAGGCACTCTCCCGTGATAGTGACCTGGCCTTCTCCTTGCAGGGCTTGGGCTGCGTTCTCGAGCAGATTCAGGAAAATCAGGGTGATGCTGCGAAAATCTCCCCGAACCGGAGGAACCTCGAGGGCCACCTCCACAGACAGGCTGAGCTTGAGTTCCTCACGGGCTCGGGCCACGCACTGGGAGAGCCGGACGGGTCCCTGGGGCCGAGGACGGAGGATGCCCAGGTTTTCACGCACGATCGTCAGGGCCCGCTGAGCGTTCCCTTCGATCTCCTTTAGGTTCCGGGCCAGATAGGGAGACTGATCGACGGCCGAGGAGCATTTGTCAAGAATCCCTTCCACCCGGACCGGGATTACCCCCATTTTGTTGTTGAGCTGATGGAGGAGGTTGGCCGCCAGGTCGCCCACCGCAGCAAAGGTCTCGGCCACCGCCTGGCGTTGCTGAGAAGCACGCAACTCCTCCAGTCGCCGTTCGTTTTTGAGGGCCAGGTCGGCGTGGTGGGCCAGGCAGGCCAGCACTTTTCTCTCCCACTCGCCGGGGGAGTCCAAAAAGGCCACCAGGTGTCCCTCTTGTTCCAGCGCGACCTTGATCCTCTCCCCTCGAGTCTGGCCGTTTTGAATGGTTCCGCCGGGATAGCGCAAGACCACACCGCGGGCATTGACTAAGACCAAAACCAACTCCACCAGCCGATGTAGGACCCGACCCATAGGCCAGTCCAAGAGACGCTCGGCGATTTCCTGGAGAGCGTCTAACAAGCGAGCCTGCTGAATGGCGACCACAGCCTGAGCGGCGAAAGTCTCCAAGAGGAGTTGGTGACTCCGACTGAAGGCGGCCAGTTCAGGGCTCTCCAGGTTGATCACGCCTTCGAAGCGGTCTCCTGTGCCTAGCAGAGGGGCAGCCAGCTCGGAACGCATCTCAAGCAGCTGGTCGAGCGGGAAATAGAGACTGGACCAGGGTGGCTTGTGGAGATCCTTGATACAGACCGAGCGACGGTGACGAGCCACCCAGCCGCAAACGTGTCGACCGGTAAGCGGCAAAGCCTCCACCAGAGGGCGGTCGAGCTGCTCTCCGGCGATGGCGGCCGTGACTAGATGGGTGCCTTCGGCATTGAGCAGGCGAAAGATTCCGTAGCGAGCCCCGGTCAGCTCGAGGGCCATCTCTAGAATAACTCGCAGGGTCGGTTCGACTCCCAGGCGGGCCGCCAAGAGAGACCCCGAACGACGCAACCGAGCCAGCTCTTCTTCTTTGCGAGCCTGGCGATGGCGCCGGTCGTAGAGCGAGCTGGCTAAATACTGCCAGAGGCCTCGGTCCTGACGGGGAAGAGGCACAATGGCCAGCACGGTTTCACCCCGCTTGAGGGCCACTTCTTCGGTCTCCCCCTGACTGGCGAGAGCCTCCTCAAGCAGGCGGATAGCCTCATCGGTCGAGCCGTTGGCGGCCAGATGACTCTCGATGGCTTGAGTCAGTTGCGCCAAGTGCTCCATGGTGGTCTATCCGACGGCCAGGGCACCCCTCCCTGTCGGCAGGGTCTTTCTGCTAGCGGAAAGAAGTGCGGCCCGTGGGAAGCTTGTTCAAGAAGCCTGAGCCAGAGGCGCCACCTCGACCGGAATACGATGGCCATCCGGTCAGAGACCTGGGGGTGCTCGGGGTAAAAGCTTTCAAACTTCAGTGCCCCTTCACCCAGCGCATCGCCGACATCTGTCAGGTCAATGAGTTTCCCATCTCCGACGACCAGAGAGCCCTGGTCGATCTTGAGTTCACTTGCCTGAATTGGGTAGCCCTGATCGCTCACGACTACTACAACCATATGCCCCAAGGCCGGCTCGAAGGGGCTATGACCGAGGCCCTCGAGAAGTTGCTCAAGGGTCTAGAGAAAGAGTTTTGGACCAGCTGGCTCAAACGAGGCGCGGCCTGGGCTGCTAAACACCGGGGCGAAGCTGACCTCGAAGAGCGGTGGGAAAGTCTCGAGTGCCCCTTCTCGCTCCCCCGGACTCAAGGTCGAGACCGACTTTTCGTATTCCAAGTTTTGCTTCGAATGCACACAAGCTTTCAGGCCATCTATAAAGAGAGCTACCTGCATCAGGAGAAGATCAACGGATGCGTCAACCCTCTGATGGAGAGAGCCTTCGATCTGGAAAATCAGCCTTTTGAAGTGGCCGACATCTTGCAGGCCATGGTGGAGCCGCTCTTCCAGAAAGTCCTGGAAGAACGCCTCCCTCATGATGACTAGGGGCCTGTTGACATTCGACTGGCCGAGGAAGAAGGGTTATAACACGGAGGCCACT
>CAYRFU010000241.1:0-11237 GCA_964423525.1 uncultured Burkholderiales bacterium | reverse complement strand
CCACTGTTAGTGCACCCCGGCCAGCTCAAGCGCAATCTCTGATTTCGCTCGGAAATACCGGCTGTGGTGGCGACAGCACCCAGTGTGAAGGCAATCCGCCAGTAATCTGCGATGCTAATACCTGCTGTAACAACTCGGGTCCGACTCCCAACACCTGTCCGGCGGGAACCAATAATCAGTGTTGCGGAACTGCGATTTGTCAGGCCAACCGCTGCTGCGAGGCCAACGGGACGGTCGTAGGTGTTGGTAACGACACCAACTGTTGCAGTAACAACGCGCCCGGCGGAATCTGTAATTAGACACCATTAACTCTGACCTAATGAAAAACGGCCAGCCGGAAACGGCTGGCCGTTTTCCATGAACCCCCAAAAAGGCCCCCCTCCCCCTCCCTCGAAAGAGCGGGTATGAGAACCGTAGCCCTCCTCATCCTCTTAGCCCTCCCCGCCTCCGCCCAATTCCTCACCGTCACCGGTGAATTCCGAGTCGTGGACATCGACCGAGGCGAAAAGCGAGTCGGCGTGGCCCGAGTCGAAGACGACCCCACCCACCGGCAGAACTGGGTCTACATCAAACACGACACCACCATCGTCAAGAGAAACTACTACGGCGACGGCAAGTTCAAAGACGAATTCATAACCGGCGAGGGAGTCATGAACGCCCTCGAAAAACATAAAGGCAAAGTGCTAAAAGTCCACGGCGGAAGAGACTGGGACGGGAGCATCGATGCCAAAAAATCTGGTTGTAACATCTGCCAGGGAAGATCTGAGAAACGGTAGTAAAGCCCAAGCTAGACTCAGAGCATGAGATACGTCCTCGTGCTCCTCACTCTGGGCCTCCTGGCCCCCGCCCTCACCCAACCCAGCCACCCCTTGACCATCGAAGTCGAGACCATCGAACAAGAAGGCGAAAAGTGGCTCACCAACTACCGCATCCAGGGCCCGGCCAAAGTCCAGCCAGCCGCCGCCTTCGACCAAACCCGACCCATCATCCCCAGAAGAAGCGCCCGAGTTGAAGTCTCGTGGAGCGATGGCCAGACCGAACTGCTCGACATCTTCCCCGACGGGAGGCATCAAGCCCTGTGAAGAAGCGACCACCATGCGATTCACCCCCCAGATCGAAGCCCTGGCCGAGCACTTCCACCTCGAACTCAGAAAAGGTCGCGAGTCCTTCGAACTGAGTCAGTCTCTGATCCTCCTCACCCAGGCCGATCGAGCCGGTGCCCAGGCTCTTGAGAAGACCCAGCAACTTGAGAGCAACCTCAAAGCCATGAACACCGTGATCGGACTCATCGAATCGGCAGGCCTCGGCGTCGAACTCAGCGCCCAAGCAGCCACAGGCGTCGTCGAAGGATATCGCCTCTCTGTAGCTCCCTCAAGCGGCGACCATCCGAGCCTCCAGCTTGCCGTGATGTTTCCCACCAGCCTCCACCAGAAACTACACATCTTCAAAGAGGGCCTGGGAAGCCGACTCGGCAAAATCTTCTTTCGACTTCAAGACGTGCAACTCGGCGACCCCGAACTCGACCCGCTGGTGATGATCAAGTCGGAGAGCGAGCCTGCCACCCAGGCGACCCTTTCCCGACCAGAGGTGCGCCAGGCCCTGCTGGACCTGTTCCGTGAACCCGGCGAGGCCGTCATCAACGACATCTCAGCCAGAATTCTGGTCTCCAGCGGGAGCGACCAATATCTTATCAGCCTCACCCAGAAGCTGTTCAGAGTGGCTAAGACACTGGCTCCGGCAAGTCCGTAGGAGCTTGCCAGCCGTCTGGTGGAGCGGGCCTCTCAGTCGTCTGGCGAAGAATTTCAAGCTTTTGAGCCTGAGCTCGAATCAGTTCGGCCTGGGCAGAATTAAAAGGGCTCCACCAGTCCGAAGAAGCAGAAGCTTCGTTCAAGTAGACCAAAGCCTCACGAACCTCCTCGGCCGCCGCTTCGTCAGAGTAATCCCAGTCGCTGAACGCCTCGCGAACCCGGGAAGTCGCCTCCTCCAGACCAACCGCCTCCTCCATCCCAGGAGAAAGGCCTTCCACCGAAGTCAAAGCCAAAGCCTGCGCTTTGGTCGCTTCCGAGACCAGGGAAAGGGTCTCCAGAAAGGGGGCTGCTTGCTCGGCCAGAGCTTCCGGCGCGAGCCGATAGGTATCGACTTCCTTCTGATTGCGCATCTGTCTGGCAGCCTGGAGGAAATCCGCTTCGCTGTTGAGAGCCCATCCAAAAGGACGCTGGAAAGGTCCGCCGGTATAAGTGACTCGATAAGCGCTGCGGTGGCCACTTCGAGCCGCTTGAATAAGGTCGTGGGCGTCTCCGCGGCTGTGCCTGGCCAGTTCCAAAGCGGCCTCTCGCAATTCTGGACTGACTGTCCCGTTGTCGGTGCCAGAATAGACAGCGTCGAACAGACGCAGTTCTTCCAGATTCCTGAACTCTTTGTGGAAGTTCGAATCGCCAAAACGGAAGAGAGCTCGAATCCTAGAGTAACGTTGGAGGTCTAGAGCCAGGCTCGCTCCTTCCGAATCCCAGAATGCTTCGCCAATCTCGCCAAGATTGGAGAGGCGGCGGAACATCTCAATATCCTCATCCGAGTAACCAAGAGAGTCACCATCTAAGAGATAGGCTTCCAGCTGCTCAATCGTCTCGCTATCTTGAATGCGATAGGTGGTCTGGTCGGGAAACCGATAATACAACCGGGGACCGTCATAACTTTCTAGAAACCAGCTGCGAGCTTTGCGATAGGCTTGACCCGGCGAGAGGGCGTCGCCCTGATAGGCGCCAAGCCAGTCCCCTTCCTGATCAAGCCGCTCGATAGCCTGGTAGGTTGCCTCCCCAGTCAAGCGGGCTAGAGGGGGGGAAGCGAGAACACCGGTCAGCTGACCCGTCACAGCCAATCCCAAAGCCGCGGCCGCCAGCAGCCCGTCGCGCCGGCTAGCAAAGCGCTTCGCAGGGACATTCGCCGCTTCCACCTTATCGACAACCTCTTCAACGCCGCTAAAGTCGACCGGAGCGAGCGACTCACCGGGCGGCGCCATCAGCCGCATCGTTCGGCCAGGCTGGGGCGGAGTGGATTTAATCATGACGTCGGGCCACCGCGAAGTCGTTGATCAGAATCTCCTCCTCGTCACCTTCCAGGAAACCCTCTTGGGAAGCCGCGCTGAGAGCGAGAGTTTCATAGACAGAGGGAAATTTAAGTGAGGCGGGGGCCTCGGGAGGAACGGTGAGTTTACCCAGCCCGTCGATCCCTAGCTCCCAACCTCGCTCAGCCACTTTGAGGCCACCCTCGACCAGGGCCAGGCTACAGTTCCCAACGGAGACCTTTTGACGGCCGTTGCTCAAGACGATCGTGTCTTCTTCAAAGGAAAGGTGAACCCCGTTCTTGAGTCGACCCTCAAAAGCCACCAGATCGGGGGAGTAGAACGGCATCCACTCTCGGAACTGGGCTTGAGCCCGAGCCACAGGGTGCTCCTGGGGGCCGTGGAGAAGACAGTCGAAGGTCGGGGCGTTGCGCTCGGCCCACCGCTCCAGGCCCAGTCCGGCGGCGACCGCGAGTCCGGCCGCGAAAAGGCCGTGGGCCAACCCTCCTATGATCCAGCTAGTCACACCCACTGCGCCGGCCACATAGAGCCGGTTCTGACCGACCACACGAGCCACGTTGGTGAGAAGGTGAGACGGAGCTTCGACGGTGTTGCTGGTGTCGATCCCGAGAGCCTCCAGGGGCAGGGACGGGTAGGCGTTAAACCAGGGGCAGTGCAGCGTTCCCTTGGTGGTCGGCTTGAGACGGACGGCCATCCCCCCAACCTTGACCGGCACCGTTCCGTCCGGTGCAACTTTAAGGCCTGACACGGTGACCGGTTCAGCCAGCGGAATAACACACTGGCCCACCGTGATGCGGTCGGGTTCTTCTTGGAAAGAGACGCGGCCGAGACGACGTTGCTCCCCGGAAGGGTCCACGAGCGTCAGTCCTCGGTCGGTGTGAGAGAGCTGGTAACCACCACGGAGAGGGTGCACCTTCATCTCCGGCAGGCTACGCCAGGATTCTTAAAACGCTCTGAAACGGCGCTCCAGACTGGTGATAAAACGGTCCTGGCGGTCGAAGACGAAAACCTTCAGGTGGTGCTCACCGGGTTCGTCCACTGAGATTTGCCAACGACCAGGCAGGTCGCTGGCGTGAACGATACGATCGTCAAGCTTAAAATAGACCTTGGGGCGGTTCACGTAGGTCTTGACCCAGGCCTGGATCTCATCACCGACCTCCACCTCCTGGCCCAGAGTGGACACCTCCACCGAACTGCGCCGCTCGCCAGCCCCCAGGAAATACCCTGAAGCCACCAGGGAAGAGTAAGAGGAAAGCACCTCGGGCGGACTGGTGACCAGATAGTTGTTCAGCTGGCGACCCGGCCGAGCGTGGCGCAGATTGTTGCAGTCATACCAGTTGACCATCTTCACTTGGGGATAGCGCGTCGCCAGGGAAGAGTACAGCTGACCGATCTTAGTCACCGCGAAGTCGGGCCGAGGCTGAGCGTCGAGACGACTCTCCTGGGTGGCTGCATACTCCCCGATGGCGATCGGCTTGTGGGGACTGTAGCGCTGATAGACAGCATCTAAGAGATCAGTGGGGTGAATCCACTCGCCCGGGCGCTGAGGGTCGTTATCTAGATAGAGCACATTATAGAAGTTGACCCCCACCCAGTCGGTGAACTCGTGGCCCGGATAGTAGTCGTGAATATTGGAAGCCGGCACCGTGTTCGGGCACCAGATCAAAGCGACCTGAGGAGCCTCTCGGAAAGCCTGATAGACCAGCCGAAAGGCCCTCTTATACTCCTCAGGGTCTTGCGAGTAGGCTGTCCAGGCGCCGTTCATTTCGCCAGCGAACCGTAAAAAGATAGGCCAATCGGCCTTTTTGGCTGCCTCCACCCAACCTTGAAGGTAAGCGTCGTCTTGAACCTTGGCAAGATCGGCCGGTTCCCAGGCGATATGAGGGATAGCCCCGTTCTTCTTGCAGAACTCCACCCAACCGGTGGGAAAACGCCGTCCGTAGCTTCGGTACATAAAGAAGGTGGCGTGCTCCTTGCCCACCAGTTGGTTGAACTGGGGGATGTCGCCGTGAGTCTGACCGTTGAAATGGTGACTCTTGAGATTGTCGTCCCGGTCGATGAAGGCCCCCACATAGCAACCTGAAGCGGGCTCCAGCCTGGCCAGTGGCCCCTCCCCCTCAGATGCCCCCTGACTCAACCGGTAAAGTTCCGTCACGGTAGCGTAGCGGGCCGCTTTGCCCTCTTCCACCAGGGCGGCGTTGACGTCCCCCGAGGCTCGATAGATAGCCGCCTCCTGACGGTAGGCTCGAGCGGCTAGCGAATAGGCCTCCTGCTTAACTGCTGTGTCGGCCAGCAGCCGCCAATGGGTAGCCGCGCCGCTAGCCTGAGCCTGCCGTTCCAATCCTGCCAGAGCCGGAAAAGAGGACGACGCCGAAGCGGGACCCGGCAAGGTCAAAACTAGATCAGGAACCGGCTTCGGGCTCTCAACCACCTCTATCGAGAAAGTCAGTCGAGCGGCCTCACGTCCATCGAGAGAAACCGCGACCTGATAGTCTCCAGAGGGCCATCCGTCGGCTGGTGGTTCCATCTCCAGTCGCCCCGATTCCGTGATGGCCATCGATTCGACCGCACTCCAAGAGGAGTGAGTCCATTCCGTCTTCAGATTGGCCACCGGCCCCTCGTAGTCGAACTGGAGCACCACCGGCTGGTCCGGCTCAGTCGGGCCCAAGGTAACCTCACCCAGGCGGGGCCGGGCCACCGTCGTCACCACCTTCTGCCGAGGCTTTCTCACCTTTTCCACCGGCTTGGGCTTGGGGTGAGGGGGTGGAGACTGGCAGCCTATCAACAGAGCCAGAACCAGTAGAGCAAGAATTCGATGTTCATCAATCTGAAACATTTCGGAAAAGCTTCGGACATCTTCCGGTCACGACCTGGCAAACCCCGGCCTTCAGGCTGGGACTATGATGAAAATCACGCCCACACCAACCGTTATCGTTCGCTGCGACGACCCCGTCGTGGCCGACCAACTCAGCCCTTGCCAGAGCGAGGAGCAGCGCCAGCAGAAGGCCACCGATATGGTGGAGCTAGGGGCTCGAGTGCTCAAACACATGCAGCCCGTCGAGGCGGCTGACCGCATTCTCGACGAGTTCACCCATCATCAACAACTGAGCGAAGAGCGCAGTTATAGCTTGATGCGAGAGATGGCTCAGGCCCGCGAAGAGACCCGCCGTCATCTAGACCGTTCGGTGGAGCGCTTCCAGTGGTTCGAGCGGGGCCAAGAGCAACGAGTCGAGGAGGTGCTAGACGATCTCAAGACCCAGGCCGACCGGATTCTCGACGCTAATGAGCGCCTTCACGAACGCAATCACGCCCTCAACCGTCTCTTAGTCCAGCAAGAGAGAAACCCCGAGCGAGGCTTTCGCTTTGAGGAAAGAGTGGAACGGCGCCTACGCCAGTTCGCCCAGGGGCGTCAAGACCGTGTCGAGGCGGTCGGAAGTCGCCCCTCCGAGGGAGGCGACGGCAAGAAAGGGGACATCCTCTACCGGATGGGTGCCACCCCAATCGTGATCGAGTGTAAACCTACGGCATCGTGGTGGCCACCCGTGACGAGAACCCCGAGGCCCCCTTTCTGGAGTCGGTGGGCCGATACCGCTTCGTGGTGGTGGTTGACGAAACAGAGCCCTTTTACGTCCCTTTGGAGGCAGCTCTCTGGATCATCGAAGCTCGCACCCAAGACCCCACCCCTCCCCCCGACGTTGACACCCAGGAGATCAACGCCATCATTCAAAGGATGGCCGAGAAGACCCAGGCTCTCTCTTCTTTGAAAGGCACTTGCACCAAGTTGATCAAGTCTGTCAAGAGCATCCGAAAAGGGATAGAGGCTTTCCATACCGAGTACGACGAAGACCTGGAAAGACTCGTCCGCTGCATCAAACAAAGGCGGGAGGGCGTTCAAAGAGCCACCTTCGCCCAAGCTCAGCTGTCTGATTACGTCTTTCGCAAGCCGTCCTGAAAGATGAACTTCTCCTCTTAAAGAATCGACCCCCGACGATAGGCTTCGAAAGCCTCTCCAAACAGGTCGGCCAGTCGT
This sequence comes from uncultured Burkholderiales bacterium, assembly GCA_964423525.1. Lineage (GTDB taxonomy): Bacteria > Vulcanimicrobiota > Xenobia > Xenobiales > JADMJV01 > CAYRFU01. Next base: position 4,128 of record CAYRFU010000241.1, on the reverse strand, counting down.
CCTTCCTCAGCCCGCCGTTGGTGAGCCAAAGCTAGCAATCCTAGCAGCAGACACCCAGCTGAGAGCCAAGAGGGGCAAAGGATGGCAAAGCCGAGCATCACCAAGCCGTCCCCAAGATACATCGGATGACGGACCCAGGGGAACAACCCTCCCGAGGTGACCAGCTGCTGAGGTGGGTCGAGTGTCGAGTTGCTCCTCTTCAGGAGCCAGAAATGATAGAGGTGAACCGCTCCGCCCAAAACCACGACCGCTCGCCCCAACAAAGCAAGCCGATGCGGCACAAACAGCAGGCTCTGCCCGATAAGGACTAACCCCATGAAGACTTTCACGATCCACCAGCCTGTCACAAGATCAAGGATACCATAACTTGATCTCGATCAAGGCCCTCCTCTGACTCTGACGGTATACTAGAGGCACCATAACTACTCTAGCTAGCCCCCTCCACCGGTGGGCTTTTTTTTCGGCTAAGATTGGGACAGAGCGTCGAAGAGGGCGTCGATACGCACCTGGTCGGAGGGATGGCTCGACCAGGGGTGTTGAGGTACGCCCCGACTGAATGACTGACTGACCTCAGACACCACGTCCTCGCCATCGTGCCCTTTGCTAATGGCGAATTCCAGCCCCTCGGCGTCGGCTCTCAACTCATTGGTCCGCGACAATGCCGCTTTGTCCAGCCGAGCCTTTTCGTGGACCAGTCCAAACAACACCGCTCCGTCAGGCCCGGTGGTTCTGGCCGCTTGCTCAAGGGAGTCGAGAACAGCGTTCTGGCCCAAGAGTCCGATCACGTCTTGGTGGCGAACATGGCTCAGTTCGTGGCCCTTCACGAAGTCCAGCAGTTCCGGCTTCGACTGCTCTTCAAACTCCTCATCAAGAATCACCGTCCGGCTGGTGGCCACCGCCGGGCTCAGGCCCAGAGTGTCAGACTTACGAATTTCGATGTCTCCCTCCATTTCGGAAGGTTCGGCTCGAGGGAAGATTCTGGTGAGAACCCCGTCGATTCGTTCCACGTCAGCGGGGTTGGCCAGCTCCTTGGCCACCTCGGAAGCGAGTAAGAGAGCCACGGGTCCGGGGGCCGCTGCTGACACGGCCGAAGCAGCCATGGCCACCGCTTGGTGAGCCTCGTGGTCATTTTTGAAGGTCATCTCAGGTAGATTGAGGCCAGCTTGTTGCAAGTAAGGGTCGGCCTTCTCCAAGTAGTGTTCGGCGAAGGTCTCCGGCTCGATGGTGACATCGCTGAAGAGATACTGCCTGGACATCTCGCGGGCTCCGGCCAGCACCGCACCCAGTCCCACCAGTCCGGCGCCCACCGTCAGACCTATTCCCACCCCGTAAGCGGCGGCAGCCATCACGGTCGCGCTAGAGGTTAGGAATCCCAGGGCCCCAGCTTTCAAGGTCTCACCCATAGCCCGTCCTCCGCTGGCTCCGCCCAGCAGGTTACCAGCACCGACGGCCACAGAACCGGCGATCAGACCCGGAAATCCTCCCAACAGGGCCCCAGCCAGGGGCAGCCCTCGGGAAAACAGTTCTCCGGTGAAACTTTTCACTCCCGCCGTCAGCCGGTGGCCAAAAGACTCTCCCGGAATGATGAAGACGTCCTTTTGAGCCTTTTCCTCGGAAGGCGGAACGAGAGCTTGACTGGCTCGATGAGCCACAGTGGGCAAATGAAGCGAAACGCGCACGGCGGATCCCTCTCTTTCTCTGCCCCTGGTTAGGGGCGGGATGGAGCGTGATAGTCGCCCGATGGCCTTAAAACGTACTGAAAACCGAAAGGATGCTCCCTCCTTATCCGATCGGATGCCCCGCTCACCTGGTCCCCACGATATCCTAACAGAGTCAGGGCCAGTCCTGACACACCCCAAATCATTGTTTTAGGAAGGTGACATTTATCAGAAGACGACGACGATGGCATAAACCGCGACCCCAATTTGAGCATCGGGTGAACGAACGGATCCGGGCACCCAAGGTCCGCCTCATCGACCACCAGGGAGAGGCCCAGGGAGTGATGCACCCGCGCCAAGCTCTCAAGTTTGCCAAGGAATGCGGTTTCGACCTGGTGGAGGTAGCGCCCAATGCCAGCCCGCCGGTGTGCCGCCTGATGGATTACGGCAAGTGGAAGTATGAGCGCTCCAAAAAGCAAGACAACTCCAACAGCGGGCCCTCCGTGCGAGAGGTCAAACTTCGGCCCAAAATCGCCGAGCACGACTACGAGGTCAAGAGCCGAACCGTCAATCGTCTCCTCGATGACGGCGACAAAGTGAAGATTACCATGCGATTGCGAGGTCGAGAAATGAGCCACGAAGACCGGGCCAAAGACATCCTGAAGCGCCTGGTTGAAGACGCCGGTCAATTGGCCACAGTAGCCAGCCGTCCCAGTCGCCAGGGCAGAACCATGAGTATGGTCTTGCAACCGACTGGCGGTGCCGGATGAGCGCCCTCAAACCAGGCACCTTGGCCAGTGTGCCCCTAACGGGAATCTGCGAAGTGATGGCGGTAGAGACCATCCGACTCCTGGGAGAAGACCATCGTATGGTGGTGCTCGACCCCCAGGATGAGGAATCGCTCGTGAAAATTCCCGAGAATCAGCTTGAGCAGAGGGGAGTGCGACCCCTGGCCAAGCCCGCTCGCCTCCAAGAGCTCTTGGCTCACGACCTGGAGGTTGAGGCCCCTACCAAGAATCGGCCCACCCATCGCCGCATTCAGCGTTGGACCGACATCCTTCGCAGTCAGGGGGTAGGAGCCAGGATGCAGGTTTTAGCCGAAATTCAGGTCTTGGAAGAGTCCGGAAAGAAGCTAAATAAAAAGGAGCGAGCCTTCCACGAGATGGTCCGCTTGAACCTACGCCACGAACTGGAACAGGTGTTGAAGCTGACTCCGGTCCAGGCAGGGCTCAAGCTCTCCAACGCCATTTGACCTAGCGAGGAGGGGGACTCCGGTAGCGGGCTACTACTGGAGAGTTAAAGAGAGACTTGAGCACCGGTCGAGACTCGGGTGCTTTGCTCAGGTCGGCCTCCAGGGCTGGGTCCTGGCGGGGTTCGTAGAGACCGTAGATCAGGGCGTCTCGGTAGCGGTTCAAATAGCCCTCCTGGCCCCGGTCGTAGAGTTGGAAGTAGCCGACTTGGAAACGTCCCTGGTAAGCTGCAAACATCTCCTCATCGGCCGTCACCCAGGCTGCCGGGGTCTCCCTAAGCGGGTCGTGTTGTCTCTGGAAATACGACTCCGGCACCGTGATTTTGACTTTCTGACTCAACCTCTCTGGTTGCTCGAAATAGGGCACCAGGCTCTCGCCGTCATAATCCTCCCGAACGGCCAAGCCGAGTAACTCCAGCACAGTCGGCCCCAGGTCGACCGGGGTGGCAAAGGTTTGGACTGTTCGACCCTCTGTCTGCCCCGGTGCCTTGATGATGAGAGGAATGTGGCTGACATCGAGATTGAGCCAGTTCGCTCCGTGGAGTCGCCCCCGCCACCCCCCCTCCGGGCGGCCAAACGACTCCCCGTGATCGGAGGAGACCACCACCAGGCTGTTAGGAAAGCGTTGATCGAGCTCAACCAGAAAGGGTGAAACGTGCTCGTCCCATTGGCCGATAGCTCGATAATACAGTTGGTCTGAGGCAGGCGGTCCCTGAATCCAGCGGCCCTCGAGATGGAAGGGATGATGGGGGGCAAACAGATGGACCCAGATCAGAGCCGGGCCCCGCGCTTGAGCGAGGCTCTTGAGCGCGTAGTCGAGGGTGGCCCGCGTCGGGTAGAGGTTCTTGGTGGCGTAATTGAAATCGGCCGGGCTGTGGCGGCTCCAAGGATTCCAGTAGCGCCAATCCTCACTCAGCCAGCTACAGAGCCACTGGCGCGACTCCTGGCCAGGCCATCCGAACCACTGCTCGGCCCGGGTGATTCGGACCACTTCCGAGAAGCGACTCACAAAGTGGGGAGACACATTGAAGAACGAGATAAAGGAGCGCTGATGGTAACCAGCCTCCTCCAGGCTGGTTATGAGCGGGGCTTGCAAACCGTCGAGGGGAGAGGGCAGTCGGCCCAGGAAACACCCCATCGAGACCGGGGTGGAGTTGCAGTTGGTTCTGGCTTGAGCTAGAACGGTCGCACTCTTGGCCCACCGATCGAGACCGGGCGTGC
>CAYRFU010000240.1:0-11260 GCA_964423525.1 uncultured Burkholderiales bacterium | reverse complement strand
TGCTGGAGTGTCCAGGACCATCCGCTTTATTCCCTCTCGAAGCTGGCGGACGCCGCCGGGCCAGCTCGTCAGGTAACATTCCGAGGCTGGCTGGGTCGGAAGGCCTATGAAAATCTTTTTTGTTTGCTTCTTGTTTTGCGTCTTATCTTTGCTGGGCTGGGCCCAGCAACCGGGCCAACGGGCCTATCTTCACGATCACATAGAGGCCTACGGCGGCGACCCGAACCAACTGTATCTGATGGGTCACTCTGCCGGAGCCCATTTGGCCGCTCTGGTGGCTACCGACCCCTCTCGACTTCAAGCTCAGGGAAAAAGCCCTGACATTCTCTAGGGCGTCATCTTGCTGGACGGAGCGGCCTACAATCTGCCCGAGCAGCTTAAAGATGGTGGGGGCCGAGCTTCGCAGATATACCGAAAAGCCTTCGGAGACGACCCCGAGGTGTGGCGTGACGCCTCCCCGACCTTGCATGTCGGACAGGCTGCTTTGCCACCCTTTCTGATTTTTCACGCCGGCGATCGCCAGACCTCGGCTTATTTCTCACGGCAACTGGCTGAGCGCCTTCGACAAGCGGGTGGGCGGGCCGAGGTGGTGCACGCCCCCGATAAGAGCCACGGCCAGATCAATCAGCATATCGGCACCGCTCAGGACGGAATCGGAGAGAGAATTCTAGAGTTTCTCAGCCTCTAAGGACCCGTCAAAAAATAAATAGCGCATTTCTAGCTCCGATCCATCCCCTCTGACTGCGTCGCGCCTCTCTCAAATACAACCCGGTATTCAGCGTTCGACGCTCCTTGTCAGAGAGGCGCCTCGAAGCTAGAAATTGACACATTTATTCTTGGACGGGCCCTAAGGGCCAGCGGCAGCAGGAAGAAGAAGCGAAGTAGCGGTTGAACGGTTCTCCCTGATAAGGTTGCTCCCAAACGCCAAAGGTGAGACTGCGATGGTCACACAGTCCTCGCACCAGTCCGTAGAGCCTGTGTCGGTAATCGCGCGATGGCCCGTCGGCCAGGAGAGCCAGGATCTTGTCTTTCCGTTGAGGAGCGCGCTTTTGGAGATAGCGCCGGAAAGTCAGACCGGCCTCCGTCACGGTGCCAACCAGGACGTGGTGACAGCCTTTTTGGGAAGCCGTTTCGATCAGGTTTTCTAAAGCCCCGATATCGTCATCCAGGTAAGGGACCAGTTGGGTCAGCGCCAGGGTGAAGGGAATCTCGAGCCAATCGAAGAGTTGCCTCGGCTGCCCGTGGAAAGTCACTTCGATGCGGGCCGGGCCCGGCAGCAATCGGGCCCAGTCGGAGTCGGGAACGCGATTCAGGCTGAGAAAGACTGGTTGCTCGCCCAGAAGAGTCTTTCGCACCCTCTCGTCAGGAGTGTCTTCCAGCCAGGGGGCGACGCCATGGCCCAGGTTGATGCCGCAGCAGACACGCTTGCGAGGAGGGTCAGGACAGCGAAAGTCCGTCACGAAAAAAGCTTGCGAGCAGCCTCGACATCCTGGCCGATCTGAGCCACCAAGGCGTCCACTCCGCTAAATTTCTGCTCTCCGCGCAGCCGTTCCACAAAATGCACGTTGAGTTTCTCGCCATAGAGGTAGCCGTCATAATCAAACAGATGGACTTCGAGGACAGGGGCGGAGCCCTCAAAAGTTGGTCGCACTCCTAAATTCGCGACCCCCTTGAGGCTAGCCTGTCCGCGGTCCACTCGTACGGCATAGACCCCGTAGCTGGGGTGAACCTTGGTGGGAGGCAGACCCAGGTTGGCCGTCGGAAATCCGATGGTGCGGCCTCGACCGTCCCCTTTTTCGACCAGAGACCGGATGAAAAATGGGCGGCCCAGCAGCTTGCACGCTTGGGTGACTTCGCCGTTTTTCACCAGAGCTCGGATGCGGGTGCTCGAAATCCAGTCTTTTTCTTTGACGGGAGCAACCACGGCCACCTCGAAACCGAGAGGTTGGCTCAGTTGTTGTAGAAGCTCCGCATTGCCCTGGGCCCGGTGCCCGAATCGATAGTTTTCTCCGATCACCACCAGGCGAGCCCGCAACCGTTTTATCAGGATGTCCTCAACAAACTGCTCGGCTGGAATCTGCGAGAAGGGACGGTCGAAGGTGCAGTAGACAAGATCCGCCCCGGCCTGGTTGATCAACTCCTGGCGCTCCTCGAAGGTGGTCAAAAGCTTGGGAGCTCGGTCGGCGTTCAGGACCGTGGCGGGATGGTTTTTAAAGGTGAAGACGGTGGCTTTGGCGCCGGCCGTGGCCCGGCGAACGATGGCCTGGTGACCGCGGTGAAAGCCATCAAAAAACCCGAGAGCCAACTGGGTAGGCTCTTGGGTGGTGAAGGTTTCGAGGGAGAAGGTGTGACCCATTTCAGGAACTGCGTCGGTCGACGATGTAGTGACTTCGGCCAGGTGCTTTAGCCTTAGCTGCTCGTTTGAGTTCGGTGGCGATCTCCGAGACTTGAAGGGCGCTGGTCAAATTTCGGCGCTCGTTGGTTGAAACTCCGATCGAGAGAGTGGTGATGGGAAACTGTTGGACCTGCTCTTGGCGATTCTTGACTTCGATATAGCCGCGCTCGCGGTCCTGACTGGTGTAAAGGTGAACCACTCGTTCATCGAACCGAGAGGTGACCAGATTCAGAACGTCCTCAACTTTCTCGGGCCGGGTCACGTAGATGAAGTCGTCTCCTCCGATGTGACCCACGAAATCGTCGAGTTCCCCAACGTTCTCGGAAGCCTCGATCAGAATGTCGGCTACCAGTTTGATACATTCATCACCTTTCTCAAAGCCGTAGTGGTCGTTGAGGGCTTTGAAGTTGTCCAGATCGAGATAGCAGCAGGCCATGGGATCTTGGCGGGCCAGGCGTTTATTGATTTCGTGCTCGATGGCCAGGTTGCCGGGAAGGCCGGTCAAAGGGTTGGAGGCCCGACTCAACTGAATGCGCCGGATCAGACCTTGGATTCGTGCTTCCAGTTCCTCAGGGTCAAAAGGCTTTGAGACGTAATCGTCGACCCCCGTTCTGAGGGCGTCAAGGCGGTGAATCTGACTGGCCGAAGCGGTCAGCATAATGACGGGAATCAGATAGGTCGCGCGACTGCTTCTCAACCGTTCACAAACGGCGATGCCGTCCATCTCGGGCATCATCAGGTCGAGCAGAATCAGGTCGGGAACCTCCCGACGAGCTAGTTCCAGAGCTTGGACGCCGGAACTGGCGGTGATCACTTGGTAGTTACCGGCGGCGCTGCGAAGGAAGGTTTCCACCATACGAAGCAGAACCGGGTCGTCATCGACAACCAGAATTTTAACCTCTATCGGTCTTTGGACCTCCCCAGGCCCGGCCTTCCTAACAGCTTCTTCCATCAACACGTTACTGACTGACGACGTGGACCTTGAAACCCTTTTCACGAAGCCCGTCAGCCACAGTCTTGGCCTCGCTGGCACTGGTGAAGGAGCCTCCCCGAACCCGGAAACGGATCTCGCTGTCCCCCGTCTCGACTTCCTCGATAGTGACCTCCTGGCCTTCTGCACGCAGGTCTTTACTCAATCGCTCGGCGTGGCTTTTCTGGCCGAAGGCTCCGAACTGGAGGCCGAAGCCTCCTTCAATAGCCTGATTGGTCGGCAAAGGGGTGGAGGTGACAGTTGTTTCAGGAGTTTCGAGTTCTTCTCCGGCCGAGGCTCTGACACTGTTGAGTTCCTCTTGGAGTTTGGGGTCGACGCTAACCCAGGGCCTGGGGCGGGGAGCCGGCATTTCGCGAAACTCGACGGCGTTCTCTTTTTTGCCCAGGTAGCCCTCGCTGACGATGTAGTGCCCCAACCAGTTCCCCCCGACCAAAGAGAACCAGACGACCGCCACGGTCGCCATAATGACTTTGGTCATAAAGTTGTCTCGGGTCTTGTCTCGTCTTGCCATTTTCGGTAAGCCCTTCGGCCGGCGCTCCCCCACTGGGTCTTACCCGGCGCCCAGAGCGGAAAAACCCGTTGAGATTTTTTCACAAAAAGAGTCATGACTTCCTCCCTAGGGAGTGAAAGCCCATTGGGAGATGCGTAGGCTGGTTCCAAGAATCATGAGGAGCAAGAGAAACAGCGCCGCTCGATCGAGAGCCTGGTTCATTTCGCGACGCTTGTAGATCAGGATATATCCCAATCCAAGTAAGACAGCCCACAGGAGGATCCACTTCATAGGGTCAGTCTAACCTAAGTTCAGGCGTTGGCGCCAGCTCGCCGCCGTTTCAAGGGCGGCCAGGGCAGCCGGTCCGGTCATTCTATGGGGTTCGTGAAGGGCCCGGCGTTGCTCTTCGGTCAGTTTGGTTAGATAGGTCTTGACCACCGGGTGGTGCTGGAGTTTGGGGGCTAACGCTCCCTCTTCGAGAGCCAGTCTTCGCATATGTTCATGAGCGTCAGGACAACCCACTGAGGAAAGAAGAACCTGAGCCGGTCCCGACACCACTTTCTCGAGTGAGGCCAGGCGGTCGGCCATCCGTTGGCGCTCCACCACCAGCCCCGCCAGGCCTCGGCTGGCTCGACGAGCGGCCACCAAGAGTCCCAATAAAAGCCGGGGCAAGAAACGGGCTGAAGCCGAATTGGTCAAATCCCGCTGATGCTCGGAAATTTGATCCATGTAGTAGGTCATAATGTTAGGGAGAAAAGTCTTCCAAAGACTCTTGATGTTCTCCCAGGTGATAGGGTTCTGTTTGTGGGGCATGGCCGAGGAACCGACCTGGGACTCGGCTTTGTAGCTCTCGGCTACCTCGGCAATTTCGCTCCGCTGGAGATGACGCAAGTCGTCAGCCAGGTTGGCCAGGACCCCAAAAATGGAAACCAGATGGTGGAGAACTGTCAAAGCCGGCTCGGGATGGGTGATCTGAGTGGAGGTGAGGTTCGGTTCCAGTTCGACTAGGGCCAGGATTTCTCGCTCGAGCTGGCGGGGCTCGTCAAAAAGTAGGCCCAGAGCGACATAGGCTCCCACCGCACCGGAAAACTTCCCTTGCAAACGGGTGAGGCTTTCTTCCAAAGCTACCATCTCGAGGCCTAATCGGTCTAGAAAGACGGCCATGCAGTAACCGAAGGAGATCGGCTCGGCGAACTGTCCGTGGGTTCTCCCGATGGCCGGGGTCTTGGCTTCTTGTTCGGCTAGCCTGGCTAACTCCGAAGCCACCTCTCTCAGGCTGGGTAGGACGAAGTCTCGCACTCCCTCACGAAGTCTCATGACGTGAGCGTTGGAGAGAATGTCGTAGCTGGTCGCTCCCAAGTGGATCAGGGGTTTGACTGGCTCGGGAGCGTGGCGGGCCATGCAGTTGACCACGGCCTTGAGGTCGTGACGGACTCGCTCTTCTTCAGCCTGGATCTCCTGGGGGGTGATGAGGGAGCAACTTTGGCGCGTCTCCTTCACCAGGGCTGGCTCCAGAAAGCCTCGCTGAGCTAACACCGTGAGCAGAGCCAACTCGACTTCGACACAGTGGTCAAGATAGAGAGTTTGGTCAGACATTCGCTCAGAAGCACGGACTAGAAAGTCTCCCTTAAGGTAGCGGGCTAACAACGGATCGGATAACAGTAGTGTGGATGTCATGGCCGGTTGCGGTTCTGGAAGGTCGGGGGAAATCCTCGAGCTTTCGTGAAAGCCGTACTATGCCGACAACCACACAGTATCAAGCTAACGGGGTCACCGTCGAAGTGGCTAAGGACCGGGTCGTTGCCCGCTGGGAGCCGACCCTCCATGAAAAGCTGAACTATGCTGACGAAGACCTGCTCCTGAGGGTTCTGGTCGGTCTTGAGGTTCGCCAAAACGTCCGCGTCAACCACCTTTCCCAGCGAGAGCTAACCCTTGATCCTGGCGACTACCGCATCGAGTTGGCGCGCGCCTTCCAGCCCGAGGTGACCGTCCAGAGCCCTCTTGAGCCGACCCCTTCCATCACCTGGATCCAGGACAGTCCGAACTCTCAGGTTTTGATCTGGAGCCACGTGAACTGGGATTCGGTTCAAAACCAGGTGGAGCAGATCCACGGTCTAGACTGGGAGCGAGACGCCTCGGTAGCCCTTAAGGTCATCTGGGCGGGACAAGACTCGAGCACCACGGAGTGGTTCGCTGTCCCGGCCCGCGACCATGTCACTTTGACGGTCCCGGCCACTAAGGCCGAGCTGTGTGTGGTCGAGAGGGACACGGAGAGGGTTTTGAAGTCGCTCTTTGTGGCCCACCGAGTGGCCGTCAGTCCGACCCAGGTCTTAGCCAATGTGCCGGTCACCGTTCCCCTACCGGAACGCTTTTTGCAGCTGACCAGGGAGGTGGTCGAAACCAACAGTCTTCAGTTTCGAGCGGATTGGCGCGTCACCCCGGCCAGCGGCGACAAAGTCCAGTTCGTGCTCAAGCGAGACGGCCAGGTGGTTCAAGAGTTCGAGGTGGAAAATCACGGCGAATACTACTTCCACGGCCTCGAACAGGGTCTCTATCAGGCCTCTCTCAAAAAGCCGAAAGGCAAGAAGCCGCTTATCCTTTCTCGGCCTTTGAGGTTGGCCCATCCCGGTAACTCGATCACGCTGATGCCTGTTGATGAGCGCAAAGCCTTCGCTTACTGGTCGCTTGAGCCTGACTGGTTTGAGCAGCTGGTAGCCCAGCACGGCGAGCTAGCCGAGCGGCTGGTTTGCCAGTTGAGGGTCCGAACGGAATTCGAGGGTCGTTTTCACGATCGGCCCGACCTGTCTCATCAGGTCGACCTCACCTCCACCCGTGACTTCTACTTGAATTTCCCTCCCGATCGAGTTTACCAGGTGCAGCTTTTTGCCCTCGTCGATGGCAGCCTCGAAGAGGCTCTAACCCCTCCTTCGAACAGTTGTCAACTGGGTCGGGTCGCAGCAGGTACGAACCCGACCGTTCACAAACGAGTGCCCCAACCGCTGGAGCATCCTAGTCTAAGGCCGCTCACTGGGCCTACCGGAATTTCTCAGTATTCGGCTGGTTTTCTCATCCTCCATCTCCACGCTCATCTGCCTTTCATTCCTGACCCGGTCCACTTTGGGGACGGGTCAGAGCCGTGGCGCCCCATCGGATATCCCCAGGAGTGGTATGCCGAGGCCGTGCGAGAAACGTATCTCCCTTTGCTGGGAATGTTCGAGGAACTCCACTCTGAGGGGATCGACTTTCGGGTGTCGATGGACATTTCTCCACCAGTAGCTAGCATGATGAAGAGTCAGCGCCACTCGGCTGATGTTCTGGCTTATCTTGAGAGGCTCATTCAGCTAGCTCGCCTGGAGGTCGAAAGGACGACGCGCGAGGAGCCTCATTATCGGGTTCCGGCCGAAATGCACCTGTCTCACTTACGCCGTTCCCGGGACCTCTTTTTGGGCTACGGAGGGGACCTGGTGAAGGGTTTTCGTCGCTTTCAGGAGCTGGGAAAGCTTGAGCTCTGCACCTGTATCGGGACGCATCCCATGTTGCCCCTGTGGACCAGTCAGCCTCAAGCCATTCGCGGTCAGGCTCTGGCGGCGGCTCGTTTCCACGAGCAGACTTTTGGGCGCAAATCTCTGGGCGTTTGGCTGCCCGAGTGTGCCTATACCCCCGGTATCGAACCGTTCCTGGAAGAGGCCGGTTTCCGCTACGCTTTTGGCGAAGAGCATGCCGCCACTCGGGGGGATTGTCAGGCCGAATTCGGCGTCAATGCGCCCATCTACGCCAAAGGTTCTCAGATCGCCATCTTCGCTCGCGACCCAGAAACGGGTAAGCAGGTTTGGAGCGGTGATGAAGGCTACCCGGGCGACCCCGACTACCTGGAGTTTCATATTCGAGGGGGCCCTTTTAAGTATAATCGCATCACCGATCGACGGGGAGGTCATAAGCAGCCTTACGTGCCCCGTTGGGCCACCCAGAGAGCGGCCGACCACGCCGGTCACTTTATGGATTGCCGCCGAGGCCGTTTCGAATATCTACGGCGGGCTATGTGGAAAAAGCCGTTGGTGGTCGCTCCCTACGATGCCGAGCTGTTCGGACATCACTGGTATGAAGGGCCCCAGTTCCTCTACTTCCTTCTCAAGAAGCTTCATTTTGACCAGAACCACACCGAATTGATCACCCCTAGCGCCTACCTGGCCAAGAACCCGGCTTGTCAGGAGATGTATGCGAACGTCTCGAGTTGGGGTCACAACGGTACTTTTGAGAAGTGGATGTATGGTCACATCTCATGGATGTATCGTCATGGCCACGAGGCAGCCGGCGAGATGGGCAAAATGGCCCGCTCGGGGGCGGCCAACGAGCTGCAAAACAGGCTACTTTGTCAGGCCGCCCGACAGCTGATGCTGGCCATGTCCTCCGACCTGCCTTTTGTTATCTCGAACGGCCACTTCGTGGACCGGATGAAAGACCTCTTCTTTGATGCTCTGCGGGGCTTTTGGCGTCTTTCGTCGGAGTTTTGGCAGGCTCAGGACGGGGGTGACATCGATGAGGAGTATCTCCGCTGCCTGGAGCTTGAGAACTGTCTTTTTCCCGACCTGGACCCGAATTGGTTCGCGACCTTGGACTAGTAGGCGACGGCGGGGCCGGTCACTTCTAGATTGATGGTCACGATGTCACCCTCCTCGGATTCAAAGAAGAGATCTCCTTCGGGGGTCTGCTTGATCGCCTCGGACTGACGGATGCTTTCAGCCTGGCTTTCGGTTTCGGCCAAGACGGCTACGCACTCCTGGCCGCAGATGCCCACTGCTCCGGTGGAAAGGGCCTCGCTAACTTGGTCACGATAGCGAAGGGCTCGCTCCATGTCGAACTGGGGGGCTGGGTTGGCTCGCACGCTCATAAATTCACTCTTTCCTGCGCTGGGGACCGGGGTGACCGTAAGCGGTCATCCTGAAAAAATCCTGAAAAAGTCGAAAAGGAATATTGGGTGTTGACTTGAGTTGACTTCCCGGCTAGACTGGGGCGTGGTGATAAGCCTGCGTCCATATTTTGATGAGGCCCGCGAAGTCCTGCGTCTAGGCCTCCCTCTCATCGGGGCTCAGCTGGCCCAATTCTCGATGTATTTCGCCGACGTGGCTATGTTGGGGCGTCTCAATCAAGAAGCTCTGGCCTCGTTGTCGGTGGGTCACGCTACCTTCAGCTTCTTTTTTGCCTTCGGAGTCGGGGTTTGTGCGGCCGTCAATCCGCTGGTGGCTCAGGCTTTTGGGGGGCAGAGAAAAGAGGAACTGGTGGACACGGTGCGCCGGGGCCTTTGGGTGGCGGTCTTATTGGGCCTCACCGGCATGGCTTTGCTCAGTCAGTGTCGAGGCGTGTTTCTGGCCTGGGGTCATCCCGCCAGCATCGTTGAGCTGGGAACCGTCTATGTAACCACCGTGTCGTGGGGCCTCATTCCGGTCTTACTCTTTAACATTGTCAAGAACGCCTTGGACGCCGTTTCGCGACCCCAGGCCGCTTTTCGAATTGCGGTTTTAGGCAGTCTCCTCAACGTTGCTCTCAACCGAATTCTGATCTTTGGGGCCTTCGGTATCCCCTCGCTGGGGGTTCAAGGCGCCGCCATCGCTACCGTGCTGGTCAACCTGTTCAATCTGGGTCTGGCCTGTCGAGTCATTTTGGCGAGTTCTGAGTTTGAGGGGGTGTCGTCCCAGGCGCTTCTTTTTCCGGGCTGGAAAAAGTTGTGGTCGGTCTTGTCGGTGGGCTTGCCTATCGGGGTGACGGTGGGGGCTGAGTGTGGCTTTTTTGTGCTGGGGGCTCTGATGATGGGTCGACTGGGGGTGGCTGAATCGGCTGCCCATCAGGTGGCTTTGACTTGTGCTGCTACAGCTTTCATGGTGCCACTCGGTTTGAGCCTGGCGGCCTCAGTGAGAGTGGGCCAGCTCACCGGGGCCGGACGCCCTCAAGAGGCAGCCCGAGCCGGCTGGGCGTCCATGGGCCTGGCTCTCCTTTTTATGAGCACAACCGCCACCATGTTTCTGACCGTCCCCGATCTCCTGTTGAGCATTTTTGTAGAGGCGGACCAGAGCGAGCCGAAGATGCTCAGCTACGCCCTGGATCTTCTCTTTTTGGCGGCTTTGTTCCAGCTCTTTGACGGGCTTCAGATCACGGCCGCCGGAGCCCTCAGGGGTCTCAAGGATGTCAATGTCCCGATGGGGATCGTGGTGGTCAGTTTTTGGGTCTTCGGCTTTACCGCTAGCGCCTGGCTCGGCTTCTACACCCCCTGGCGCCATCAAGGCGTTTGGATCGGGTTCGTGGTGGGCCTGGCCGTGGCCGCCGTAGCTCTCACCGCTCGCTTCTGGCAGCGGACGCGTCAGTGACGACTTCTTTTAGCCTTTTTGTCCTTTTTGTTCTTCTTGCCGCCGGAAGCTGTCACTTCGTGGTGCTGGGAGGGTATCGGTTTGCCCCGAACCATCAACCGGGGATTTGGCGGGAGTTCGATATCTTGGTGGCTGGCTGCTGAGCTATCGGGGACGCCTACGATCTGGTAACCCAGTTTTTCGTAAAGACTGCGAGCCGGCCTGTTGTCTTTGCTGATCACCAGGGTGGAAGAGGGATAACCTCGCGCTTCCCCTTCGGCCAGGGCCCTCTCCATCAGCTTGCGACCAACTCCCCCCCGTTGCACCTGGGGGTCGACCATCAAGCTCCAGACCCCTAGCGTCTCCTTTTTGTCAAGACAGCTCCCGCACTCCAAAAGGACGGCGCCCACGATGCCTCCGGTGGCCTGATTGACGGCCACCAGCGCCATCTGATTGGTGTTGCGAAGAGCTTGCTTGAGATCCAGGCCGGTGCCAAAGACCTGGCGGGAAAGCTCGTCGACGGCTTTCGCGTGCTGTTTGGGGTTGGCCTCAAAGACCTCGATAGAGAGACTGTCGCTTGGCTCAGTTTCTTTTTGGGGAGCCCGGTTCGAGGGAGAAGCCGTTGATCTGGTTGGGAGGTGGGAGCTAGTGTGGATGGGGCGCATAGCCCTACTCTAGCACCTTCTCGGGCTTTTTGGCAAAGCTTAGCCAGGAATTTTGGTTGTGCCAGCCGATGACCACCTCTTCCAGACCTTGAAACCGATCTCGGAAAGGTGGGCTTCGAGCGACAGGTCAGTCACTGATACCCGGTCCACTTTGAATGAGACTTTTCACCCTTCGGCAAAATACCAACGATGGGGCCTATATGTTGATTTCCGTCGTTCGCGACTTGAGGGGCTTTGTCAGGTTAAGGCCTACAACGACGACCGATGCTGCATTCTTGCGGACGTCGGCTTCGTGGGTGGTCTCTGGAACTCGATTCGAATGGTGGTGTTGTGCGACAATTAGAACTACCGGCGGCGACAACTAGAATTACCGACCTCGCT
>CAYRFU010000239.1:2877-11261 GCA_964423525.1 uncultured Burkholderiales bacterium | reverse complement strand
GGATAGACGTCCCAGCCTTTCCACCTAATGACGCTGCCAACCAGCTTTCGAAGCACGGCTGGTGGGGTGCTGATCCGGTTTCGGATGAGCCTTTGGATAGGAGCCAGCAGGGATTCGGGTAAGCGCAACAGATATTTGACGGTGAAGCTCAGAGGGATTTCGCCGGAAGTGGCCGCTAATACCAACCCTAGGAGACGGTCGGGATGGCGGCGAGCGAACTCGGCGCCTACGGCTCCACCGTAAGAATGACAAACCAGGTAGAACCTCTCGGGTAGGTTCAAGCTTTCCACCAAAGCCTCGAGGTCGCCCACCGTCTCCACCAACCAGTAGCTGGAATCTGGTGCCTCGCTTTGGCCGTGGCCCCGAGCATCGTAGGCTATGACGCGAAGGCTCTCCGAAAAATAGGCTAGCTGGTTGTGCCACTGGAGAAGATGGCCGGCCCCACCATGAAGAAAAATGGCCGTTTCGCCTCGGGGATTTCCTAAGTCGACTAGAGACAGCTTCACCGGTGGGTCATGAACGGCCAGACGCTGGCGCCGAGCCTCGATGTCTGGCTTCTTCAGGTTAGCATCCCCCTTGGGGCTCCTCCTTCGAGACTCGGGCACTTGTTACATTTTCGCAAAGAAACTTTAACATGGTGTCGGTTTTGGCAAAAACTTTACCCTGCGGTTTGCCGTTGTGAAAGGAAAGGAAGCCAAGCCAATACTGAACGAAAAAAGACGAAGCGACCGCTTCTTTCATTCCCAAACTGCCTGGGTCCGAGAGGAGGGGCAGACCTTCCAACGGGTGCACCTCTTCGACCTGTCGGATGGGGGAGCTTCCGTTAGCCCGAGCTTTCTGGTGGGTGCCGGTCCGATCGATCTGATTGTCCGCATCGATCAGGACTATCTGACTCTCTCAGGGCGTTGTGTCTGGCGCGATGAGAATCGCTGTGGCCTTTGCTTTACCACCCGTCCCGCTCATCGAGTGCGGGAGCGCCTCGGTCTGACGCCCTGTTGGGTATAACAGACCTTCTGTTTAGGCAGCCTTGCGACGAGAGCGATAACCGGTTAGCTCATCCGCCTCGGGCTCGCTCACGGCGGGCTCTTCAAACCAGATTTCTTGTTCCGGCTCGGCTTCGAGCACGAGCTGGCGAAAAACTTCGTTACCCAGACCCATGACGACACCTCCTTTCGTGAGTGGTTGGTGCCCTAAAGCTATCATCAAACCCTGAAAAAAACGGGAAAAGGTGACACTCTGCCAAAAAGAAAGGAGATGGAAGAGCTGGAGAAAGCGGTGGTCAGCCCCCTTCGGGTCGGTCTGGCTCTGGGCGGACTGATCACCCTAGGCTACGCTTTGACACTCGAGTCTCCTTGGCTGGTCGGGAGCCTTGGTCTGGTGCTCGGTCTCTTGGCTGCCGTCATGAAAGAGAGCCTGGTTCTCGATCTTGAGAACAAGAAGCTGTTATTTGGCCGGACTTTCCCGGTCGGTCGGCCCATCTTCCAGACTCTCGGTGGACCTGAGAAACTTTTCGGAGTGGCCCTCACGGCCCAGAAGCGGGAGGGGAAATTGGCACACCAACCGATGATCATCCTCCAGGATGCCCGGGTGTTGCCCACCGGTGAGTGGGAGCACGACTACGAGAAGGCCAAGACGAAGGCCCGGGAGTTCTCGCGGAGGCTGCGCATCTCGACTATCAGCACTCCACCCAAAACGACTCTGGTAGTCTCCGTCGGCGAGGATGAGCCGGCGGTTGAGGGGCGTCCGGTGAAAAATTAACACTCCGGACACGGACCCTCGGCCCAGGTCCTGTAGGCTGGGGAGGATGATTGTCGGTAATCGTATCCAAGCTCTGGCCGACCTCCAGGCCACTCATGACGAGGTCCACGCCCACGAAAACGCTCATGCCGCCGAGGCTGGGGATCTTGCTCTTTCAGGGCCCGTGATCACCGACACCGTGACCGGCCCTGACGGTAAAGAGTATGCTCGAGGCGGCCACGTCCTCCTCGACACCAGTGTGACCGGAGACCCCGTCGAGGACAAGCGTCGTGGCGGCTTGATGATCCGGGGGGCGGAAGCGCCTTTACAGGTTGGCAGCGCGCTGTCTGATTCGGATATTCGCATCGCCGCCAAAGGAAGACAGGTCGAGGCAGAGGCCGACCGAAAAATCGGATTATTGGGCCTCTTAAAAACCATGGTGGGAGGCCAGCCCCGCGAGTTTCCCCTGGGTCAGCTTCAGGCCATGGCAGCCGGACTCGGTCTCGACATCCCTCCTGGTCGTCTCTTCTCAGCTCTCGCCTAAGAATGAAGCGGTATGTAGGCGCCCCCGACCAAGACCTCACCTTCGTCGATCTCTACCGTGCTGGTGAGCTGCTCGGGCGAAAGTTTCTGGGCTAACCCTTCAAAGGCCGCTTGGCGAGCCTGGAAGCCATCTCGGCCCAGCAAGCGGTGATACTCAGTCTGACGGCGCAGCTCTCGCAAGAGAGGCTCCCTGGCCTCGTTTTCCCATCTTCCCGCCTGCAGCTGCCGCTCCAATTCTCTCCGGAGAAGGATGGTCGAAATCGAGTTCCCCTGACGAGCCAAGGCCAGGCGAAGCCAATCTGGGTGGACCCCGGCTGGCCAACCCAGGTGAACTAACTCAGCCGCGACTTCCTCAGGTAAGCGACGCCCCTGTCGCAGCCAGGCCCAACAGCCTTCAGGGTCGAGTCGACCAGTCTCCTGGTAGATGGCCACGGCTGCTGGGGTGGTATAGCCCAACTCCCGCATTCGGTCGAGAAAATCCTGATAGCGAAGGGCCGCCTCGGACACCGATTCGGTGGCTCGACGACCCGAACACAAAGCACGAAACGACCGGATCACTCCTAGCTCTCCCCGGGCGGCGGGGTTTTCCATCGCCACCGACCAGGCTGGCTGGATACGGCCGTAGTAGGTCTCCCAGCACTCGTTGGGTTGAAGCTGGGAAGAGAAGAGCACCAGGCTACCGAGAAATCTGCCCGCGCTTTCGCGATCGCTATAGCGGTGAGGACCCTGGGCATCCCGGCGCCGGTAGCTCAGGCGCAAGCCCTCGCGAAAAGTGGCGAGCACTTGGGGACGGGTGGCGGGAGTCACGGCTTGGAGGGTCTCGATAGCTGCCAGGGCCGTCCAGGCGTCTCCGAAGAGAGCCAGCAGACTCAGAAAATCGGCTTCCCGTCCCGGTTCAAGCAGGGTGCTCAAGACAAAACCAGCATCGAGCACGGCCTGAGCGGTAGAGGGCAAGGCTTGAGGAATTTTGCGGGCTGGCGCTGCGGCCACGATAGCCTCGAGCTGTTCGGAGGCGAAGGGACAGGCTCGAGGGGCCCGAGTCTTGAGGCGAACGACCATCGACCCGAAGGTCACTTTGAAGGGTCCCTCTGGGCGAACAACGGGGGAAACCCCCTGGCACCTCAGTCGCAATCGGACCTGACAGGGCTTCAGGCTAGCCACCACCAGAACGCGGTCCTTGCAGGCTTCGAGCCGGGCTGGAGACTTTAAGCTCCGGCATTCCCCGTTCCGGTTGAGCAACTCGACGAAGCCCTCTTCCAGACCTTCAAAGGTGAGGTGAGCAGCTGACTGGTGTGGGATGCGAAGAAAGACCGCCTCACTCGGCTCAAGCTCGAGGAGCAGCAGACCGTCTCGCAGGTCTGGATAGCCGCGAACCTGTTCTTTCAAGAAGGAACTGATCAGCCACTCTTTCCAGAGCTGTCGGAAACTGCTCTCAGGAGCCAGCAACCGGTCGAAAGACTCCACCCCGTGGTAAGGGTCGGCGTTGAGCCGGCTCAAGAAACCGGCCCCTAGGCGCTCGACCAGAAAGCGAGCGAAACTGGCCAGAGCGGGATAGTTCGCCTCCTCTTCGTCCTCGGTGATAAGGGGCATCCCCAGGCGACCGACTAGCCGACTCTCATGATCGACATCGGGGTGACCGGTCAAAAGCATGGCTGACTCGGCCAACAGCTCCCGCACCCAACGCTTCTCCCCCGGGTCGTATTGATGCTCCAGCAGGTGCTGCAGCTCGTGAGAGGCCACTTCGGCTAGTGGCTTCTTGCGCTGAGCGGCGTTGAGGTAGAGGGTTGGAAGGCCGTTGGAGTGACCACCCAGCTTCTGCGCTTCCAGTTCGGACAGGGTGTCGAAGATGCTGAAGTAACCCATCGAGTTGTCGGCTCCGCTGGTCAGAAGAACCCGGATCGGCTGACCTGGCCGGCCAAACAGGTCGCGTTCGAGGGGGATGATCCCGCGCCCTCGATCGAGCGAGCCTTCAGGAGTCTCCTCGAGCAGATCTCGGGCTAGCTGGCTGAGTCTCGGAGCGTCGACATGAGAGCCCCAAAGAGAGTCTTCCACGTAGATCGAGACCCCGTCGGCGACCACCTGGCAGGTGGCCTGGATCTGAACCCATTCCGGCTCGTTGGGGGGGCGCCGGGTGGCCCAAAAAAGAGTTTTGCAACCGACGAAAGCGGGCTCTGATCCCATCGCCAGGAAGTTACCCATCTCGGAGTTGTTCCCTGTGCCCGAAGGGCACTCACAGCTCGCGCAGGGCGGTGAAAGTCACGGTCACGCGAGGCTGAGTGGGGTCAAAAGAGGCTGGAGTGGGAGGGGCAAAGCGGGCTGGATCGGGTCGAACCCGCTCGAACTCCACCAGGTTAGCCAGAGCGGCCGAGGTTGGCGACAGACCCCGCTGAGCCTCTTGGAGTTCTCCGGCTAGAAAAGACAGTCCCCGGCCGGCCACTTCGAGTTGACTGTCGACGGTGACTGAGCGTCGACTCACTCGGGAGTATTCGGCCGCCGTCAACCCGATCATGCTCATCACCAGCAAAAGCATAAAGGAGATGATCAACACCTCTAGTAAGGTCAAACCGCGCCTCACTGCAGGTTAATCCTGAAGTCGGGAGCGTCCTGAGTCCCGTTGAAAAGAGGACGACCCCGATAGCGAGCAGCAGCCGATACATCGACATCGCCTCTGATGACAGCGGGAACACCACTGGCCAGGGTGTACTCGTGATAGAGGCGCATCTGCTCGCCGGTACGGTCGAAGAAATTCTCTAGCAGAGTGCCGTTGCCAGTGACCGGAACCAGTCCCCATCGAAAAATGATATCGGTCACGACCGTCCCCGACCCGTCCACCAATTGAGCCGAAAAGTCAGCCGTTCCCCCTGGGGGAACGGGTCCCGGCGGCCCGGTCACCACCACCCTGGCAGTCGGATCGAGGGTCAGCTCGGGTTCGCCTACGTAGGAGAACGTTTGGATCGACCTCCCGTCAGCCCACTCTACAGTCACTCGAACGGGCACGACGGACCGGTCCAGGTGGCGCATCCGCCCGGGAAAATTGGCTTCCAGGGAAGTCGACGGTGAATAGAGGACCCGACCTCCAGGGTCTGACTCAATCATCGCCGAGAACCCCCCGGGGAAGGCGTAGGTGTCGCTATCGTAGGGATTCCAGGCGCTGGCGAAGTTGGCCGGGTCAGCAGCCCAGGCGCGCACGCTATCCATACTGGAAGCAGCCACCAGGGTCGCCTGGGATCGTTGCAGGGCGAGGCGAGAACGCGCGAACGAGGCGTGCTAGCCAGGTTCGGCCAGAAACCGCTGAAAGAAAGCCACGTTGACTCGGCAGGTGACCCGGGAGTCTACCAGTCTGTGAGCCGGAACCTGACGGGGGCCTGCGGCTTGGATCGGCTGAACGGTAGGCTGCACGGGCTTTTCGGGACCTTCGTCGAGGCGCCAGCTCAGGAGCCTTTGGGGTCGGTTACCGCCAGCTGGAGCGAAAATTGTTGAAACGATCGGTTCGCCTCCACTTCGAGACGAAGCCGATGTCGTCCATCCTGAAGGGTGAGTTGGGTTACTGCTAACTGGTCCATTGATGGCCTCCTATTGTTTGTGTTGTTGGAGCACAGGAAGACCATAAGCCGTCGGCCGGTCCGATTCGGTGAAGCGGTTCACCTTAGTTTGTGAACAACACGTTAACGTTTGGACAGAGTCAGCGCTGGAGGCGGGTGGCGATCAGACCAAAGAAGGTCTCGTCACCGTCGCTGAAACGCCAGCCCAGGTGGGTGTGACAAGCACCGCACAGGGCAAACGACCAGGCGTAGCCCAAGAACCAGCTGGCCTCGGTGGTGGGAGTGCCCGAACACAGGCAGCCCTCGGCCTGCTGATAGCAAAGGAGGTGAAAAGAGTAGCCGGCCGGGTTGCGAAAAGTGTGCTCGTGGGCCCCCTGGCGCTCGATAAGGTGGCTGGAACGGGTGATGGTGTGAGCACATTCCCGGCACAAGATCGCTCGCTCAGGCTCAAGCTCGGGTTGATGGTCGAGGGCTGTCTCGGTCTCGGTCAACGAATCAGGATCCGTCCGCTCTCTCCCGACGGGCCCTCAGGACCAGGATTGCCGGGCGGTTCGTTCCCGTAGCGGGGGGTGGCCACCCCAAAGGGAACAGCGGCCCCGATCCCTCCTCGCCCGGCCGGTCCCCCGGACCCTCCACCTCCCCCTTCATTGCGGACGATCAGATAGCGGTCAGGTGGAAAATCTCGGGCCTGAATGATGACATCTCCCCCCTTACCCCCAACCCCGCCTGGCCCACCGTCTCCCCCTTGGCGGGGCTCGAGAGCATACCCGGCCCGAGCGTCGTAGCTACCGTCTTGACCCTGGATCCCAGGGGCACCCGGTCCCCCTCGTCCTCCTCGGACTGAGAGGATCAAGGGAGCGGTGGCCGGGGGGAGTAGGAATTTTCGCGAGACGGGAATCCCCCGAATCTGGACCTCGACGTAATCTCCCTTCTGGTCCATCACGACCTGAACGTTAGGGCCGTTTTGGCCACGACCTCCAGGGGCGCCTAGCTCTCTACCAGGCGCGCCCTCGGCTCCGTCGAAGTCGAGCAACATGTCGTCGCTCAGTTGAAAGGTGCGTCCGCTGACGACATCGAGATAGCCTCCTCGGGCGTAGCGACTGACCTTCCACTGATAGCGCAAACCGGGCGGGATTCGCACCAGCGTCGAGGTGCCCACCACCTCCTCGGAAAGTGCGAGAACCCGACCGGCATAAACCTGGAGTAGATAGCGCTGCTGCTCGTCTCCGGGCCAACGGAAGATCACCCCGCCATCGGAGGATAGAATGCGCGACCCATCGGGGGGCGAAACCTCTTGGGCTCCTCCCAGCAAAGGGAGAAAACAGATCGCGATCAACACCCATCTGGCCACTTTGCAACGATTAGGCACCAGCCGGGTGGGGTCCTACTTCAGAGTGGTATAGGAACGCCAGCGACTGACCTTCGAGTAGTGGCCGAGGACTTCTTGGGTAGACATCGCCCCAACTCCCGAATCCCGAGCCCCGGTGAAAGGGGTGGTGTCCGGGCCTCGCTCGCACTTCGAGTTGATGTTGACTCCTCCGAAACCGTTCTCGGCCAGGAGATCGGCCGCTTGGTAGGCCACCTCTTCGGGTCCCCACAGGCTGACCTGTTGGCCAAAGGAGGAAGCGGCGTCCCACTCTCGGACCTGACTCAGGTCGTGGTAACGGACAATCGGGACGATCGGCCCGAACTGCTCTTCTTGGAAAATCCGCATTTCCGGGGTGACATCCCCCAACACAGCCGGCACCATCAGTGAATGGAACGCTTCGCCTCCGCGATGGTTGAGGACTTTGGCTCCTTGAGCGACGGCGTCCTCAATGTACTCTTGCATGGCCTCAACGCCCCAGTCGTTGGGCAAAGGAGTCTGGTCCACTCCTTCGGCCCAGGGCATGTCGACCTTCATTTTGTCGACCTCGGCCACCAAGAGTTGGCTGAACCGGTCAGCTACCGAGTCGTGGACGTAGAGTACCTTCTCGGCCGTGCAGCGACGACCGTTACTTCCGAGAGACCCTTTCACCAGTTGAGAGACGGCCCGTTTAAGATCTTCTTCCGTGGAGCCCTCTAGCACCACTCCCGGATTCTTGGCGGCCAGGCCTGCGTAAAGGTTGAGCTGACTGGGGTCGGGATGCTGGGAGCGAACGGCATCAAAGGAGCGCTTGCCACCCACCCAGGTAAGCTGCTTGAAAGTGGGGTCCCCACTCATATCGGTGTGGCCGATGGCCGGCCCGAGGGTTTTGCGACCGCTGCCCGGCATCACGTTGACCACCCCGGGAGGGAACGAGTCGGCCAGATCTTGGAGCATCAAGCCGAAGGTTAGAGCGGCGTTCTTGGGGGTCTTGATGAAAACCGGGTTGCCCAGCAGAACCGCCGACAAAGCTTTGTCGAGGGTCTCGTTGACGGGGTAGTTAGAAGGGCCGAGCACCATCACCGGGCCAACCGGTCGAAGCTTCTCGCTAATGTAGTGGGTCTTGCCGCCTTTAGGGGCTCCATAAGGGGCCTCGGCTTGGCTTGCGTTGGTCATCACCTCGCGCACGAATTCGGCTGTGCGCACCACTTCTTTGA
>CAYRFU010000239.1:0-2867 GCA_964423525.1 uncultured Burkholderiales bacterium | reverse complement strand
AGCATGTGTCCGATCTGTTCTTTGTTGGCGAGAATCTTCTCCAGAAACTGATCGACTCGTTTGATGCGCTCGCCAAGACTCATCTGGGGCCACTCGCCTCGGCCCTGGGCCCAGGCCGTGCGGGCGGCAGCCGCTGCCTGCAGAGCCTCGGTGGCGCCGACCTTGGGCTCATAACCGAGTAAAATAGGTTTCACCTGATCGCCTTCGCGAACGCCGATCATGGAATAGACGGGTTCGCTCTCCTCTGTCTGCACCAACTCTCCACCGATCAGGGCCGCGGTGCGGTTCTGTTCGGGGTCGAACCGGTAGGCCGACGGGATCTCCTCCAGGTTGGTCGGAAAGGCCTCCTTAACCGAGATGGTCGGTGCCGGCGGCTCTAGTCCAGGCTCATCGGCCCGGACCGTCCCGACATAGGTCTCACCCCCTTCAGCGGGAGTGGATGGAGGCTGGGGCTGGGTTGCCCAGCGGACAGGGCCCGGGGCGACTCCCATCAGGCGATTGGTGATCATGATATCTCCTTAACGATCCTGGTAGTGATATTTTTGTTGGAAGCTCCCGTCCCGACCTACTGTCAACTCCTCGATGGAGTAACGATTGAGGGTCGGGTGAAGGGGGGCTTCGGTCATCAGTTTGATGCTCTCATTGGAGGTGACTGTAACGGTTTGCCTGGGCCCGTCGCTTCCGAGCTGATACGACTGACTGCCCGAGGGGGCGCTCACCTCTTTCCAGCCCTCCCCCATCACTTCGAGAGGCGCGAAGCCGTCATCGGTGGTGTCCTGGCCGTGCAGAAAGAAATCGCGTAGAGCCGCGAAACGTGGGTCTTTCAAGCTAAAGACCGCTTTGCGGCCGTGTTCTCTTCGCACCACTGCCAGCAGGTGATGGGATACGCTGCGAGTCTTGGCGGCCGGGTTATTGGGGCGTGTTCGAATCATGTCGTTGGGGTCTCCTAGTTCTATCTCGGAGACGAGCGGTTCTCACCAACCCTAAGGGACGACACTCAAACTTCGCTGAAAGCGATCAGTCCCACCAGAAAAAGAGGTTGTGGCTCTCGGCTAGCGCTTCGGCTAACTCAGCCACGGTGCCGGTGCCCTGGTCGACGATGTCGGGGCAGAAGTCATACATCCTGGCAGCCAGGCTTTCAGGGTCTTGGACCGGGTCCAGAAACTCCCCGCTGAGGGTGTCGTGGGCCACCGTGGTGAGGCGAAAAGGCTGCTCTTCCATCAGCTGTTCGAGCCATTCGATCACAAAGCCGGTGCCGATTCCGCAGTTGGCTCCGTTGGTCTGCATCAGGGCCACCGCGTCTTGCCAACGGGGGCTGGGCAGAAGGGCCACTTTGGAGCTGTCAGAGCCCAGTCGAAAAAGGGAAAATCCCCGTTTTAGCATCTCGTCTTGAAGCTGAGTGAAGGGCAGCTCAAGACCGGTTTTCAGGTGAACGCTGGTCAAGCCGTGAACGGTTGTTACTGGACCCTGGCAGCGCTTTTGGAGGTCGGCCACGGCCGTTTGGAAGGCCTTCGACTCGATCTTCTTGGAGAAGTCCGGCACGGCCACCTCAGGGCCCCAGCGGTCCTCTTGGGGCTGGACCTTCGGCGCTTTTCGGTGACCACTCCTAGCCGGTCCACCCTGGTCTTCCAGCAGCTTGAGGGCTTTTTTCTTACCGTAGAGCTTGGCCGTGTCGAAGGCCGAGTCACCCCCTTGGGCGGGTCGGTTGGGATCGGCGCCGGCTTCAAGCAGAAGTTGGATCAACTCGAGGTGTTCATTGATAGCCGCCTCGGCCAAAGGGGTGTGAAAGCCGGTGGACGCGTTGGCCTCGGCCCCGGCCTCCAAAAGCTCCTGGACCAGAGGGAGAAGCTCCTTCTCGGGGAACGGGACCAACACGAAAGAGCCTTCGTCGTTAAAGATCTGAGTGCCCGGAAAACCCTCAGCTTGGGAGCTAGGGACCCGTCGACGCGCACCTATCAGGGCCTGCAGCGGGGTGGTTCCGTCGCGCGCCGCGAGCGCAGCTTGGCAACCCGCGCTTAACAGGCAGCGCACCACCTGCCCGTGGCCGTTGCGGCAGGCGTGGATCAGGGCCGTGTTTCCGTCTCCATCTTTACGGTCGAGTTTCTGCTTTTGCTGAACCAGCCATTCCACCACTTCGACCTGGCCCTCGCGACAGGCCAGCATCAGAGGAGTGACTTTACCACGTCCCTGCTGGTCGACTTTGGCCCCTTTCTCGACCAGGGCTTTCACGATTGGCAGCAAACCCTTTTCGGCCGCCAGCAACAGAGGGGTTGTTCCCGTGTTGTCCTTCCAATCCAGGCTGGCACCGGCCTCAAGCAGATTCTGTGAAGCCTCCACCGAACCAGTCCCGATGGCCCACATCAAAGCTGTACGATGGAGAGGATAGCCGTAGCCGAGGAGCTGGTCGGGGTCGTCGATTTCAGTCAACAGCATCCCCGGGATTTTGGTCTTCTCGTCAGCCGCATCCACTTCGGCCCCGGCCTCCAGCAAGCGAGCCACCACCTCGCTCTGGCCCCGCCGGGCAGCCAGCATCAGAGGGGTCATCCCTTGAGTGGCCGTGCGTCGGTCAGTTTGCTCGATGGCGACTCCTTGGCTCAAGAGCTGCTCGAGGGTGTCAAGATCGCCGTTCTCGCAACACTGGAAAAGGACTTCACTGGAACTAGCTGGAGGAGGACGGTAGCCATCTCGCTCGAGACGATGAAGGATGGCGTCGTGGCCGAACTGGCGAGCCAGGTCGAACAGAGTGCGTCCTTCTCCGTCGCGGCGACCCGGGTCGGCGCCGGCCTGAAGCAAGATGGTCACGCTCGAACCTCGACCCAGCAGGCCGGCCAGATGGAGCGGTGTGGAATCCGTCAGGGTTCGGGCCG
>CAYRFU010000238.1:0-11276 GCA_964423525.1 uncultured Burkholderiales bacterium | reverse complement strand
CCCGCCACGAAAGACTGGGTCGAGCAGACCTATCACCATCATCGCCAGAAGGTCTTCAACTTTTGCTTGAGGATGTTACTCAATCGCGACCAGGCTG
The DNA here is from genome assembly GCA_964423525.1 of uncultured Burkholderiales bacterium. Classification (GTDB taxonomy): domain Bacteria; phylum Vulcanimicrobiota; class Xenobia; order Xenobiales; family JADMJV01; genus CAYRFU01. Next base: position 11,179 of record CAYRFU010000238.1, on the reverse strand, counting down.
AGGATGTCTTGCAAGAGACGTTCGCCCGGCTCTGTGACCGGGGCCAGCCCGCTCAGCCAGGGCTCGCATATACCATCGCCCGAAATCTTTGTCTCGACCATCTCCGCCAACGCCAGCGTCGTCACTCGATCCTAACACGATGTTTTCGACCCGACGCTGGCTGCGAGGTTGAGCAAGATTTGGTCGACCGCCACGTCGGTTTCGCCCTGCTCAAAGAACTCTCTCCGAGAGACCGCTCGTTGCTCTTGCTGCGCGAGTATTTAGGGCTCGACTATAAGGCTATCGCCGAAATCTGTGGTATGTCCCTCAATCAAGTTGAAGTGGCCCTCTGTCGGGCTCGGTCCCGGACCCAAAAACTGATGGAGGCTCACCAATGAATCGAAACGTGTCCCTCTATTTCGATGGCGAGATCGACGAGTGTGGAGCCGACTTTTTCTTGAGTCGGCGTCGAGAGCTTGAGGCTTGTCAACGTCTTCGTCAGGCGATGCAAGCTGTTCCGGAGTGGGAGGCTCCCCCTCAGAGACCTTCAAGAGAGAGAGCCGAGGGACGCCGAGCTGGACCTGGCCGGGTTGGTTAGCAGCGGGTTTGCTGCTGACGCTGAGCGGGGGGCTGTGGTTTCGACCCCCTGCCAATCCGACTCAGTTTTTCTGCCAGACCGAGGTGGCAAAGACTTGTTACACGGTCGAATTGCGGGGAGGGCAGGCTCAACTCCTGGCCCTGGAAATCAACGATGGAGCCGGGCCTCTGGTGACCCTGGCCACTGAGGAGCAACGATGAGGAACTGGTTTTTTCTAGTAGTCTTACTTTTGGCCCTGGCTCCCTTCGAGTTTGTGACCTTGGCAGGTGAGACCTTCGAGGTGAAAGACCACCAACCTAAGTCGAAAGAAGCTCTACAGTTCACCCTCACCGCCGATCGCCTTTAAGGGCTTTTTCACCCCGGACCCCTAGGGTGACGGCGACATGATCAGCCCTGTAACTCATTCGTTAACAACCCGGGTGGCAAGAAGCGCGCCCACCCCTGCACCCCCGGAGCCGACCGACCTTTTCGCGTTGGGCGAGGATTGGGACCAACCCCAAGTGGCTCCCAAAGCGACCCAGCGCCAGCCGGTCATCGGACTCCTTTATGAGAGACAGGACGACGGCACGTTCTTGCGGTCTTCCCGTTACGCCCTGGCTCACTGGCCATTCCAGGCCAGCGATGGCGGTCAGTTTCTCGACGCCAGGGACGCACGGGGCGAGGTTACTCTTGTCCGTCTCGGTCCGTCGGGGGAGGAGAGGTTCTCAACCCCCTTGCCTGAGGGCACCAGCGTTCGAGATATCAAAGAAAGCGACCACGGAGTTGTGTTGTGGGCCCAGCACGGACTGGTGCTGCTCGAGCCTCAGACGGGAAAGATTCTGGGCCAGGCCGAGTTCGAGGAAGCGAGAGTCAAGAAGCTCTCGATGGGACAAGACGGGTTCATAGCCAATGTGGGCGAAACCGTTCGGCGTTTCGACCGAACCCTGACGGAGCTAAGCTGTCTGGACCTGGGCTATGACGTTCGCGAGATGGAGGTCGCCCAAGACGGTCAGGTGGCCATCACCAGCGGAGGCGGCAACCACGGGCTTCTCGAGGTCTACGATAAGAACAATGAGAGGACTTTGTCCAAGAAGGGCGTCGACTCTGGCTCCTTGCGGGGCGATGGGCGCTACTTTTTCTACCTCGACGGCTTTATCAGCGGCAGTTACCGCACTTACGACACCGAGACCGGCAGGGACCGTCACCTGACTTCGAGAGCCAGCACCGGGAAGATTCATCCTCTTGGTGACGGCCACTATGTTTCCAAAGAGCAAAACCAGTTCTCTGGCGTTCATACCATCAATGTCAACAGTCTCAACGGTAAAGACCGCTCCTTCTCGCTAGGCCATTACCAGCGCTTCGAAGGTGCTTACACCGACGGCCGAGGCGAACTCTACATTACCACCCGCCAGGATAGCGAAGTCAAGCTCTATCGGTTGCCCGAAAAAGAAGGCGTCTCGGCCGGCGATGTGATGGGGTTTTGGATGCCCTGGCTGGCCATGACCGACATGGTTGGGGACTCCATGGAACTCGTCTACACAAGTCGGGAAAAGTTCGAGCCGGTGGTCTTCGAGGACGGACGGTTGGCCGTTCTCGACCAGTCCGGTCTGACGTTTTTAAACCCTCAAGGCGAGCCCGTTCACTACGGGAGCCCCCGGGAAGCCCTCCGTAAAGAACCCACCCTGGTCTCTTGTCGTGTCAGCCCGAAGTGGCTCGATTACAGCAACGCGGACGTGCCAACTTTCGGTCAACTCCTTCGCAAAGTGGCTCACCGCTACGATTTGGACCTACCCCTCCACCTCGGCTCGCAAGCTGAACAGGTTGAGGAAGGCGTGCCTAGCCAGCCAAATCAGGAGAAAGACCTGTATAAGGTGGCCCTGGAGAAAATCAGTGAGGATCGACCCGGGTCTCTTCGTGGCCAAGAGCCCTGGAGCGCTCCGGGTTGTCCCTGGTCTTTACGAAAGATTGAGGGGGGAATCGTCTTTAAGAGCGAGGCCAAGCCCTACGGCCTGTTGCGGCTGGAACGTGGCGAACAGGTGGGTGCATTCCTGCCGTGCCAGCAGGACGGAGAATTCCTGGCCGTGATCGGGACCGACCAGGGACGAGTGTTGCTGGTAAACCCCCAGCAGCCAGAATCGCCGATTCAGTTTTATCTCCCTGAGGGTCGCCAAGTCACTGGGGCGGCTGTCGTGGGCGAAGAGATTCGAGTGGGAGGCAGCGACGGGTCTATCGTGGCGATACGCCCTGGGGGGCAACTGAGAACTCTGGCTGGGGAGTCGGAGACCAATGCGCTGATGGAGCTAGAAGATGACCTCTTAGTGGTCGGCGATCATCCGATTCCTATTGAGTTCTAGCCGTTCCCTTCGGACCAGACCCAGCTAGCTACGGGACCCCCGCGCACTTGATGGACCCGCCAGCGATCGTTCTCAAGCACACAGGTCCAGACCCACGGTTCCCCGGAGCCGGTCACTTCCACCCGTCCTTCTTGGTCCACCTGGACCCCTTTCACGGCCCGGATCTGAAGTTCATCGATGTGGCTGGGCTGTTGAGCCCATACCTCGAGGGCCTGGGTAAAATCCTCCAATGACTGCTCTTGCCGTAAGCTCGAAGCCAGGCAGGCGTAGGCCACCCGGTAGTCCTCTTTCTGAAGGCTGGTGAGAAAGGTGTTGGCCAGTGTCTTCAAGGCTACGTCGGGAGGCTTTTTGGCTAACTCCTCCTGGGTCGGTTGAAAATTCATGTAAAACGAAAAGACGAGAGTCACCAAAGCCGCCAGGATCAGTCCGCCGTAGCTTCCTTTGTCAGACTTTTTGGACTCTTTCGGTTCGGTGCTCGTTTCGGGGCGCTTGTCGGAGGCGGCTAAGATATCGGCGATCTGGAGGGCCAGGGCGACCGCTGTTTGGCGACTGGAGCTGCTGAACGGGCGAGGATGAGTTCGATTCTCCAGATAGAGGACCCCCCGGAAGATGCCATCCGAATCGTTCAGGGGGATGGCGATGGCTGAGAGTTCCTGGCCGGCTGGAGGTTTCACGTCACTTGGGGATTGAATCACCCTTCCTGAGGTGGCCAGACCGATCACTCGTTGAGCAAAGGAGTCTTCGTCAAGAACCAGTTCATTGTCGACTCCGCGGGCCGCCCGGGCCACCAGCCCCTCGGGGGTGGTTAACATCACCACCACACCCTCGGCCTGACTGATCAAACCCAGGGCCAGGTCTTTGACCGCCGTCATTAACTCCTGAGTGTTGCGCGCCGCCTGAAGGCTCGGGTAGGTGGTGCTCATGACTGGTGAAGACTTCTCTCTGATCAAGATGTCGCCTGCGGGTTGGAAATGTGAACTAGATCACAGAATTGATCCTTTCGAGCCGCTAGACTATAAGCACATACGAAACCCCAAGACAACCCAATCCCCAGAAGCCCCGGCTCCCTACCCGGGGTCTTCGCTTTTTACAGGAAAGAGCAATAGAGTAGCCAGGCGAGACCGCCCAGGGCCAAAGCGGGGAAAAGAAGCCCGCCCCACTTCCAGGAGCCAGGAAGGTCGAAGCCGCCGGCCGGGGTAACCCGAGCTCCCGCCGGCAGACTATCGAGCAAGACGGCTTTCGAAGGAGTGTAAGGCAGGTAGAGGATCGCCTCCTCCTCATCGTCGGTGACCCGTTCAACCTCGTGGGTGCGATAGACGAACTCCTGCTCCCCAAGCCCGTCGGGTTGGAATCGGAAGGTGAGAGCGAACTGCGGCTCATCGTTAATGGTGACGTTGGTCGGACTTTTATCGACCAGTTTGGTCTGGCCGCCCACCCCGTTGCGTAAGAGATGGAGTTGGCGAAGAGCGTAGAACGCCTGGAAGGACATCATCACCAGGCCGATTCCCAGAAAGACGGCGAGGAACCCCATCGGAAAAGGGTTGCGACGGCCTTCACTGGTGATGGCGACAGCGGGATCGTTTAGGGCATAGGTGACTCGGACCGTATGGTGCTCGGCCGGGGGGGGAGCCGGTGGTGAAGTTGTCGCTACTGTATTTGATTCCGTCGACCTCGTAGCTGAAGGTAAAACACCACACCTCGCGATCGTTGATCGTCAGATTCCACTCCTCGGTCGAGGTCACTTCGCCCCGGACCGTGGCGGTTGGACCATAGAGCGCTCGGGTTCCTTCTAAGTAGCCGTAACCGCCGGTCAACCAAAAGATCAGCCATACGAAAGAGACGAGCAGGGAACCGAACTGGACCAGGCAGCCGGAAGTGAAAAGGGATAGGATAAGTGAGAAAGACACCTGACGAGGGGGTCGATCGAGACGCTCCAGGTCTTCAAGACTTGCCACATTTTGCACTTCTCGATAGGGAGGCGTTCTCATTTTAGTGCGCCTTAAGGTCGGGGTCCTAGAGTGCCGTTATGATCATCGGAGCATCGAACACGATTCCCGGCCATCTCAGGGTTGGCGCCAGTGCGCCCGAACCCCGGAGTTCGGTCGAAACCACTCAGCAAGCCTTCCTGGTCGTCTCGCTCGCCGACCAGGAAGGCCCAACCCGACCCTCATCAGAAGAAGTGGGTCTGAATCTGGCAGCCACCCTGGTTGGAGGACCCAATTCTTTGATTTTTCTCGGACCGCCCGGCGGCGGCAAAAGCACACAGGGCAAAATCGTGGCCGAGCGGTGGGGCAAGCCCCATATCTCGACTGGTTCCATGCTGCGGGCCGAGGTGGCCAAAAGCAGTGAGTTGGGTCGTCGCATCGAGCCGCTCTTAGAAAAAGGTCTGATGGTGTCAGACGAAGACGTCAGCGCCGTGCTAGAGAGCCGCCTGGCCGAGCCTGACGCCCAGGCCGGATTCATTCTCGATGGTTTCCCCCGGACGGCCGCCCAGATTCCTCTCTTTGACGAAGTTTTTCCCGACGGCTTGCCGGCTGTCTCCATCCACGTCGACGAGGAAGAGATCAAAAGGCGTTTACTGGCCCGCGGTCGCGAAGACGACACAGAAGAGGTGATCGAGCGCCGACTTGAGGTGTATCGCCAACAGACTGTACCGGTCATCGAGGAGTTCGAGTCTCGCGGTCTCTTAGTCACAGTCAACGGCAACGGCACCATCGACGAGACCGCAGAGGCGATCAAGAATGCCCTGGGAAGGTAAAGGCGCAGGCTTCACAAACCTGGCTAAATGATTCTCTACGCTAGCCCGGGAGCGTGCTCGTTCGCCCCTCACATCGCTCTTCACCATCTCGGTCTTGAGCACCAGCTTCGGTTGGTCAAGATCCACAAGAACGAGGTCAACTCGCCCGAACATCTGGCTCGCAATCCGGTTGGTATGGTTCCCGTCCTTGAGCTGGAGGACGGCACCTTCTTGACCGAGGTCGTGGCCATTTTTCACTATCTGGCCGACCTGAGACCGGAAGCTGGCCTGGTGATTTCCACGGGAGCCGAACGATTTCGTTTCCTCGAGCTGCTGAGCTTCGTTTCTACCGAGCTTCACAAGAGCGTTTTGCCTCTCTTTTATGGGAAAAGCATCGCTCCCAGCGGGGAGACTGGCCGCCAGGAGATGATAGAATTCTTTCGCCAAAGGTTGCTGCCTCGTTGGCAGCTTCTTTCCGACCGCTTGGCTGATCGACCCTGGTTCTTCGGTCAGCAACTGACCGCCGTCGACATTTATGTCTACGTCCTGATGACCTGGTGGGAGCACCTCGGCAACTCCCTCGAACAGTGGCCAAATCTCAACGGTTTCTACCACAAAATGGCCGACTACCCGGCCGTGATTGGCGCCGTGACGGCCGAGCTTCGACCGGTGACGGCTTAGCAGCTAGAACTTCCGCGACCAGGTTGACGGCCAACGCTCGACCACCACTTTGGTCTGGGTGAAAAACTCAAATCCGTGACGACCCTGAGCGTGAAGGTCGCCAAAAAAGCTGTCTTTCCAACCGCTAAAGGGGTAAAAAGCCATGGGGGCGGCCACTCCGTTGTTGACGCCGATATTGCCCACAATGGCCTCGTTGCGAAACCGTCGGGCGTGGGCGCCGCTGCTGGTGAAAAGGCAGGCCATGTTGCCATAGCAGCCCCGATTGACAAATTCGATAACCTGATCCAGGTCGTCGAGGTGGACCATGGTCAGCACCGGCCCGAAGATTTCGGTTCTCAAAAGACTGGCCTCAGGGTCGAGATTCTCGAGGATGGTCGGTTTAAGGAAGCTGCCTCGCTCAAGACCCTCGATCTTGGCGGCTCGTCCGTCGACCAGAAGTTTTCCGCCCTGGCTAAGGCCCTGCTCGATCAAGCCCTCGATCCGCTCTTTGCTTTGATGATTGATGACGGGGCCCATCTCGATCCCTTCTTGCAAGCCGTCCCCAACTTTGCGGCTGGAGGCGGCCGCTCGCAAAGCTTCGCGGAAGGGTTGATGGGCCTCACCGGCAGTGATACAGAGTGAGCCCGCTAAGCAGCGTTGACCGGCACATCCAAAGGCGCTGTCACACACGATTTTGGTGGTCATCTCTAGCTCGGCGTCGGGCAGGATAATGATCGGGTTCTTAGCTCCACCCTGAGCTTGAACCCGCTTTCCGTGAGCTGCGGCCCGGGCGTAAACGGCTTTGGCCACCGGAGTGGACCCGACAAAGCTAACCGCTTTAACCTGGGGATGCTCGAGAAGTCGCTCAACCGATCTCTTGTCCCCATGAACAAGATTGACCACCCCTTCCGGCAAGCCCGTCTCAGCCAGGAGCCGAATGATGAAGTCCATGGTTCTGGGGACTTTCTCAGAAGGCTTACAAACGACCGTGTTACCACAGGCCAGGGCATAAGGGATGAACCAAAACGGGATCATGGCCGGGAAGTTAAAGGGCGTGATGATGGCACACACGCCCACCGGTTGGCGGAACATCAGCTCGTCGATGCCGGGCGCGATGTCTTCGTTGGTGTGACCCTGGAGCAGGATGGGAGCTCCGCAGGCCACCTCGACGTTCTCGACTCCTCTCCGCAGCTCGCCCCTCGCCTCGTTGAGAGTTTTACCACACTCCTCTGTAATCACTCTGGCCAGCTCATCGAATCGTTCCTCCAGCAGACTTTTCAGCCGGAAAAGATACTGAATTCGTTCGGTGACCGGGGTCCGGCACCAGCTGACCAGAGCGTGGCTAGCGGCTTCGACAGCCTGGTCAACCTCCGCTTCAGGTGAGAGAGGGACGCAAGCCAGCAGTTCTGCGGTGGCTGGGTTCCGGACTTCAAGCGATTGGCCGGAACTGGCGTTCCACTGGTTAGCGATAAAGTTAGAAAGCATTGGAGTTGACACGCTCTTCTCCTTCGCTCTGACAAGCTGTGCAGCCTTCGTGGTCGCCGTGGCCGGGAACTCGCGCAACGATGAAGAAAGGCGCCTTGATGAATCTTGCTTTTGACAATCGATATCGCCAGGAACTCCCGGGGGACCCAGAGACCGAAGTCTACCCCCGTCAAGCCCACCGCGCTTTCTGGTCGGCCGTCGATCCGACCCCGGTCAAAGCTCCTAAGCTTCTAGCCTATTTGGCCGAAGTCGCGTCTTTGCTCGGACTGACTGAGGAAGAAATCACCTCGCACCAGTTCGTCGAGGTCTTTTCAGGCAACAGGCTGTTAGACGGGACGGAGCCCTACGCCGCTTGCTATGGATTTTTGCAGCCCGGGGTCATGATGAGGAATTGGGCCGGTTAGTGGATTTCACTATCGACCGGGATTTCCCGGAGCTGGAAGGGGTAGGGGAGGAACTCTTCAGTCGGTGGTTTCATGAAGTGTGTCGCCGGACAGCGGTGATGCTCGCTCACTGGATGGGAGTGGGCTTTGTCCACGGCGTCATGAACACCGACAACATGTCGATTTTGGGGCTGACCATCGACTATGGTCCGTATGGTTGGTTGGAGAATTTTGACCCAAATTGGACCCCCAAGACCACCGACGCCGTGGGACGACGCTACCGTTTCGGTCATCAACCCAGGGTGGCTCAATGGAATCTCGCCAGGCTAGGCTCAGCCTTGCTTCCGCTTTTTTCCGACCAGGAGCCTCTCCAGCAAGGTCTGGAACTTTATACTCAGACCTACTCCGACTATTCTGCTCAAATGACGGCCGCCAAGTTTGGCTTTCTCGACTATGGCGACCTTGAGGAGGAGTTGGTGGCTGACACCTACCGCCTCCTCCATTTAGCCGAGGTGGACATGACCATCTTTTTTCGTCGGCTTGGCTCGGTCGGTTCCGTAGAGGACCTTCAGGATGCGTTTTACGATCAGGAACTCTACCACCAACACCGAGCCGAGTTTCAGTCGTGGTTCGAGAGATACCAGGCCCGGCTCCAGGCTGTGGGCGAGTCTGCCGATGCGCGACTGGCGCGTATGAACAAAACCAATCCGGTTTTCGTTTTACGGAACTATTTGGCTCAATTGGCCATCGACGAAGCCGAAAACGGGTCGACTCAGCTGGTGACCAAGCTCCTCGATCGGAGTAGGGACCCCTATCGGGAATGGTCCGAGGAGAACTTTGCCGAGAAACGTCCCGAATGGGCTAGGAACCGTCCCGGATGCTCGATGCTCAGCTGTAGCAGTTAACAGAGCCTTGCAGTTTTTTTGGAAAGTTTACAGGATTGTAACAAATTTCCGAGACCTGTTGACACGACGGTTGACTGTCTTGATACAACATTAGTGAGAGTGATGAGAGAGCAGGGGGCTTTTTGTGAGTGATCGGATAGGCGATGCGTTTCGGCCTCGCTTTCCCATGGTCCAAAAAGCACGGATCGGAGACCTGTTGTCGGGCCGGAGTCGAGAACTCTCGGTTGCGACGCTTGAGTCAAAGCCGTTAGGCGACGAGGCACGGGTTCTCACCCGCATGGCCGAGGCCGAATTGGGTGAGATTTGGAACTCACTGGGGGTCACGGACTTTCCCGATTCACCTGACCAGCCCACCCGCCTACCGCCTCAAGCTTGGTCCGAAGAGACCCAGTTGTTGTCTCGCCTGGCTGGAATCGAGCTGGAAGAGGTTTGGCAAGACTTGACCCAAAGCTCTATCTTCGATGAGCCGTTGCGAGGCACGCACCTACCCGAGGAACCTGCTCAGCTTTTCACCCGGACCGGAGAGGAACAGGGCAAGAATCCTCAGCTCTGCTCCCGAGACCAGCAAGACGGCAAGCCAGAGGTTTTCGGGGCTGGCAATTTTAAAGCAGCTATCCCGGAGCCGAAACCTAAGCAGGTTCCTCACGATCCCAAGCGCACCAAAACCACGTCAGAGGAGCCAAAACGCCAACAAAACCTAGAAACCTCGGCAACCAAGAAGGATACCAAGGCTCGCGAGAACCGGACTGATTCCCCCGACACTCGACCCAGGCCCGAACTCCAAAGAGCCAAGCAAGACTCCCTCCGAGCCCCGAACGGCAAGCAAGAAGCGGTTCGCCAACCCTCCTCAGAGTCCGTTGAAGTCACGACACCGGGAGCCAAAGCTCAACAAGGCGCGGGAGAGTCTGGCCGCAAACCTGAGCCCGATGCTCCGCCTGCCGCCAAGACTCGGTCCCACTCGCGCGCTGAGCCCCGGCGCCGCCCTACCCAATCCTTGGGACCGTCCTTTCGTCAGTCTCCTGTTCAGGGGACTCCTCAGCGAACCACTCCAGAGTTAAAGCCCACAGCCTCGCCGGAATCCCTGCCTGTCCCGGTGACGGAGCCGATTCTGCCGAGGGCTGAGGTCCCGACTCCGAGGGACACAGTTAACCAGCCCGCTCCTCAGCCGCCGGCGACCACGGACCGCCCAGGGGAAGGGGTCATTTCCAGCCTCAAGCCGGAAGGAGCCTACCCTTCGTCGGAGCTCGCTTCCTCTCATAGCCCGTTTGGGGACGCGGGGAGTCTCGCTGAGAGGCCTGGCACTTGGTCACAGGCTCCGACTGCTCCGACCTCAAGCTCGGACGAGTCACACTATGCGAGGCAAAGATCAAGAACCCGAGATTTTATTCCGATGCCGACTCCCGAGGAACGGCAACGCAGGCATACGGACATCCGGACACCCGATTCCCCCACTACCCGGTCTCTCGACCTTCCACCGAAGGCCGATGCCAACGTCAGGAGAACGCCCGCTACCGATGTGACGGCTCGGCTTGGCCCAGATGTCGTCCCCAAGCCTGATGCGAGGGTCTCGCCTGGGGCGGATGGTGAGCCGGGCAATAGGGTTACACCTCTGCCAGAGGTGGTGACTACGCCTGAGATGAGAGTTGCTCCTAAGACGGATGGCGTCACTGCACCGACTCCTAAACTTGATGCCGTCCCTAAGCGTGACGTTGCGCCAGTGCCCACGCCTGATGTGACGGTTAGACCTGAACCAGCTGTCGCTCCTAAGCCTGGTGTGAAGGTACCGCCTGGGCCGGATAGCGAGCTGACCCCTGCTCTGGACGCTAGAGGGACACCGGTTCCGGATGCTAGGCCAACGCCAACTTTGGATGTAGCGCCGACCCCGACTCCGGACGTTAGGCTTAGGCCGACTCCAGATGTTGATCCGGCTCCGGACGCCAGGCCGAATCCTGCTCCCGACATTAGAGTGACACCGACCCCGGATGTTAGGCCCACGCTGACTCCGGCTCTAGCGACCCCGAACACTAGGCAGAGTCCTGCTCCGGACGTTAGAGTGACACCATCACCGGATGTTAGGCCGACGCCAACTCCGGATGTAG
>CAYRFU010000237.1:0-11277 GCA_964423525.1 uncultured Burkholderiales bacterium | reverse complement strand
TCGGGGTGGACCTGGCCGCGACCGCTGGTAGTTCCAAGAAAGGGCCTTGACGGGGGCCTTTTTTTTCGTTGCAAAAAGACTTTGAGATAGATGGGCTAGGCCTCTGGAGAAGAGGAATACGACTTTGGCTCGCCCTGGGCACGGTCGCGCTGATCGGGGGGCTGTTTCCCTACTGGCCCCTCTCTTTGTTTGGTCACTTCCGAGTTCAAGCTCTGGTTTTGTTTCTTTTGTTTGCGGTTTCAGGGTTAGTCCTAAGGGACCGAGTTTCGTTTAGTCTGTCGGCCCTGCTCTCTTTCCTCCTAGCATTCAGTCTCGCTAACAGCTGGACGGGGCCTCCCCGGACCGATGGGGCGAGTTTGCGATTGGTCTTGGTTAACTTTAATGCCGCCAACAAGAACTACCGGGCCTTAGAACGGCTGGTCGAGCAAGAGAACCCGGATGTTTTGGTTGTTCTCGAAGTTCGTCAGCATCACGTGGCCACCCTAAAGCGTCTGGGTTTCCCCCACCAGAGTGTTGTGAAGCGGGCCGATAATTTCGGAGTGGCCATGCTCAGTCAGTTCAAACCCAAAGAGGTTCGGGTTGAGCGTTTCGGTCCCGAGTTGCCCACCTTGGTGGCTGAGTTCGAAGACTTTCGGTTGTTGGCAACTCACCCTTACCCCCCTGTCAGTCGGGTCACCAAGAACCTGGCTGACCAACAGCTCAAATGGCTGGAGCAGTTCCTTAGTGGGGACCAGCCTGTCGTTCTGACCGGGGATTTGAACGCCTCCAGTTGGACCTATCGAGTGAAAAGACTCGAGCGGGCGGGCCTGGTCAATGCTCGTCGCGGTTTCGGGGTGCTGCCGACCTGGCCCGTTCCCATCGGTTGGCTTCGAATCCCTATCGACCATATTCTGGTTTCACCTGAAATCGGGGTAGGGAGTCTCCGGGTGGGCCCTGACGTCGGGTCCGATCATTTGCCTCTGGTGGCCGACCTGGTGGTTCGGCCTTCGGGAGCGAGAAATCGCTGATATGCAAGCGATTCGCGTTCACCAGTTCGGAGGCCCCGAGGAGTGTCGCCTCGAGGAGGTCGAGCGACCCAGGCCTGGCCCGGGTCAAGTCTTGGTCCGTCTTCAGGCCGTAGGCGTCAACCCGGTTGACACCTACCTGCGAGCGGGAATCTATCCCAGGCTCCCTTCTCTCCCCTACACCCCTGGGCGAGACGGGGCGGGCGTGGTGGAAACCGTTTTAGAAGAGGGCAGCCTCTGGCCGGGGCAGAGCGTTTACGTGGCTGGAAGCATCACTGGCACCTACGCCCAGTTCTGTTTGGCTCATCGGGAACAGGTTTTCCCTCTGCCGCCCGGTGTTGGTTGAGCCGGCCGCCGGAGCCACCCTCGGCACCCCCTACGCCACCGCCTATCAAGCCCTTTTTCATCGAGCCCTGGCCCGTCCCGGGCAACGTCTGTTGGTGAGGGGCGCTAGTGGCGGCGTGGGGCTTGCCGCTGTCCAGTTGGGTGTGGCTTACGGGCTTGAGGTGACCGGCACAGCCGGCACCGAGGTTGGCCGGGAGCTGGTCCGCCAGCAAAAGGCTCACCAGGTTTGTGGTCATGACCAAACCGAGGGTCCTTACGACGTGATTCTTGAGATGCTAGCGAACCTCAATCTTGACCGGGACTTTGACGAGGCTGCTCTCAGGGCTACCATCGTAGTGATCGGGAATCGAGGCCAGACTCCGATCGATGCTCGCAAGACGATGACGCGAGAGTTGACGGTCAAAGGGATGTCTTTGGTGAACGCTACTCCCGACGAGCTTAGCTCTCTGCATCACGCTCTTTACGCGGGTCTGTCGGCGGGATTCTTAAAGCCAGTGGTGAGAAGCCGGACGCCGCTATCTCAAGCTGCTGAGGCTCATCGACTGGTTCTTGAGCCTGGGGCGGCCGGAAATCTGATTCTTGAGCCGTAAGGTCCGCCTGGCGCCTGACCTTGAAGTGTCGGCTCAAAGTGTCGAGGAAGCCCGCTTTATCTATCGAGAAGTCTTCCAGGACAACTGCTATCTTCGGGGGGTCGAGCTTGGCCCGCGGCCCACGGTTGTTGATGTGGGAGCCAATATTGGACTGTTTGCCCTCAGAGTCTTACGACAATACCCTGAGGCCCAACTGGTGTGCTTTGAGCCAGCCCCTGAGAGCTTCCGTCTACTCCAGCAAAATCTGCGCTCCTATTCGGCTCGCCTGCTGCCAATAGCTGTGGCCGATCGAGAAGGTCGGGAGCTTTTCTACTACTACCCGTGGCTACCTGGCAACTCTACCCTGAATCCACGAATGCTCGATCCGATCACCCTGGACAAGCTCTATTTCGCTCTCTTAGCTACCGAATCGGCCTGGTGGAAGAGGCTCCCCTTCCAGCTCCCAGGGTTGGGGCGATGGCTTTTTCGAGTGTTGGCCTACCTCATCTGGGGTCGCCCCCAAGTCGTCGAGACCCCGGTGACTCGTCTTTCCACCTGGTTAGAACCCGATCTTGAGATCGACCTCCTCAAGATCGACGTCGAACGAGCTGAGATGCGGGTGCTTGACGGTCTCGAAGAGGACGACTTTGCTCGGATTGGGCGACTGGCCATCGAAGTGACCTCGCTCGACCTCGAAAGGGGTCATCTGGAAAGGCTAACCTCGCGACTGGAGGGACTTGGTTACCAGATATCGGTAACCGAGTCCGACCCATCTCGGCGGGCCCGCCAGGCGATCGAACAAAACCTGGGCCTGGAAGGACGAGTCGATCACCTGGTGCTAGCCTGGAGGGTTGGGAGTTAGCCCCTTGTGAGAGCCGTCGCAAAAGGGGGCGTTGTCGGTGTGCTTGCAGTTGCACAGCGCGACTCGTTTGGTTTCTTCGATGACGATCTCGCGTGGGGAAAAATCTGTGCCCTTGTGGGAGCCGTCGCAGAACGGCTGATTTTTGGAAAGGCCACACTGGCACCACCAATAGGAACCGGCCTCTAGCTCGGTTACGGTGGGCTTGTTGTCGGCAATATTGGGGGCTTTCAAGGGCAACCTCCTTAAGATGATGGGCAGACGTTCTGGGCCCGTTAGTTCGTTCCTAGCGGCTGTAAGAAGACGACCGGAATTTCCCGCTCGGTTTTTCTTTGATAGTCGACATAGCTGGGCCAGATCTCAACCATCAAGTCCCACAAATGTCCTTCTTCGGGATTTTTTCGATACAGTTCGATGTGCTCTTGCACCCAGTTCGGTTGTGGCATGGAGTAGCGTTTCGGTGGCCTGACCTTTCGCCCTTTACGGGTGCTCGGACGACTCTTTGTGCTCCGAGCCTGGCTTCTGAAAGAGTCCCTGGTTGGGGGAGCGGTAGCCGAAAAGCCATTGAGCCAGGCGAGTCACCCACTCGGGAACCATCTTTTGAAGACTGTAATGGTCGGCAGCCCGACGGGCACCGAGAGCGAGGGTAGGGTAGACGTGGATAGCGGTCGAGATTGCGGACGGCTTAAGGCCTTTTTCCATGGCCAGCACATATTCGTGGATGAGCTCGCCAGCGCCGGGACATACCAGGGTCGCTCCCACAATCTTTCCGGCTGGGTCGGTGAGGATCTTGAAAAATCCGTGATGCTGATCGTCGGTGATGGCCCGATCGGTCTCCTCTAGGCCGAAACGCCAGCTTTCAACCTTCAGCTCTTGAGCTTCGGCCTGCTCCTCCGTGAGGCCGACCCGGGCCACCTCGGGTTCGGTGAAAGTGGCCCAGGGAACCACCTTGTAAGGGACTGTCAGAGGGACTCTGAAGAGAACCTGGGGTAAGATGTGCTTGGCTTCGTGTTCGGCCGTGTGGGTGAATTGGTAACCTCCGTGAACATCGCCGGCGGCCCAGATGTTTGGGGAGGTCGTCCGGAGTCGGGCATTCACCTTGATGTAGCCCCGTGGGTCGAGCTGAACCCCAGCTGCCTCTAGTCCTAGCCCTTCTGTGTTGGGGCGTCGCCCGGTGGCAACCAAAATTTGGTCAAATCCGGTTTCAAAGGTTTGGTCGGGGGTGACGAAGGTGGCGAGGCCGGGCTTGAGCTGCATTAAATCGGCTCTCAGGTGCACCTCGATTCCTTCCGACTTGAACACCGTCTCGAGAACCTGGCTCGCTTCAGGGTCTTCCTTTTTGAGTAGACGTGGGCCTCGCTCGACCAGGGTGACTCGGCTGCCTAGTCGGTTGAGAGCTTGGGCCATCTCGCAGCCGATCGGCCCGCCCCCTAACACCAGAAGACGCTCCGGTTGTTGGCGGTGATAGAAGAGGGTCTCGTTGGTCAGATACTCCACCGCGTCAAGCTGGGGCGGAATATACGGTCGAGAACCGGTGGCAATGACGCAATTTCGAAAGAAGATCTCTTCTCCGTCTAAGACCAGGCTCCCAGGACTCGTCAAGCGAGCTGTGCCGAAGGCCACTTTGGCGCCCATGTTTTCGAAGTTTTCGGGTTGGTCGTGGACGGCTACGGTGGCGATAACCGACTGCACGTAGTCGAGCACTTTTTGATAGTCTACCGAACCCTGAACCCGCAGGCCGAACTGCTCACTTTGGCGAGCTCGATGGACAACCCGAGCGGCGTGGAGCAGGGCTTTGCTGGGAATACAGCCGTAGTGGAGACAGTCGCCACCAAGATGATTTTTCTCGATTAAGAGGGTCCGAGCTCCCAGGCTGGCTGACCCGATCGTGGTGGCCAGTCCGGCTGAGCCACCACCCAGGACCACCAGGTCGTAGTGAATCTTCAAATCTGTTCCTCCAGGGCGGGGTTCGCCAAAAGCACGATGCCGGACAGGAGTAAGACGAGTCCGACCAACAGGATGGTCGACAGGCTCTCGTGGAAAACGACAGGAGCCCCAGCGACCGGGATAAGGATGCTCATACAGGTATAAGACGGCACAACCAAGACGGCGCGCCCTTTCAAGTATCCGATCTGGAGCAGCGAGAAGGCGAAGAAGGTCATCAGCAGCCAGGCTAACGCAAAAGGGTTGGCCAGGGTTAGGCCCACTTCTCCTGCCATCTTCTGGAGCATCAAGCCAAAGCCCGCAAAGCCTCCAGAGCTGGCAGCGTAAGCGATAGCCGGCAAAGTGCCTTGTTGCTTCCGGCTCAGAGCGATGGCTAAAGCCACCAGAACCAAAAAGCAGCCTCCGTAGACCGCCAGGGCTTGGAGGTCGGCTGGCTTGGCTGAGTCGGTGTCCCCAAAGTAGCCCGTCAGACCGGTCCCTAGGGCCACCAAGAATACGCCGCTCAGTTCCCGGCCTTTCATCGCTTCTCCCAAAACGAAAGAAGAAAAAATCGTGAGGGCTACCAGGCCGACCCCACCGAAGCTAGCGATCACGGAAGCGCTGCCGGCAGCCAGGGCGGGGAAAAGCAATAAGGTTCCTCCAATAGTCATAGCGGTACCCAACACCCATTGGCCGAACTTCTTTTGAACTCTGGCCTCGTGGCGGAGCTTTCCCAGTTGAGCCAGAGCCTCCGAGCCAAGCTTTTGGACGCCCATGCCAAGGTTGGCCGTGACGTAAGCCACAAGGCCTAGCACGATGCCGAAGGTCTGGTCAGAGAGTTCCACTTCCAATGGTTTGCCAAGGCCTCCAGAACCCCCCTCTCACGGAGGGCAGGATTTTGACCGGGGTCTTTGAAGATTATTCAATGGGTGTCTTGACTCACGACGAAATTATCAAGGCTGTCGAGGCCGGCCACATCGAGATCGATCCTTACGATCCCGAGCTGGTGGGCCCCGGTTCGGTCGATCTTCATCTGGGGCGTCAGTTCCGCGTTTTTCGAAAGCTCCACCGTATCTATCATGTTACCGACGAGTCGGACTTCCAGCAGATTACCGAGTTGGTAGAAGTGGATGACTACTTCGTGCTGATGCCGGGCGAAACGGTCCTCGGAATCACGGTCGAACGGATTCGTCTGGCCCCCTTTCTGTGTGGCCGGCTGGAGGGGCGGAGCCGGTTTGCTCGCCTTGGGCTGATGGTTCATATTACTGCTGGTTTTATGCAGCCGGGCATCAACAATCAGCAGGTTCTTGAGATCAGTAATGTCTCGTCGATGCCGCTCGCTCTTCACCCCGGCACTCGCCTCTGCCAGTTTGTGTTCGAGCGAACCGAAGGCGAGGCTGTTTATCAGGGTCGCTTCGCTTCTCAGTCTAGGCCGTAGCGGTTTGCTCGAGGGAGGGATGGAGTAGGGTGAAGACCTGGTCACGACACTCTGGAGCCACCATCAAATAGCCCTCGTTGGCTTTTTGGGACAAAGAGAGAATGGCGTCGGTGCGGGTCACCTCAGAGATTTCTTGCCATTGGCTGGGAGGGCGAAGCAGCATTCGAATGGGGTTGGCCGAGTCAGGCCGATAGACCCCGAAAGTGGTCTCTCCCGGGGTGTCCTCTCGAAGGTAATAGCGCCACTGGTCTCCGAACTGGTCTGCCACCAGATGACGGACCTGAGCGAGAACTGGGCCCTGACCCGGATGGCGTAGAGCTTTAAAAAGTCGCCGACCAACGAAACGACGGGACAGGTCCGCCAGAGTGGGGTCGGGGGATTGTTGCCACAACTTGATGGCGTTAAAGAAATCGAAGTCGTCCATGCCCAAGAACCCTTCCAGGAATTGCTTCTGATTGATGGCGTTACGCTCAAAAAGAAAGAGAAGGTTGGCCGGAACTCGCAGGTTGTCCGGATCATCGCGATAGACTTCGTGGGCTCGCTCAAGCACGACTCGCAAAAGCAATTCGGCCGAGCGCACGGTGCGATGGAGGTAGACCTGCCAATGCATAAAGTAGCGACTAAAGAGAAACTCTTCTACAGCCTGAGTGCCTTTGTAATCGACGGCCAGGTAGAGAGTGTCTGATTGCATCGGGACCAAGGTGTGGAGGATCCGTTCGATATCGAAGAGGCCGTATTTGACCCCAGTGTAGAGAGAATCTCGCTGGAGATAATCCATCCGGTCCACGTCGAGCTGGCTGGCCAGCAGTTCGTGAAAGACTGGTCGCTCGTAGGTCCCGGCCATCATCGCGACCACCATGAGAGGGTCGATGTTATGCCGCTCGAGGATCGGGGCTAACCGTTCCATCACGATTTGGCGACCTAGCACCTCGTGGTCTACCCCTGAGAAGACTTTTTCGAGAGCGTGGGAGAAAGGGCCGTGACCGAGGTCGTGGAGGAGGGCGGCGGCGCAGGCTGCTTGCCGCTCCTGCAAAGGAAGTTCGATGCGGGCGTTCTTGTGCCACAGATCGAGCACTCTATACATCAGCCACATCACACCCAGGGCGTGTTGAAAGCGGGAGTGTTCGGCACCGTGAAAGGTGGTGAAACACATTCCCAGTTGACGAATGTTGCGAAGACGCTGAAATTCTGGGCTGTCAACCAGCTCCAGCAGAACCTTCCAGGGAACCGTGATGTTCCCGTAGACCGGATCACGGAGAACCTTTTCGGTGAAGGGCTTCACTCGCTTTTTAGGGTCCGATAGAGGCCTTGTAGGAAAAAAAACATCATGTTGGCAGCCAGCCGGGCCGTCATCTCCTGTCGGTCATCGTGAGGAGGTGACGTCTCGCAAATTTCGAGTAGGCCCACCCCTCGCTCTCCCGCCATCGAGGCCATAGCGCAACAGGTTCCGGGGTTGAGTCCGAGCGGTGAGGGGTCTGAGACCCCCGGTAGGGTGGTGGCGTTCATATCGAAGCTGACCAGGGTTTTGACCGTCTGATCGCCAGCTTTCGTCAGAGCTTGGTCAAAAGCGTTGAGGATGTTCTCCCGGCCCAGCCAGAACTGCTCCAGGTTGACAATCTGAGCCTCCTTAGAGAGGAGGTAGGCGCGATGTCGTGGCGAGCAATGTTGCTCTTGAATGCCGAAGGCCACAAAGTTCTTTGGGTCGACCGGACCGTCCGGTTCTTCCAGAATTCGAAAGAAGGCCGTGCCGGAATTCAATCCGCTCAGTTCCGGATCGCGCACATCTAGGAATTTGTCAACATTGATCAGGCCAAACCAGTCGACCGTCTCGAGGTTTTCTCCCCGTTTTGAACGAGCGTGGCCTCGAAGATGGCGTTGAGCCTTGGTGTAGCCGATCACGGAGGGGTAACTCAAATCCTGACCGCCTCCGAGAAGAATCAGCGAAGCGCCAGTCAGGGCCAGGTAATGAACAGTTTCCTCCAGCCTAAGGTGGTTCTCGCGCAGACGTTCTCTTGGGTCGGGATTAGTGGAAAGCGCCACGTTCCCCAGGTCGACGACACCCTGGGCCAGGTCTTCGGTGAAGCCCTGAGTCAGTCGGTAGAATGCGCGGCGAATGGCCTCTGGACCGTGGCGAGCCCCGGGGCGCCCAGGCCCGTAGGTGATTCCCAGGTCGTCAGGAGCCCCCAAAATGATGACCCTGGGTTGCTTGTCGAGAAGCTCCCCGATTTCGTGGGGTCGATCCCAGGTTCGGACCAGATCGCCGAGACGGTAGTCATCGTGCTCGCCCCGCGAGTAGAAAACCGAGGCCCTCTGACCCGATGGGTAAGCTCGCTCCAGCAATCGTTCCCAATCCATAGGCCGCGCCTTCGACGAGGAGGATGCTCCTCCTGTGGGTAAAAGTGTGGCATTGGCCTGGCAGGCGCCGATTTCGGACTGGGAATTTCCCCCTCGAGAGCGAAGTGCCGCCAGTAAAGTCCCGAGTTGTTGAACGGGGAGGTTTTAGAGGGAAGTTCAAGAAGTGACAGTTACACTGTAAATGGGGAAGTCGACAAGTCTAGAAGAGCTTCCGATTGATGCCTGCTGGAGTCTCGGTGAACTCAGTCAGATCACTCAGGAAGAGCTGGAGAAGCGTAAGATCCCGAACCCGGGAGGGCGGGTTTCTCAGGTTCCGAGCGCTCGCACGATTCGCTATTACACCAGCCTGGGTCTGGTCGACCGTCCTCTAGGTTACGATGGGGGGGTGGCTCAGTACGGTCACCGGCATCTCATGCAGTTGCTGGCCATCAAGGTTTTGCAAGCTGAGTATCTCCCACTCCCCGAGATCCACAAGCATCTCCACGGCCGCTCCTCCGAGGAATTGATCGAGATTGTCGACTCGGCCACCCGGGCTCAGGAGGCGCCACGGGAACAATCGGTCAGTGTCGAATCGTGGCTCACGATACAGGCCGTGCCGGGCCTGAGGTTGATGGTTGAGGACCGTCAAGCCTTGCTAGACTGGATTCGCAATCACTCTGATGAGGAGGCCGCAGAACAACTTTCCAAAGCTCTGAAAGCGTTAACAAATCCTGGTGCCAAGACCTGACCTGATAAATAGAGGAGGGCCATGAGTTCGGCTCCCACGCTGGAACTCTTGAGGCCTGAGTTGGACCGACGTTACCGACGGGTGCCGATCGGTTCTGGTTTGGTTTTGGCTGAAGAAAAAGGCCTGCTGGTCAACTTTCAGGTTCAGCGGCTAGGATTTCGCGGTCGCATCACGGGGCCGACCGCTGCGGTTGAGGTCTTTCAGACCTTCGTCAACACCAGCAGTGAACCGGTTGATGCCGTCTATCTGTTCCCTCTCTCATCGGCGGCCACCCTGGTTCAGACCCGCATCACGGTGGGGCAGCGCCAACTACAGGCTGGAATCCAGGCAAAGGAAGTTGCTGAGGAGCGTTTTGAGGCTCGTCAGCAACCGCGATTTTTGGGAGAGCTGTTCCAGTCTGAGAAAGCACCCATCGTCTCCATCGGCCTGGGTCAGGTGGCCCCAGGTGAGATCGTAGACCTCCAACTCGCTTATGCTGAGCTGGTTGAGAGTCGAGAGTCTGGATTTCGTTTTCAGTTCCCACTGCTGATGCATTCAAGCCTTCTCCCCGGCACCCCGACCGATTCTCCCACCCATAATGACGGACTGGTCCTTCCCCCCGGGGTCAACGAGGGGGCTCAGGTGGCGATGTCGCTTCATCTCGACGGGGAGGACCTTGCACCCGCTAAAATGGCTAGCAGTCAGCCCGTCAACTTTCGCGAGAAATTGTTGGTCGAGTACGCCCGACAAAGTCCTCTCAACCCCCGCGACTTCGTGCTCGATTATTCGCTCTGGTCTGAGTCTGCACCGCGAGCCTGGTTGCGTTGCGCCGAGCAATACTTCGTTTTTAATGTCTTTCCCCCGGCGGCCCGGGTCCCAAGCCCTCCTCGCGACCTGGTCTTGCTAGTCGACGGGTCAGACCAGATGAAGGGTTCACACTTCGAGCGGACTAAACAGGCTGTGGCTACGATGTTAGCTAGCCTTGAGCCGGACGAGCGGTTCGCCCTCGTCTGTTTCAACCGAGAACTCGCGGGCTACCGGCAAGGAGTCTTCTGTCCGTCGCCGGAGGTTCCCCAGAGTCTCGAGTGGTTGGCCAGTTTCGAGGCCAAAGGCCAGGCAGATATGAAAGTCTTGCTCAGCCGGGTGCTCCATCTCAGCAGGGAGCCGAATCGGACACTTTCGGTGGTCATCATAGCGGCCGGAAGAATCGGTAACGAGCCTGAGCTGTATCAGATGATCAAGCAAGGTGGCCGAGGCATTCGATTCTTCACTCTGGGCGTGGCTCACGAAGTTAACGCGCCCTTTATGCGGCGTGTGGCCCGAGCCAATCAGGGTCGCTGTGTCCTGGCTGGCCCCAATGAGCCCCTTCTGGCCCTAGCCAAAGAGATGGCTGAAGATACTCGCCAGCCCATCATTTCTGATATCCAGTTGCTTGACCGAGGTATCGGTCTGCAGGGCGACTCGATGACTCCTGAGGCAGCCGGAGTGGTCACGGTGAACCAACCTTTGACGGTTCTGGGACGACGCACCGGCCAGGGCGGCGTCGAGGTCCAGGGTCGGACTCCCACCGGCACCACCTGGGGTGAAACGGCTCAACCCGGCAACGCTTCCAATCCTGCCCTTCGGGCTGTCTGGGCCTGCACCAAGGTGGGTGAGCTTCAAGATGAATTGAATCTCTCAGGAGCTGCCAACGCCAGTCTGCTCGGGAAGATGGTGGCGCGCATGGCGGTGGAGAATCAACTCTTCTCAGACTTTACTTCCTATGTGGTTATGGACATGACCTCGAGGGTGGCTACCGTTCAGCCCTCTCTCGACCCCTCGAGTTGGCGGGTGGTCGAGGTTTTACAGCCTGATGTCAATGCTGCTGAGCTACTCCAGGCAGCCAAGGAGGATGAACAGAAGCGCCAACAGCAGAAAGCTCCCAGGCGACAAGGCTTAAGGATGAAAGAAGACGCTCTTTCTGGGGGCACTCCCAAGATTTCGGCCGAATCGAAACTCTCACCTCGTCGTTCTCGGCTTCACGGTGGACTAAAGGAAGGCGTCTTTGAAAAGCCGGTGCTGAAAAGGACTCCGAGGAC
>CAYRFU010000236.1:0-11278 GCA_964423525.1 uncultured Burkholderiales bacterium | reverse complement strand
CCTGTATCCCCGGGCTCGCCCTTTCCAGGTTGACCCGGTTCGCCCGGCTGGCCCGGCTGTTGGTTCTCCAGTTGACGCGTCTCTTCGGCTCGCTGGGTTTGAATCCGTTCTTCGGGCCGGTCTCCGGCGGCCCGTCCGCCGAAGCGGTCGAAGCGGAGTCCTCCTTCAGCATCGGGAGTAGCCATCGGGTCGGTCAACGTCCCCAGGTTGGCACTTCCTTCGTTGACAGCAGAAATCTGGGTCTGGAAAGCGTTGAGGAGTTTGTCACCGGCGATTCCTTGAGACTGGGCTTGGGCCAGCATCGTGTCAACACCCTGGGAGCCCATGTTGGGCTGGCTGCTTATCATGCCCAGACCCTCGCGGAAGGCACTGATTCGGTCGGGGTTGTTCTCGCCTGGAAAGCGCTCAGCCATCACGTCAGCCATGCCGACGATTTCAGCCATCTGCATATCCGGTCGAGAAGCTCGCAACTCGGCCCCGGCGGAGAAGGCCTCGGAAACCATGTTGGCTCCGCTCGGTCCCCCTCCCCCGACTTTGCCGGCTGCCTGGGCCAGTTGGCCGATCTCTTCAGCATCCATCTCTCCCGAGGCCATCAGGTCTTTGGCCTGGCTCATCATACTGAGAGCTGCAGCGGCGTTCTGTTTGCCGCCCACGGCCGAAACCATCTCTCCAAACATCTCCCCGATCGTTTCGGGGGTAGCCGTGCTGTCGGATTCGAGAATCTCCATCGCGTGTTGCATGGCCACCTGGCCCGTGGCGGGGTTGCCCATCGAACGGCTCAAGTTCTTAGCCAGCTGGTCGAGTTCACCGGGGTCAACATCGGAATTCTTGATCAGTTCCAGGGCTTTGGGATCTTTGAGGATGGAACTCATCTGGGAACGACCCCCGGGCTGAGCGCGCATCAGCTGGGTGGGGTCGAGGTCGGGTCGCGCTTCCATCAACTCAAGCACCGTCTCGAGGGTGCCCGGGTTGGCCAGCAGCGGGCGGGCTTGATCTAGAGTCATTCCGGGGCGACTATCGGCCAGCTGGCGGACAGATTCAGAGGCGCTGCCGAACATCTGCTCCATCTCGTCAGCCTGGAGAGCCGACAAAAGAGTTCCCCCAGGGGGGCCTTCGTTTTGTTGCAGGGTGAGATTCTGCCAGGCCTGATTGAGGGCGAGGTTACCTTCAAGCTGACTCAAGCCTTCGAGGTCAGCTCCGGGTGGGAGCTGAACGAGGGCGTTCCCTTCAGGAACCTCTACGGGAGGGGCGGCCCCCTCAGCCTGGGCCGGTAAAGTCACCGGCATTTGATTGGGGCTAGGTATAGGGGTGTTCGAAATGGCCATGTTCTTAGTTTAAGGGAAAAGCCGTTGCCGGTGAGTCAACCTTTCGAGCATCCCTGTTAACAGTTTGTAAACAGCTTATTAGCCGTCTTCTTCCCCAGGGTTGCGTTCCTGGTATTCCTGGGCCGCCTGATGAAACCGGTTGACCAGAGCTTCAAAGTCGATCGGGCCCTCTTCGGGCGGAACAGTCTCAGCGACGGTGGGCTCGGGTTCGGGAGCCGGATTGTAGGGCCTGACAACCGGGGGCTCATCTTTAGCGGGAGGGGCCAGCAGCTCGTCGATATCATCTTTTGGATCGACCCAGACGCTCGACTGCAGGTCGACTTCGCTGTAGCGCTGATTGAGATAGTCTTCAAGACTGACTTTGCCACTGGCAACGTCAAACATGTCAAAGTCGGGCCGGCGCCGCTTAGCCATAGCCTATTCTAACACAGGCTCCGGAGTGGGTGTAGCGCTGGGAGTCGGACTGGGACTGGGCATCGGGGAGGCGCCCGGTCCTTCGACCAGCTGACCCAGGCGATTATCGATAATGAGGCGCACCGCCGTGGGAGTTTCCATCGCCTGAGACTCGGCCTTTTGCAAAGCCTGCTCCCATTTTTTCACCGAAGCCAAAGAGAGCGTCTTGGGGGAGGCGATCACCACTCTTACCTCGAGGCTGTCGGAGCTCACCCGAAGCTCCGGTTGACCCACCAGGCGAGCACCCGGCGAACTCTGGACGCTCTGGGTTAGGACGTCGTAAACCCTCTCCAGCCTCTGGTCGCGACGCAACTGCTCCTCCAGGGCTGAACGACGAATGGTAGCACCCAGGTGCTGCTCGATCTCGAGTTCAAATTCGGGAGCCGACTCCTGGTCGGAGAACATCTCTTTGAGACACCTCTCCCATTCTCGCACCTGGTTGTACGAGAGAAGTTTGGGAGTTTGAACAACGGTTCGAACGATCTCGCGTGGCTGCTGTTCGGCCTGCTGGCGGCTGACATGAACCTCGAGCAGTCGCAGGCCTCCCTCCTGCTCCACCATGGTCCGGACCCTCTCAGCCACGGTGGCTTCGAACTCGAGTCGTCGTTTCTCCTCAGGGGTGCGAGTGTCGGGAGCCGAATACAGGACATCCTGTTCAGCGTTGGCCGTGCGAATGACCAGACTTCGAACGGTCAGCTGAAAAGGCGGACCTTTGAGACGAGGCTCGGAAGCCGCCAGCTGGTTGACCTGCTGCTGCAGTTCTTTGACCAACTGGGGACTCAGCGCATAGGGACCGATGACTGTCAACAAAACCTTCCGATGACCACCGGCCTCGGGAAGATTCTGAAACGATTCGAGTTCGACCGGTTGAGCCGACAGAGCCTGGCTGAGGACCCGGTCAAGAGCCTCTCGGCGGAGCTTCTCGGGGTCAGGCTCAGGCAGAGGAGGCTCGTCCAGGAACTCGGTCGCCGAGGCCAGAGAAGAGCGAATAGAGCGAACGCTCAGGACGATGGGTCGGTAATCGATGTTCACCGCTTCATTGAGGTCTCTCTCGAGTTCGGCCACTTGGGCCGGCCGAATCTCTTCTCGTGAACTGACCACGGCATCCACCGAGGTTCCGTTCCGTCGTAGCGTCACCGTCAAACCTTCAAGACGGGCCCCTTCGATCGGGCCGACATAGTCGCGAATCACTCTCTGCGACTGTTGGGTGATCGTCCTTTCTTGAACCAAACCGTGAAGCTGATCGGTCAAAAACCATCCGGTACCGGCCAGCAGCAACAACTTGATAATCAGAGAGCGGCCCACTCCTTGACGACTGATCACCGCGTCCAACTGACCCATCCCGGCCAGCAGAAAGACGATAATGGCGGCTAGCTCGATGGTCAGAAAGTTAGCAAAGAAAAGAATGAAGGAGCCGAAAGGCTTGTCCCAGCCCACCTGATTGGTCAGGGCGCCAGCTGTGGTCAAGCCGGTCACCGCGAGAGGGGGCACCAGGGCCACCGCGATGGCCACTCCAGCCACCGAGCCTAGAAGTTTGGGATGGACTGTACAGTAGGCTCCGGCTAGACCAGCAGCAAAACCTATGGCCAGGTCATAA
Source organism: uncultured Burkholderiales bacterium (assembly GCA_964423525.1). GTDB lineage: Bacteria > Vulcanimicrobiota > Xenobia > Xenobiales > JADMJV01 > CAYRFU01. The sequence continues at coordinate 7,903 of CAYRFU010000236.1, read as the reverse complement.
AGCGTAGGCCGAACTCGAGCCGTGATCTCGGACAATTCAAAATCCAAAGTATACGGGGAGACCAAAAAAGCCACCAGCATACCAGTGCCGATCACGAGAGCGACTCCGGCCACCTCAGCGAATAGTGACGTGTAGAAGGTCTCGGTATCTTTTCTGACAACCGCCAGCGCTAACCCCAAAATCGGCCCCATCAGGGGGGCGACGATCATGGCCCCGATCACCGTGGCAGTCGAATTAGAGATCAGACCGTAGGCTGCGATCAAGGTCGAGAGAATCAGGACAACAAAGTAGCTAGGGGCGGGGCTGGCAGCCTCCCGTATCCGGGCCAGGGTCTCTTGGGTCTCTTCAGGAGTACAATGAATCTCCCACCAGGCGTAACTCAAGCGTGGTTATCCTTTTTGGGAGCCAGCCTTTCTGCTGGTCTTCTGGGTGGATTTTGCCTTGGCTTTCGTCTTGCTCTTGGTCTTGGTTTTCGCCTTGGCCTGGCTCTCGGACTTCTTGGCCTCTTTGGTCGTTTTGCCCTTACTCTTCTTCTGGCGAGGCGGAAATTCAAACCCGTGCTTGCCGTTATCCTTCAAGACCAAACTGGCCTTAAAAGGCCGGCCGTAGCGTGAGATAAAGTCTTCCCACTCGGGAGTCTTACCCTCTTTGAAATAGGTGACGGCCTCCTCCACCGAGATCTCCCGATGGCACACGATTTTCGGCAGAATGGCCACGTTCTTAAGCTTCTTATGCTTCTCGCGACAGCTCTCATCGCAGCGGCACTGGTAAGCGACCTCGGTTTCGTAGATGTTTCGTTCAGCGTTGAAGGGGCAGGCTACCAGAGGAGTGGCATCGTCTGAGATCTCGACCACTTTGGCCGGCCCGGTCGGCTTTCCGTCTTCGGAGACCAGTTCAAGCTTGCCGTCTTTATCGAGACGCAACTTACCTTTGTAACTTTGACCGCGACTGGTCAAAAAGTCATCGAGCAGTGGGGTTTCGCCCTGCTCCAACAGTTCTTTCATGGTAACCCGATCGATGTAGCGGCCGTTCTTCTCTTTCCAGATAATGAACCCGCAGCCTTCATCGTTCTTCCCGGTGTTGTCCTCACTGCAATAGAAGCGAGACTGCTCGAGCACCGTGAGCTTGGGTGCAATGGGACATTGGCCAATGGGAGGATCTCCTGCGTAGAGAGCGCCATACTCGAAGGTCTTGGCCAGGTTGACCACCTCTTCGGTGTATTCTTTGATCTCTTTCATGAAATCTTCGCGACTGCGGGTGCCTGCTTCCACTTCGCCCAAGTGCATCTCAAGCTCCCCAGTCAAGACCGGTGAGGCCAGGCGCCCGGCCTCAATGCGACGGAGCAAGTCGACCAGGAGGATCCCCTTGGGAGTAGCCCGGATGGTCTTCTCAGCTCGCCTGGCGTACTGCTTGTTGACCAGGTTCTCGATGATGTCGGCCCGAGTAGCCGGCGTTCCCAGGCCTTTACCTTTGAGCGCTTCCTCGATCTCCTCATCTTCGACCTGCTTGCCGGCGTGCTCCATCAAGGACAACAAACGAGCTTCAGAGTAGCGGCTGGGGGGCCGAGTTTGGTCTGCTTCGGGCTGCACATCCTTGACCTTGGTGGTGGCCCAACCCGGTTTGGCTTGACTTGGCTCGACGTCCTCACCGGCTAGCCCTTTGGCCAGGTCAGCCTCCGCCTTGACCAGATTCTTGAGGGCGGGAAGGTTCTTGCCAGCTTCTTCCTTGCCCCACACCTCATACCATCCGGGCTTGGTCAAAAAGCGCGCGCGGGTCCGGAAATGGTGACCTTCCACCACGGTCGTTCTCTCGACCTTCGTCCACTCAGCAGGAGGGTAGAAGGCGGCTAGAAAACGCCGGGTGACCATATCAAAAATCTTGGCGTCATCACCGGACAGCCCGGACGGGACCCGGCCCACGGTGGGGATGATCGCGAAGTGATCGCTAACCTTGGAATCATCGAAGACTTTGGATTGATTCTTGAGCCCCTTCTGTTGCAGAAAGCGGGCATACTGACCGAACTCGTTGCCGTTCCCGAAGCCCTCCAGCACCTTATCAACATGCTCTTTGTAATCGTTAGGGAGACATTTCGAGTCGGTCCTCGGGTAAGTGAGGGCTTTGTGGAGCTCATACAGCCTTTGGGCGGCCTGGAGAGTGCGTCGGGCCGAGAATCCGAAGCGTCGGTTGGCCTCCCGCTGGAGCGAAGTCAGGTCGAAAAGGGGTCGGGCGCTTTCCTTTTGGGGCTTGCGCGTCTCGGTGGCGTGACCTTCCTTGCCCTGAACCTCTTCGATGATCTGGTTGAGAAGCTTTTCGTCGGTGATCCAGTCGTCTTTTCTGGGGTGATCGGGATCGGGTTCGAACTTGGGGTCGTACCAGGTGCCCTCATAGTTATGTCCGCTTGAGCGGAATTTGGCTTGAATTCGCCAGAACGGGTCGGGCCGATGCTGCAGGTTCTCGAGTTCACGGTCAACCAGCAGGGCCAAGGTGGGGGTTTGGACTCGGCCAGCCGACCAGGCTGTCTTCTCGGTTCGGGTCTTCATGCGCCGGGTCAGGGCTCGAGTGGCGTTAATTCCGATCAGCCAATCAGCTTCGGAGCGGCATTGAGCTGCGTGGCCGAGACCGTCGAACTCGGTCCCGGGCCGAAGTCGATCGAATCCGCTACGGATGGCCTCGGAGGTCATCGACTGAAGCCAGAGTCGGAGAGCCTTCTTCGGTTTGGGCGCATTCTTGAAAGAATGGAGATAGTCGACGATCTCGCGGAAGATCAGCTCCCCCTCTCGGCCGGCGTCGCAAGCGTTGATGATCGTTTCGACATCGCTGCGTTTATAGAGCTTCTTGAGAACTCTGAGCCGGTCGCTTTGACCGGGTTTGGGCTGGAGCGAGAATGGCTCGGGAATGATGGGGAGGTCCTCCAACACCCAGTGCTTGTACTTCGGATCGATCGCTTCAGGCTCCAAAAACTCGAGCAAGTGACCCACCGCCCAGGTGACCACATAGTTGTCGTTCTCGTAATATTCTTTCTCGTCAGAGAACCCCTTCAAGGCTGAGGCGATGTCTCGCGCCACGCTAGGTTTCTCGGTTACCACCAGGGCTTTACCCACTATCGACCTCCGTAGATCTGCTTGGCCCCCCGGCTTCGATTGCTGCTCGGCTCAGACCTCCCGAACAGGTTCACCCCTCGCGGTTTGAAGCCTGATGGCGATGGGGTAGAAAAGCTACAGAAATCCGCGAAAAAGGGGTACGACCTTGAGCATCACTGCACAAAAAAACAATCTTGAAGAACTTCTCGGCCCGGACGCTGAGTCGCTTCTCAACCATAAATGTCAAACCATCTCGAGCGAGAGCCTGCACGTGCCTGGGGCCGACTTTGTCGACCGAATCTGGGCTGCCTCAGACCGTGGCGTCCCGGTTCTTCGTAGTCTCCAGACCCTGTTCGGGACCGGCCGCCTGGCCAACACTGGATACGTCTCGATCTTGCCAGTCGATCAGGGCATTGAGCACACCGCAGGAGCCTCTTTCGCTCCCAACCCCCTCTACTTCGATCCCGAAAACATCGTCAAGCTAGCCATCGAAGGTGGCTGCAACGCGGTCGCCTCGACCTTTGGAGTGCTGGGTGCGGTAGCCCGCAAATACGCTCACAAGATCCCGTTCATCGTGAAGATCAACCACAACGAACTGATGACTTACCCTAACCGCTATGACCAGGTCATGTTCGGAACCATCAAGCAGGCCTGGGATATGGGCGCCGTCGGGGTGGGAGCCACCATCTACTTCGGTTCAGATGAGTCCCGCCGCCAGATCGTCGAGATCGCCCAGGCCTTCCGGATGGCCCACGAGCTCGGCATGGCCACGATTTTGTGGTGCTACTGCCGCAACGGAGCCTTCAAAGTGAACGGGAACGACTTCCACGTGGCCGCCGACCTGACCGGTCAGGCCAACCACCTGGGCGTCACGATCGAGGCTGACATCATCAAGCAGAAGCAGCCTGAAAACAACGGTGGCTTCACGGCCGTGAAGTTCGCCAAAAGTCACAAGAAGATGTACGATGAGCTGTCAAGCGACCACCCGATCGACCTGACCCGTTACCAGGTCGCCAACTGCTACATGGGCCGAGCCGGTTTGATCAACTCAGGGGGAGCATCCGGAGACAACGACCTGGCCCAAGCCGTGCGCACCGCTGTCATCAACAAGCGGGCCGGAGGCATGGGTCTCATCTCGGGCCGCAAAGCGTTCCAGCGTCCGATGAAAGAAGGGGTGGCTCTGCTCCAGGCTATTCAGGATGTCTATCTCAACGACAAAGTGACTCTTGCCTAACTCTTAGAGACAAGGTAAACTGACTTCGATGGGGCCCGGTCGACGACCGGCCCTTTTTCCATTCAACTGGGAGACTTTCGTGATCGAACTGCGAGACATCGTCAAGACCTACTCAGAAGGTGAGGGGGCCCGTCGCATCTTGGACGGGTTGAACTGGTCGGTGGTTTCCGGCGACAGAGTGGCTTTGATGGGCAAGAGCGGGTCGGGAAAATCGACCTTGCTCAATCTGCTCTCGGGCATCGACCTGCCGGATAGCGGAACGGTTCTGGTCGATGGCCAAGAGCTTTCCAAGCTCGACGAACGCAGCCGTACGCTTTTTCGGAGAGAGCGAATCGGATTCGTCTTCCAATTTTTCAATCTGATTCCGACCCTCACCGTGGCGGAGAATGTTCGGCTCCCGTTAGAACTCAACTCCGCCGAAAACGCGGAACAGAAGGTGATGGAACTCTTGGACCGGGTCGGCCTTCAAGATCGAGCCGAAACCTATCCTGATAAGCTCTCAGGAGGAGAGCAGCAGCGAGTGGCCGTGGCCCGTGCCTTAGTCCACCGGCCGGCCCTCGTCCTGGCCGACGAGCCAACCGGAAACCTCGACGCCTCGACCAGCGTCGAGATCCTCCGGCTACTCAATGAAATGGCCAAGGAGTTGGGCCAAACGGTGGTCATGGCTACCCATAGCTCTGAGGCTAGCGCTACGGCTGCCCGTACTTATCTGGTCAGTGGCGGGAGCCTGGAGCTTCGAGCTTGAGCTTCCGTTGGGCTTTCATTCTGCTGGGTCTGAGTGGGCTTTTGGTCCTGTCCGTCTATTGGGAGCCCCGACCAGCTCCAGGCCAGGCCACCGTCGACATCGTCGAGGCCCTGGCTGAAAACGCCAACGACTATCGCCAGGTGACGGGCGACACCCCGATTGAGCTACCTCGCGACCACGGCCCTCATCACGATTTTAAGACTGAATGGTGGTATTACACCGGCAATGTGAGCGGAGACCAGGGAGACTTTGGTTACCAACTCACCTTCTTTCGTACTGCCTATCGCCCGCCAGAGCAGAAGGCAGACTCGGCCTGGTCAGCCCACAACGTTTTTATGGCTCACTTTACCCTCTCGGGCCTGGAGCAAAAGCGCTTTCACTCTTTTGAACGCTTCAGCCGGGAGACGCTCTCGATGGCGGGGGCCGAAGGGGAACCACTCAAGGTCTGGCTTCACGACTGGAGCATCGAGACTCGAGACGGGTTGACTCACCTATCGGCCGAGCACGAAAGGATAGCCATCGACTTGACCCTGGAACCTGGCAAAGCCCCGGTTCTCCAGGGGAAAAACGGCTTCTCCCGGAAGGGTGCCGGCCCCGGGGTCGCCTCCTACTACTACTCCCAAACTCGCCTCCCGACCCGCGGCACGGTCACTTTCGAGGGTGCTAGCCATCCGGTCGAGGGGTTCAGCTGGATGGATCACGAGTGGAGTAGCCAGACCCTGGCCGAGCATCTGGTCGGCTGGGATTGGTTCTCGCTTCAACTCGAAGACAACACCGAGGTGATGGCTTTTCGCCTCCGCCGCGAAGATGAGGGCTGGGACCCTTTCAATGCTGGCTGCCTGGTCGCTTCAGACGGGAGCTACCAAACTCTCAAAGCGGACGATTTTCTTCTGGAGGAGACCGACCGTTGGACAAGCCCCGCCAGCGGAGTCACCTACCCCTCCGGCTGGCGTCTCTCGGTTGGTCCGAGGCTCTATCAGATCGAACCGGCTTTAAAAGACCAGGAACTGGATGTGTCGGTTCGTTACTGGGAAGGTTCGGTCAGGGTTACCGAAGTCCACTCGGGCACCCAGGGCCGAGGCTACGTGGAACTGGTAGGATACGGTGAGAAGAAGCGTGCCCGGAGGGACTCGAACCCCCAACCTTCTGGTCCGTAGCCAGACGCTCTATCCATTGAGCTACGGGCACTCGCTTATCTCCGCTTCAGGAACTCCGCCAAGACGATAGGCCAGGTGAACACAAGCAGGGTTAGGCAGAAAGCGCCGAACACAGCTTGGGCGCGGTCTGAGGTTTCGGCGTCGTGTTCGAGGCCAACCGACGCAATTGCCTCCTCGAGGCCGCAGGTCATCAATACGCCTAGGCCCAGGGTGAGCCAGAGCAGAACGAAGTCCAAAGCGAAGTCCTTCCATTTGGAACAACTCAAGTTGTAGCATATCGGCCTGCGGGTGTCAACGGTTGGCTAAGGCCCAACCACGACCTTCAGTCAAACGGAGCTGCTTCTCCCCGTCGTGATGAACGACACCCTCGCCATTAGTCTCCGAGCAGACAACCTGTCTGGCAAGTAGACATAAACCAAGCGCGTCCTGATCTGAGGGGGAGGGGGAGCGGTTAGCGTGAAAACCGGCCGTGTCGACCACTCGAGCACGCGCTAGAATTTCATCGAGGGGGTCATCTATGCCGGTTCCTAAAGAATTAAAGGTCTCAGCCGTTCCTGAGATTACCGGTTGGGGATCAACTCTGTCGCTCATGGCAACCCCAGCTGTCAGCATGGCTGCAGTCGCGACGGAAGCGTACGCCCCGACTCCTACCGCCGGAGGCCTGTTCCGGTCGACGAAGCCACCGATTCTGCGACCTAGCGCGGCCAAATTATTTGAAATACCCATTGCACGTCATACTCCTAATGATAGAGCGGAGGACAAGACATACGCCACAGTCCTTCTGTTCCTGTGTCTAGTCCCACATCGTAACAGAACTGTTAAAATCTAGCAGAACAGACATCCAAAACAGGTGCCAGCAAGAGGCACCTTGACGTCCGCGCCTCCCCTCCGGCTAGGATTGTAATAGTTCAGATCAACGTCGATGAAAAAGACGACTGAATCGCACCCTCGGTTGTCCCTCACCAGGTCAGGGTTGCGATACTGTGGGCTGGCAGCGAGAACCGCGCCTGACTCTGGTTAAGGCGCAGGGTGGTAGCCTTCTCCTTATCGCTTTTGTTCATCACAACCACGACCATCGTTGCATCGGGATTGATAAAGGCCGTCGCAAGAAGGTCGTCCTGAACCGACGAGCAAGCCAGACGTCGGGCACCCGGCCGGATGAACTTAGAAAAATGGCCGAGATAGTAGAAGCTCTTCATCTTCTTGAGCCGACCTTCGCCATCGGCGTGGACGGGGGCGAAGCAGAAATTCTTGACGTGATTCGGTCCGCCCCGGTGATCGAGAAGAATATTCCAATCGGTCCAGCCGCAGGCCCAATTGTTAAAGTCGTTGATCATGGCTTCGCCGTATTTCTCACCCCAGCGCCATTGCTCGAAGGTATCCCACGAGAACGGATAGTTGCAGCCCTCACTGAATAAGAGCGCTTTGTCGGGAAAGGCTTCATGCACGCGAGCCACGTTTTCGTAATGGTCACCTGTATACCAGTGGAAGGCGGCGCCCCAGACGTAGCGGGCCGCTTCCGGGTCGGCCAACACGGTTCGGGCGCGATGATAGAGAAGTCCTCGGTTGTGGTCCCAAATCATCAACTTTAGCCGACCCAGTCCCGCTCGCTCGAGAGCCGGTCCCAGGTGATCCGTGTCTTTCCGATAACTGTACCTAGATGGGAATCAGATCGTGCTGGTAGGCT
>CAYRFU010000235.1:0-11279 GCA_964423525.1 uncultured Burkholderiales bacterium | reverse complement strand
CGCCTACGATGTCGTCTACTACGCGGGTGACTGCAACGCCGGCAGCAAGACCATCGCCATCAATCTCCCAAACGACGAGCAAGTCCAGCTCCAAAAGGGCAGTCGACGCCTTCAGCTCAAGAACGCCATGAGGGCCAAATTCGACCAGATCATGGTCCCCCTCAGCCAGATCTTGATCGACCCCAAGCAGCGCAAGCACGTCACCTTCCGGGCCTTTTTCGAAAACACCATGTTTCACGAAGTGGCCCACGGCCTGGGGATCAAGAACACCATCAACGGCCTGGGTCCCGTGGACGAGGCTCTCAAAGAATATTCCGGCACCCTGGAAGAAGGAAAGGCGGACCTTCTAGGCCTTTATATGGTGACCGCCCTTCACCGGGACGGCCATCTGCCCGATAGCGTCTTGATGGACAATTACGTGACCTTTATGGCCGGCATCTTTCGGTCGGTGCGATTCGGAGCCTCCAGCGCTCATGGGCGGGCCAACATGGTGCGATTCAACTATTTCCGAGAGCAGGGCGCCTTCCAGCGGGATAAAAGAGCTGGGACCTACCGAATCGACTTCGAGAAAATGCAAGCCGCCACCAACAGCTTGGCCGAGAAACTCTTGCAACTTCAGGGCGACGGCGACTATCAAGGGGCCCGGCAGCTGGTCGACTTGCAAGGAAGAATTGAACCTCAGTTAGCTCAAGACCTCACGCGCCTGAGAGCGGTGCCTGTTGACATCGTGTTTGAGCAAGGCCCCGAGGCTCTGGGTCTGTAACGGGTTTTTTGGTTACATTTTTTCAACATTCGCTTCGCTCCCTCAGGTTACAAAGTGGCTGGAGGTAGCGCGTGATGACTCTGCAACAGCTACGCCTCGAACTGATTCGGGTTCGAGCTCGCTACCAGCGGGTGTTCCCCTGGTAGCTCCGTCGGTCCAACCTGAGCCGCGGCGCCCCGTTTGGAGCCCGCGGCTTTGTCTCAATTTTTATTTCCACTCCAGTTCTCGGAACTGGCCTACCCGGAGCCATCCCTTGGCCATCCTGGCCAGAATGAAGCGACGATAGTTTTTCTGCCGGCGTCGATCACGCCAAGCGCGGCGGGCCAGCCGGAGACGGCGGACCTCTTCAGGGAGAAAGCCTTGCTGGTGTTTGAGCACAGCGACCATACGTTGAGACTACCCTATCGACCTTGCAAAAGACTTGCCTCAACTTCCGCCTTTGAAAACATCGAAGAAGCCGGGCTTCTGGCGGGCGGCTAAACCGGCCTCTTCGAGAGCGTTGGCAGCTCGCAATTCTTCGGCCGTATCTCTTTGTTCCAGACCGAGGAGAGAAGGATTGGTGGCGTGCTTGAGAGCTTCCTCTGAAGTGATCACCTGGCCCCGGAGCAGCTCGGCCAGGCTGCGGTCGAGGCTCAGCATCCCCTGGCTCGACGAGGTCGAAACAATGTTGGCTAACTGATGGGTTTTGCCGTCTCGAATCAAAGCTCTGACGGCCGAATTGGCCAGCATCACCTCGAAGGCTGCCACCCTCCCTTCCTGATCGGCTCGAGGGAGCAGTCGTTGACTCACGATTCCCACCAGACAAGCGGCCAACTGGAGGCGAACCTGGGCCTGCTGATGAGGGGGAAAGACATCGACGACCCGATCGATGGTCTGGGTGACGTCGTTGGTATGGAGAGTGGCAAACACGAGATGACCGGTTTCGGCCGCCGTCAGCACGGCCGAGATCGTCTCCAGGTCTCGCATCTCTCCCACTACGATCACATCAGGGTCCTGGCGCAACACGTATTTGAGAGCAGCCGAGAAACTGCCGGTATCGGCATACACTTCCCGTTGATTCACATTGGCCTTCTGGCTGCGATGAGAGTACTCGATCGGGTCCTCGATGGTGATGATGTGACAGGGCCGAGCCTGGTTGATCAAATCGATCAGACAGGCCACGGTAGTGGTCTTGCCCACGCCGGTGGGACCGACCATCAAGACCAGGCCGTGGGGTCTTGCGGCTAAGTCCACCACCGACGGAGGCAAACCGAGCTCGGTGGGGGTCGGGATCCGGCTGGGGATGGTCCGCAGGGCCACCGCCACCGTGCCCCGTTGATAGAAAGCGTTGACCCGAAACCGCTGACCGGTGTCCGCTGCCAGCGAGAAATCAAGTTCATGGTCCACCTCAAAGGCACTGCGCTGCCGGCTATTGAGCATCGAGTAAAGGAGAAAACGGATTTCGCCAGCCGAGAGGCTGTCTTGTTCCAACGGCTCCAGCTGTCCCAAGATGCGGACCATCGGGGGTCGGTCAACGGTCAGATGGAGGTCGGAGGCCCCTAACTCGACCACTCGTTCCAGCAGGAACCTCATGTCGAAGCGAGCACCCTCTTCGGCGGTCGCCGATTCTGCCCCCACGACTGAGGTATTCATCCCTCCAGCAGCCAGACAAAAAGCTTCCGGCTCATCGGAAAAGGCAGCCCCCACCTCGAGACTGATCCGATCTTGCTGATAGAGCTTGAGAAGGGCCTGGTTAAAGCTTGAGATCCGCTCGTCTTGACTGGCTCGCAGCACGTCACCCAGTTCTTCATGGCGGCCCTCTCGCAACAGCCACTCCCGGTGTCACCGTGAGAAGCTCAACCGCAGGGACCCGTCCCTCTTGTCGAGCGGGCAACAACCGTAGACTGACCAGAGCCTTCAGACACTGAGAGAGTTCCAGGTGAAGCTGAGCCCGCCGGTTGGCGGGAAAGAAGCTTGCGATCCTTTGGAGACTCTGAACGGCATTGCCGGTGTGGAGAGTGGCCAGAACCAGATGACCGGTCAAGGCCGAAGCCAGGGCCACCTCCATCGTTGGTCGGTCTCGAATCTCTCCGATCACGAACACATCCGGACTTTGACGCAGGACGTTTTGAAGAGCGGCCTCAAAGGTGGGAGCGTCGCTACCGACTTCGCGCTGGTTGACCATGGCCTTTTGGTCCTGGTGGACGAACTCGATGGGGTCTTCGATGGTGGCGATGTGAAGGGCCCGGGTCCGGTTGAGAAGATGAACGAGAGCGGCCAGGGTCGTGCTCTTGCCCGAACCGGCCGCCCCAGTCAACAGAACAAGACCCCGACTCAACTCGGTCAAACGCGCCAACTCGGCCGGCAAACTCAGCCCTTCAAGAGTCAAGGAACCGCCCGGTAGGCTTCTGGCCACCAGGGCAGGCTGACCTTGCTGACGGTAGAGATTGACTCGGAAACGGTGACCCTTCTCGGTGGTGTAGCCGAGATCGAGCTGCCCCTCCCGTTGGTATCGGGCCACCTGCTCGGGTGCCAGTCGCTCTAGCAAGTTCTGAAACAGCTCGCCCGCGACCGGGCCTGACTCCTCGAGCAACACGGTCTCTCCGGCTCTGCGAACCCGGCCAGGCTTGCCCAAGACCAGGAAGAGATCGGAAGCCTGGCCGTCGCCGAGGTTGTCGAGAAAGTCGTCTAGAGAGGTCATCTGATGGGAAAACTCGCTTCCAGCACAACTCGTTGCGAACTCTTTTGGCTGAGTCGCTCCAGGAGGTCAGTCAAGAAGCGATAGACCTGCCAGTAATCAGCCCCCACTCGATAGGCGATGGCGGTAGCCACCTTCTCCTCCAACCGCTCCACTCGAGCACCTCTCCAGATATGATCGGAGAGGGCTACTAACAGATCCTCCAACCGCTCGCACTGTCGCCAGTTGGCGTGAGTCCGGGCAAATCGAGCCAGCTTCTCCTCAACACCCAATTCCAGCAGCAGCTCTTCCCCTTTCTGTTCATGACGATGGCCGGGTCCGTTTAACTCCGAAAAAAAGATAGCTTTGCCGATATCGTGGGTGGCGGCCCCAAAAGCCACCGGTTCTTTGACGTAGGCAAGCTGCTCCCAGCGGCCGCAGAGGGCCTCGCAGAGGCGGACCGAAGTATCGTGAACCAGAGACAGGTAAGCCAAAAGTCGGTCCGAGAGGTCGATCTGCGCCAACAGCTTTTCGACCTCCGGTGGCAAGGGGAGAATCCCTTCCCGAGCTAGTCTCTCTCGAGCTTCCACGCTGGTAGCCATTCGCAATCTAAAGAGCTTCTCCCGCAGGCCCTCCGCAGGAAGCTCTCGGGCTGGCGCCTAAGCTCGTCCCATGGAGAAAGATACCGTCCGACGAATCGTGTCAGAGCAGTTCTATCGCTCCCTCGACGAGAGCAAGGTCGCGATCAACAGCATCCCTCATGCCCAGCTCCAGGCCCTGGTCACGGCCATGGCTGACGGTGTCTTTGCCGTCTTTGAGACCCTCGAAGAAGGAGAACAACCGAGCGCCCCCACCGGCCAAGACGAGCAGATGCTTTGGGAAGGCAAACCTTACGCCACCCTCGGCACTCGCTATGAACTCACCAGCCAGAGGCTACGCATCTTTCGGGGGTTGTTCGGGCGCAATCTCGAGGAGATCGACCTGATTCGGGTGCGCGACACCGAGGTCAGTCAAAACCTGGGGGAAAGAGCCCTCAACATCGGCGACGTGAAAATCATCAGCACCGACGCTAGTCTCCCTGAGGTGATCTTGCACAATGTGCGCGAAGCGTTTGAGGTGCGGGAAATCCTTCGCAAAGCCTATTTAGCGGAACAGAAGCGACGAGGCCTGAAGTTTCGAGAAGAAGGCTAAAAAGTGGTCCCCGAGATTCTCGCTCCAGCCGGCAGCCGTGAAGCGCTGACGGCTGCCCTGGCAGCCGGCGCCGACGCTGTCTATTTTGGTCTTGATGAAGGGTTCAACGCCAGAGCCCGGGCCGACAATTTTTCCTTATCAAACCTGCCACAGGTGGTGGAAGAGGTGCACCGAGCAGGAGTGCGAGCCTATCTCACTCTCAACACTTTGATCTACGAGCGAGAGCTGGCTCTGGTGGAAACGATTCTCGCCTCGGTGGCTCAAGCTGGTGTTGACGCTTTGATCGTTCAAGACCCGGCTGTGGCCTTGCTGGCCCGATCGGTCTGCCCCGAACTCGAGCTGCATGCCAGCACCCAGATGACCATCTCAAGCCCCGAGGGAGCCCATTTCGCGGCCGACCTGGGAATCACCCGAGTGGTTCTGCCCAGAGAGCTCTCGGTGGACGAGATCGCCCGCTTCGCCGAGGCCACCGAAATCGAACTTGAAGTGTTCATCATGGGAGCCCTCTGCATGGCCTGGAGTGGCCAGTGCCTATCCTCTGAGGCCTGGGGAGGAAGGTCGGCCAACCGTGGCCAGTGTGCTCAAGCCTGCCGCCTGCCCTACGACCTGGTGGTCGATGATGAGGTGCGACCGCTGGGCGATATCAGCTATCTCCTGAGTCCCAAAGACCTGGCCGGTTTCCGAGCTGTCGAGAGACTGATGGATGTCGGGGTTCACACCCTCAAGATCGAAGGGCGCCAGAAGGGACCCGACTACGTGACGGCGGCTGTGACCAGTCTCAGGCGCTGGGTCGACAGCCTGGCTCAGGGGGCCCCCTCGGAAGGTCACCTGGCTCGCGACCTACTCGACTTGAGCTTGACCTATTCCCGGGGATTTGGCGATGGGTTCCTGGCCGGAAGCGACCACCAGAGCCTGGTGGAAGGGAGAAGTCCTCGTCACCGTGGCGTCCTGCTGGGAGTGGTCGAGAAGGTCGGTTCCAAAAAGGTCCGGGTTGGGCCGCCTCCTAACCAACCTGGGGCCTATGGAGAGGTCTCAAGTCCCCTACCGGCCCTGGGAGGAGCTCCGGAAGCCGCTACCGGACCCCGGCCCGCCACCCTTGAGCCCAGGCCTGGCATGGGGATCGTGTTCGGCCAGGGCGACGACCAGGAAAGGGAGCAAGGTGGTCCCATCTTCCGAGTCGAGAAAGCAGGGAGCGGTTGGATCCTCGGCTTTGGCCAGCCCGGACCGAACCTCAGGAGAGTCCAGATCGGGGCTCGAGTCTACGTGACCTCCGACCCGGAAGTGAGCAAACGGTTGGCGGCCGAGCAGAAAAAGACTCCGGCAGGGCGTCAGCTCCTTAATCTGAGGGTCGAGGGTCGCTGCCACGAACGGCTCACGGTGGTCGGTTCCGGCGGGGGTCAAGAGTTCACGGTGCGAAGCTCCTCGTGCTTGAGTTCAGCCCGCAAGAGGTCACTCGACCGGTCCACCGCTGAGGAGAAACTGCTGGCCCTGGGAGGCTCGCCTTTCCGGCCGGGGAGACTCGACTTCGAGGTCGAGGACGGCCTTTTTCTCCCCCTGTCGGAACTCAAAAGTGTGCGCCGAGAGTTGGTCGAGGGACTGACTGAAAGGTGGCTCAGGTCGGCCCCCAAAGCCGCTCGGCCTGGTCCCCATCTGGTCAGGACAGAATGCGCTCCCCACCAGTGCGAGCCCTACCTGGTCGCTTTATGTCGCAACGACGACCAGTTGGAGGCCGCTATTGAGGCCGGTCTTGGCGAGGTGGAACTGGACTGGATGGAGTTGACAGGTCTCAACGCCAGCGTGGCCCGGGCTCGACAAGCCGGTTTAAAGCTGGGCCTGGCCACCGTGCGGGTTCAAAAACCGGGCGAGGAAGTCTATGACCGTCGTCTCCAAAAGCTTGAGCCGGATAGCCTTCTAGTTCGCCACTGGGGGGGCTTGTGGTCGTTCTCTCAGCTCGATTCTCATCCCGAGCTTCACGGCGATTTTTGCCTGAACGTGACCAACTCGGTCAGCGCCCGAAAAGTTTTATCTTTGGGTCTGACCACCATCACAGCCAGCCACGATCTCGATAAAGTTCAGCTGAGAGCCCTGCTAGACGAGACCCCCAGGGGCCGGGTGGCCGTCACCATCCACCACCATATCCCGACCTTTCACACCGAGCATTGCGTCTATTCAGCCCTGCTCAGCAACGGGCGAGACTATCGGAGTTGCGGACGTCCTTGCGAGACCCACCAAGTGGCCTTACGTGACCGGGTCGGCAAAGTCCACCCCGTGATTGTTGATGTGGGCTGTCGCAACACGGTCTTCAACGCCGCCGCTCAGAGCGCCGCCGAGATCGTCCCAGACCTGATAGAACGGGGCGTCAGCCGATTTCGGGTTGAATTCGTGCGAGAGAGTTTCGAGGAAGCCAGACTGGTGCTAAGCTGCTATCAGGCCCTGCTGCGAGGTACGATGACCCCGGCCGAACTGGTCTCCCAGGTGAAGGTTCACGAACAGTTTGGGGTCACGGCCGGAACCATGAAGGTGCTCGACTAGCAGGCTGTAGAATGGGCGCCAGAATCCTTGTGAAACGAGGCGCTCGATATGCCCTTTAGTTGCGGTCTACAACTCAGAATCGTGGATGGACCCGGTCGCGGCCTGACCTTCCCCATCGACGCCCAAGAAATCAGTATCGGCCGAGCCCGTCGGCCAGACGACCGTCAGCAGGGCTGGTTTCGCCTCAACGACGATGCGGTCTCCCGTCTCCATGCCGATCTCAAGTGGGACGCCAACCAGGAGAGACTACGCATCTTTCATCGCTCCGAAACCAACATGACCTACGTCAACGGACAACCGATCGACGAGATGATTCTCGAGCAGGGCGACCTGATTAAGGTTGGGGCTGTGACCCTGGAAGTGCAAAGAGCCGAGAAACGGTTCTCAGGAATTCCCGACCAGGGGGCGATCCCGGCCGGCCAGAACCCCGAACTGCTGGGCGCACCGAGCCGACAGACCTTCGCTGTCAGACCACCGCGCCAGGCCACGGCCCCGGCACCGGTCCCAGCCGGCAAAAAGCTCTCTATCGAGACCCCAACCGGATTTCGGCTCACCCACGTGGGGGGAGAAACCTTCGTTTTGGAGGGCTTTCGAATCGGACTCAATCCTGAACAAAAGCCCCGCGAGAGACTGTATGACCAAACTCATACCGTGCCTGGGCTTGACACCGAGATGGCACTAGAATGGGATGAACGGGTGAAAACCTTCAGCTTCGCGCGGACGGCTGGCCCCGAGGTGGGCGTCACCCGCAAAGCCGACGGTCTGACCTGGCAGACTCCGATGGAGGTTGGCCAGCGAGTCAACCTTCGCGACGGGGATCGCCTCCAAGTCGGGTCGGTGGAGTTGGTCTTCCTAACCCATCAGTCGGAAGCCAGGCCGGTTCAGTCGATCAGTTTGGAGGGGTAAATGAAACCGGTAATCCTGGTAACGGGAGCTTCTCGGGGCCTGGGTCGGGCCACCGCCCAGGCTCTCGACTCAGTCTCCACCAGACTGGCCCTGACCGCCCGCTCACCTGAGCCCCTTCGGGAGCTCGAGAGCGAACTGACTGAAGCGATCGCCCTCCCCGCCGACCTGGCCGACCCCAAGACACCTCAGAAGCTGATCGAGCAGGTTTTGGAAAGATTCGGAAGACTCGACGCGGTGGTCAACAACGCCGGTCTGCTGGGACCGGTCGCCCCCCTCGCGAAGGCCGATTTAAGGGAGTGGGAGACCAACCTGAAAGTCAATCTCCTGGCTCCCGTGGCTTTGATTCAAGCGGCCCTTCCGGCTCTTCGAGAAAGCCGCGGAAGAATCGTGAATGTCAGCACCGGCGCGGCTCTCAAGCCGATGGTCGGCTGGAGCGCCTACTGTTCTTCTAAAGCAGGCTTCTTGCACCTGACCACCGTGTTGGCCCAGGAAGAGCCTTTGGTCACCTCGGTGTCGCTGCGTCCCGGCGTGATCGATACGGCGATGCAAGCCCAAATTCGAGAGCAAGGTCGGACAGGAATGGCCCAAGAGGCTCACCAGAAATTCTTAAATCTTTACGACCAAGGCCAACTCGAACCGCCCGAAGTGCCTGGCCGAACCGCTGCCTGGCTGGCCCTGAAGGCCCCTCTTGACTGGAGCGGTCAGTTTTTGCAATACTCCGAGCCAAGACTAGCTGAGCCGGCAGCCTCCTTTTTCGGGAGGGAGTCCCGGGCCTAGCCCGAAAGCGACTCACGAATTTGATAACGGAGAACGCGTAAGTGTCACACCATCCAGAAGGAAATACCGCCATCACCTGTCTTCCCATCGCCATCGTCGGGCTTTTGGTGCTGATGGGCGTCATGTATTACGGCGGAGGCAGTTCCGGTTTTTTTTAAGAGAAGAGGCTGGTTCGTCCTCAACCCCCGCGCTACCGACGCGGGTCTCTTTTATTCCAGCAGGTCGCTGGTGTAGGTCAACAGCTTCGGCCCCAGTGGGCCCTCCAACAGCTGACATTCGACCGGCTGGCCAAGAAGACTCGCCAGCGCCTCTTCCAGCTGGCTCTGCTTCACCTTTCCTCGAAAGCGCAAGAGCAATGTCTCATCACGGTTTTGGTGAAGCTGGAGCTGAGTCAGAGGGAAATCTCTTAAGGCTCTGGTCACGTCGATGTTATTGACCTGGGAGCCGTCCCGTCCTCGGAAGGTCACGGGCTGGCGACCTTCCAGCCCGACCAGCACGGGTTGCTCTCCTATCCACTGCGAAGACGCGAAGTCCCCTGTCCGGTAGCGAATCAAAGGTTGATAGGGATTGCGCGTCACCGTGACCACGATCTCTCCTCGCTGGCCCGGTCGGCAACGGCGACCGGAAGGGTCGAGCACTTCAAGAAAAAGATCGGGACTCAGAAGCTGATGGCCTGGAGCGGTAGCGACCGCGATCATCCTCGCCTCGGTCAGGGAGTAGAGGTCGAGCACGGGACAACCGAACTGCTCTTCCAACTGGTTAGCTAAAACCGGTCCCAAGGCCATCGCCGAACAAGCCAGCGCCCTGGGGGTTAAGCCGGGGTCCAGAGAGGCCAGAGCTTTGAGGCTGATCGGGTCCCCGCTGATCACGGCCGGGTTGAGATCCCTTAGGAAGACCTCCCGCGCTTGGGCTCGAGGCCAGTCAGCCGGATTCAGATTGAGTTTTACAAAAACCGCGCCGTCCAAGAAACTCGAGGTGGTGGCATAAGTCAGAGTGTTTTCCTGGAAGCTGACCAGAGCCAAAGCCACCTGTCCCGAACCTCGGGGAAGGTTCGTCCCCCTGGTTTGTAGAGCCAGATTCAATAGAGGCAACACCTGAGAACTGACGGCCGGATGAGAAGGGATCAAAGCGGAACTGGCGGTGGTTCCTGAAGTCCAATAGACGATCATCTCGTCGAGTTCCATCGAGTCAGGCACGAACAGCTCAGGTCGCTCTACCAGGGCGGCTCGATTGACCAGGGGCAGAGACTCGAAGTCGCCGGAGTAAGAGCCGAACTGTCGGTAGTAGGGCACCTCCCGGTAAACCCTCTCGGTGTGGGCCTGGACCCAATCGGGAATCTGGCCAGGGCGCCAACCAACGGGCTTGGCCGCCAATTCCGCCTCGAATCGCCGCACTTGTTCCAGGCCTTCTTCGCTCAACTGGTCGTCACAACGATAGTTGAAGCGGGGAGCCTGTTGGTGTTCCAGGATGTCGTTGAGCAAACTCATTCGCGAGTCCAGCCGGGAGCGGCCGCCTCCCGGGCCTTGCGGGCCAATTCTTCGCGAACTTTACGAGCTCGCTTCTGCTCGGCCCTGGCCCGCTTGAGAACTCGTTCCCTCTCAACACTCGACAAAGTGGTCAAGCGGTCCAGAGCCTGAGCCTTTCCCTCTCCAGCCGGGATCAACTCGAGGCGGGCCAGGGTGAATCGGGCCAGCTCCTCTCGGCGATCGGGTTCGGTCACGAACTGAGGGGCGTCGACCAGAGCGGCCATCTCGGTCAGACCGGATTCGAGAAACCTTCTCACTGACTTTCTGGACTCCAGAAGATCAGCAAAGCCCGGGTCGGCCAGCAGCCAGCAGGCTATCAAAGTGAGGCGGAGACGGTTTCGCTCCCGGTCTCCCCCAACATAGTGCTTCACTTCCGTGGCCTCGAGAGGCTCCTCCCTAGTCTTTCTAAAAGATCGGAAATGACGGCCCCCACTGATACTCTTCCTTGGCCGTTCTTTCGCAAAGGTTCAGCCAGGAATTCCTCGGGGGTATCGGCCAGACGCCGGGTCAACTGTTCCACTGGGGGGCCGGTCATGAAATCTTCTCCTGATGAAACTGCTCGCGAGCGAATTCTTTGGCAAAGGTCACCAGGTCCTCCCAACGCTGAATCGAGAAAAGACGCCAGCCCATCTCTCGCGCCTGGCGAGCAAATGGCCAGCTGTTCAGATCTTGATAGAGATTGAGCACCATCGTGCCACCGGCCCGACCTTCGGTCAGAGCCTGACGAGCCAACTCCATCCCGTCGTTGCCGAACTCATCACGATGGGCCATGGTGTCGACTCCATCGTCTGAGATGACCAACAGGTGAACGGCTCGAGAGCCCGGCTTTCGATCCCTGTAAGTCTTTCGGAAAAGATGCAAAGGGAAGGCTGTTCCGCCTCCGACATAGCCGGTCAGCACGGCCATGATCTGTTTCTCATCGGAGACG
>CAYRFU010000234.1:0-11293 GCA_964423525.1 uncultured Burkholderiales bacterium | reverse complement strand
CCGGTTCAAGTTAACTTGCGGCCATGCGGCGCCTAGACTTGCACCCCCCCCCGCCCAGAGCGTTCCCGATCCTGAACGGGACCTTACCAGGCCGGTCGGGCAGCTCACCGGTTTGAAGCGGCGACCTGGCGGCTAGCTAGAGACGTTAGCCAGTGAGGGGTCTAAGATAAAGGTATAAAAACCTTTCGGGGGCAAGCGTGACTCTTTCAAATCAAATCCCCTTTACGACCCCGCGGATAGCTAGAACTGACGACATCAGGCAGATGGTCGAAGGCTCCGGAGGGGCTAGCCAACAGCCTCCAAGCGAGGTGTTTGTTCCGTCGGCCGTGGAAACGCCGGGATACCAACGCAAGAGGCCGGAGACTTTTGCACCGCTTCTCTCGAGTGAAGTGGTCTCGGAGGAGGCTTTGACACCGGGCCAACCCCGTGAGGCCAGAATGGTCGACATACAGGCCCTCATGGAGGAAGTTCTAAGGGAGCAAAGAGCGGCCGCCGCCGACCGGTGGATCCTAGCCGACGAGGGCGGCTCCCCGTTGAACGAGAGAAACTAGCTGCTACCGGCGAAGGAGCTGGAGGGTCGGCTGGTGGCCCGGGGTCAGCTTGAGCTGTTCTTCAAGAGCCGCGTGGGCTTCGCTGTCTCGGCCAAGGCGCAAGAGAGTCAGCCCCAGATAGTAGTGTAACAAAGGCATGTTGGGGTCGAGTTGTTGGGCCTTCAGGAAGGCTGGGAGAGCCTGGTCGAGGTGACCTCGGTCCAGCAGGCAAGCTCCCAGTAAGACGTGACCTTGAGCCTGATGGGGAGCCAATCGGGTCAGCTTCAGGAGAGCTTCCAGTTCAGCTGGTGTGCCCCGGTTTTCCAGGGCTCGCCGACGTAGCGAGAAGGGGGTATCAGGGTAGACCAGCTTCTGAGACCGGTAGGCTGGAGTGTCGGGGAGATAAGCCAGGCAGTTGTCATCCTCATAGACCAGGAACCAGTCGTCGAGGTTGGCCATCTGGGTGGCCAGATTCCCCTGAAGCTTAGTGGCCAGCACCATCTCGACTCGGTAACGCTCGAGTAACTCCTCGAGACTGCCGCCGGGAGGAGAGAAACCGTTCTCGATGACTAAGCGGGCCCACGGCTCGCCGAACTGAAGATAGAGACCGTCGATATAAACTTGCTCGGGATAAACGGTGTGGGCGCGGCCGTCAAAGAAGACCTGGCGCTCGGGACCGACCTGAAAGAGAAGGTAGCCGCCCCATTCGTAAGGGTTATAGAGCCTCTTGGGAAGGTCGGGGTTGGCTTTCAGGAACTGAACTGCAAAGGCTGGGAAAAAGGTCGTTTCCCGGTTCATTCCGGCCACCCCCAAGCTCAGGCGAGGCACCAGCAGGGCCAAAGCCAGGACCACACTCACGACCCCAGCCAGACGGCGCCAGGCCTCCTTCTTGAGGGTCGGCAACAGGGAAGGCAAGACATAGGCCAGGCAGAGCGCCGCCAAGGGCTCGTGGCGCCACGTCTTGAGCCCGGCCGCACAGAAGAACAGGGTGAGAAGAAAAAGCTCGGGTTCGGCCGGTCGACGCCAGACCAGAAGGGCTGCCACCACCAGAACCACGATCAGATAGGATGTCTGGGCCCCCCAGAGTTCGGGAGTGGCCCACTCATTCAAGCCTAACCGGAAGGCGTCTTCCCCCAAAAGGCTAAAGGGGAAAAGCCAGATACGGGGTCCGTAGGGGTTGAGCGCCGTGAGCAGATACCCCCCGATAGAGGTGGCCAAGAGCTTCTTGCCAAGCTCGGGTTGCCCGACCAAGAATCGACCGATGGCGCCTCCTCCCAAGACAATCGAGCCCAGCACGAAAGCTCCGTGGCTATTGGCCCACACCACCATCACCACCAGGGCCGAGACCAGCCAGCCCGGACGGGAATCTCGCCCGTAAGAGAGGACCACGAAAAACATCCAAGAGCAAAAAAGATAGGTTAAGAGGTAGGCCCGCACATCCACGAAAAAGCCGGCCTGACAAGCCCAGACCAAGGGAGCCAGCAGGGGCCACCAGGTCCCCTCGGCCTGGTGGCCCCAGGCCCAGGCCAGGGGGAGCACTCCAAAGGAGATCACTACCAGCCCGCTACGAAAGGCATAGAGGAGACCCAGTCCGCCCCAATCGTAGAGTTGATAGAACAACACCGTGACCAGCCATTCGTGGTTGGTCCAGGAGTGATCGCCGGCGGTGAACGAAAACGGGTCGGTGGCGGGTAGGCCCGAATTCAGAATGTAGCGACCCGCCGCTAGATGCCACCAGGTGTCAGCCGGGGGCAAAGACACCAGCGTGAGAGCCGCTAGTCCTACCAGGGTGGCCAGAGCGAGCAGAAATCTACTTATGACGAAACTCCAGCACTCCGCTGAAATCCCGAGGCAGGCCTTCTTCAAGATAGAGGAGAGTTCGTCTCGTCAAGAATCGTGCCACCGGGTCGTGAGGGCGCGACCCGGCTAAAAGCGCCTCGTAAGCCTCATTCATGCGGCCTTGGGAAAAATGGTGACTGGCCGCTTCAAAGCTCTGGACCTCCTCGAGCTGAAGACCCGACCCTCCCAGCTCCTGAGCGACCACCAATTCAAACAGCTCATAGGGCTCCTCGACTCCAGACGGTCGGACCTGACCGATGCGGCGGCACAGAAAATCCTCGGGCAAGTCCGAGTAGACCTGACTGTCGAGCAGTATCGGCACTCCCAAAAAGCGGGTCAGCCCTTCCAGGCGAGAGGCCAGGTTGACAATGTTGCCCAGCACCCCGAACTTGATCTGCTCACGGGCTCCGATCTGACCGGCGATCGCCTCCCCGCCAGCTAATCCGATACCACATCTCAATCCTCTTGGACCGCTCTCGGCAAAGGGCAGTTCCATGGCGTAGATCCGCTCCAGGATAGCTCGGGCCGCTTCTACCGCTTTGGCCGTCTCGCGACCCTCGTTGAGAGCGCCCCAACAGGCCAACACTGCATCGCCCTGGTAGTCGACCACGACACCGTCTTGCTCGAAGACACAGTCGGTGACGGCCGTCATCACGTCGGTCAAAAGCTCGTGATGACCCAGGATACTGTCCAGGTCTTCATCAGCCTCTTCAGTGGCCCGACTGAAACCGCGCAGGTCAAAGAACATGACCGTCACCTCCCGACGGGTGGGGCGAAGCACTTCAGAAAACTCGCGACCGACCAGGCTTTGACGCAGAACGGGCGAGAAGAAGCGGGTCACCTGGCCCTCGAATCGGTTGAGGTGGGCTACGGCCAGGTGATGGCCCAGGGTCTCGGCCACGATATCGACCAGGGAGGTCATATCGTCGAGATACGCTTTTTGACGCTCGGCTTCCGATTCGCTGAGGGCAGCCGCTGCCGACCCTACCACATAGAGGGCGAATCGCTCGGCGCCAGCCACCTCCACCGGCGAAGCCACCGCCCAATCCGCCTGGGCGTGCTCGGTTAGGGCCGGGTTGGCGCTCTGACCCGACCAAACGTGGGCCACCGTTGCATTGACCTCGAAAGCTCTGGCCAATAAGCCCCGACTGGGAGGAGTTGCCCGAGTTCTCTCGGGTGCCAGGCGGCGTTCTAAGGTCTCGGGCCGCTCTCCAAGTTTCAAAACCGTCAACTCGGCCGCCTCGGGGAGCAACCGGGCTAACACCTTGAGAGTGCCCTGGAAAGCGGTGGTCTCATCGGCGCTGTTTCGCAATTCCGGTAACAGCTCAACCAGAGCGCGAAAGCACTCCTCCGTGTTGGGACGGTGAACCTGGGGCAGTTCGGTCCGCACCAGGGTAAACTCTCGAAGGGGCGGGGCGCTGCTCTCCTCGCAGCGCACCATCAACTCGAAGCGGGTCTTGCCGGAAAGAAAAACCTGACCGGGGGAAAGCTCGAATCGGTCTCGCTCTCTCCCCTGAAAAAAAAGGGGGTTTTTGGCCTCGGGATGGCGGCAGACATGGAGCTTGCCCTGGCTCCACTCGATATCGAAATGGTGGCGGGAAAGAAGAGGATCGCCGGTCACGGCCAACCGTTCCTCCAGCCAACGCCCGTCGGCGCGGCCGACGCTGTAAGTCAGACGTTCAAGAAGAAACTCTTGGGGACCCCCGCTCGGACCGACGGCCACCAGGACCGGCTGGCTTGTCATACCGACCGTTTCGGCCCACCTGTTGCGGTCCCTGGGACGGTTACCAAACTTTGAACCTTCCTCCACGGAAGAATCCACAGGCGGTGGACAGTTAACAGGCTGGACATATGGCCAGGGTCGCCAGAGCCTTTTCAGCCTGGGTTTCTCGGCGGGTTGGGGAAAGTTGTTGCGATTGTGTTTGTTAAAGTTTGCGGCGGCTGCCGTGTTTCACCAGGACTCTTCGGCTGGCTCGTTCGACCTCGGGCCGCTTGCGAAAGAGGTCGATCTTCTTTTTGGCAGCCCGATAGGCCGGCAAGTGCTCTACAACAGGAGCCGGATAATCCACATCGATGCGGCAACCAGCCTGGCGCTGGATGCTCGGGGGCATCTTGTGGGGCGTGACCAGATAGGCTTTGGGCACCCCTTCCAATTCGGGGAGGTAGCGTTTGATGAAGATTCCGTCGGGATCTTGATCGATCTGCTGCTTGATCGGATTGTAGATTCTCAGGGAGTTGATCCCGGTTGTTCCAGCCTGCATTTGAAACTGGCTGAAGTGGATACCGGGTTCAAAATCGAGAAAGTGACGGGCCAGAAAAACGGCCGGCTGGCGCCAGTGGAGCCAGAGATGGTAGGTGGCAAAACTGACCAGCATGGCCCGCATGCGGAAGTTGATCCAGCCGCTCTTGTGGAGGGCTCGCATACAGGCGTCCACCAGGGGGTAGCCGGTCTCGCCTCGGCACCAGAGGTCAAACCAGTCCTGGCGAAAGTCGTTCTCTCGCAGACCGTCGTAACCACGGTTCATGTTCTCGAACTCGATGGCCGGCTCGTCCTCTAGCTTTTGAATGAAATGGCAATGCCAGTGGAGGCGCTCGATAAAGGATTTCAGGGGTCGGGCCCAGCCGTTTCGACGGCGCTGTCGTTCGGCGGCCTGAAAAATCTGGCGCAGAGAGAGGTTCCCCCAGGTCAAATAGGGGCTCAGACGGCTACAACCGTCCCAGGCCGTCACGGGACTGGACAGGTCTTTGTGGTACTTGCTGCCGCGTTGGCTGAGGAAACTCTCGAGAACCGCTTGGCCCCTCTCTTCCCCGCCGCGTTGAGCTTCGGGCCGTTGGCTGTCGTCAAGCTCGAAGTGCTCCGCTTTCAAAATCCCTGCTGACGGCAGCTGTGGGGAAAAGAGGCGCTCGGGTTTCGGCTGGACTGGCAAACGCATCCGTTTCTCCCAGATCGAGGCCCACCCATCCCGACTTTTGAGCCGTCGCACCACTCCGGTTTGGGGAACCTCGAGCATCGGAATTCCTCGTTCCCGAGCCCATCTTCGGACCCGGATGTCGCGCTTGAAGGTGACCATCGTGCCGGTCTCTTCATGGGCCCAGATTCGGTCGATCGGGACTTGCTCTGCCAACTCGGACAGGAGCTGGGGAAAATTGCCCACCCGGGTCACGAGTTGACCTCCCAGTGCCTCGAGAGCTTGGGCCAGCTGTTCCAGAGACTGGTTGATGAAAGTCAGGTGAGAAGCATCGAACTCGGGGCTTTCCAGATACTCGGGTTCGTAACCGTAAAGGCAGACCACCTCACCCCTGCGACTCGCCTCCAAGAGGGGGACGTGGTCGGCCACCCTCAGATCTCTTTTGAACCAGACCAGTTCAGCCACGGGGAGCGTTTTCCGGGCGTAAAATCTGGCCTCGTTCGAGGCTTTGGACCATCCAGTTGTAGGTGGCCGAATCGCCTTCTTTCTTCTGGGCCGACCGTTTGCCCAGACTGGAGAGAGGCAAACGAAGGCGGACGTTGTCCTCGAGCTGCTCTTTGTGACGGGCTAGAAAGGCCCAGTAGAGGCGGGTGATGGGACAGTTCTTTTTGGGGTTGAAGGCGCACTTTTCGCAGTAGTCGCTCATCTTGTTGATATAGGCCCCGCCCGATACGTAAGGCTTGGTGGTCATCAGGGGACCAACGGCGTAGGTTCCCATGGCCAACACGTTGGGCTCTACCACCCAGTCGTAAGCATCGATATAGGCCACCCAGAACCAGTCGGTGATCTGGCGAGGGGAAAGGTCGAGGAGGGTGGCCAGATTCGACAGCACCATCAATCGGGTGATGTGGTGGGTATATCCTTCCTCCCAGACATCTTCGACCACCTGATCCAGGCAGGCCAGGCCGCTGGGGCTGCCCCAGAAGGCCGGAGGAACGGGATTGACTGAGGCCAGAAAGTTGGGAGCCGGCCCGTCCTCCGGTGGATGACCGGGCCAGGCTCGGCCGGACCATTTCTGATAACCACCGTCGCGAACGGGTTCAGGCTGATGATGCAGGTTTTGGAATCCCTCTGTTTCTCGGTGAACGTGGCGGACAAACTCGCGCCAGCCGATCACCTGACGCACGAATCCCTCCATCGAGGAGAGGGGGATTTCCAGTTCCAGCACTTCGTCGACCACCTGGCTGGGCAGAAGACGATGGAGGTTCAAAAGGGGAGAGATGCGGGTGTGGAAAATCCCGCGGGACTTGAACGACATGGCGTCTTCAAAGGGCCCGAAATGTTCCATGCACTCTTGCTTGGCCCAGTTCCAAAGAGCCTGAGCCTGGCTGGCCGTGGCGGACAGACGCTCGAGGTCCAACTTCCCGGGGTGGTGGGCGAAATGTTTCTCGAGCAGCTCTCCAACTTCTGCTTTGACGGCGTCGAGCTCGAAGGTGGGCGGGTCCGGAGCCGCGGGTTCGCCCGGCCAAAACTCTCGATTGGCGGCATCGTGGCTATACTTTCCACCCAGGGGGGAGCCGTCTTCCATCAGGATCCCTGTCTCTTTTCGGATCCGTCGATAGAAGGCGTCCATGCGGTAATCCCCCTTCTTCTGGCTCTTCCGAAACTGCTCTCGGGAGGTCAACCAACCTTCGTGAGCCAGAACGGTGAGCTTGTGCTCGTCAACCAGCGGCTGGAGTTCTTGGCGCAGCTCCCGTTCAGCCGCTTCCATCATCTCGAGGGCTCCCAGACTTTGCACCTCTTTGCGGAGAGTCTTCAGATAGCTTTCGTCAGCCACCCGATAGCGAACGGCCACGCCACGACGTGCTTGCTCGAGAGCAAAGTGACGCATATTGGCCAACACGTAGGCGAGTTTCTGCTTGTGATAGGGTCGCCTGGAGGCCTTATGGGGATTTTCGATCAGGATGATCCCCAGTTCACTCGGTTGCTCCCGAGAGAGCGGTCCTATCTGGTCTGAGAGTTGGTCGTAAGGGACGTAAAGCCACCGGCGCCCCTCACCTTCCTCGGGCCTGGCTTCCTTCAGTTGTTGGAAAAAGGCGCTCACGTCCACCTCGAGACATAGTTGTCGACTTTGTATTTTCGCCGGGTGCTGTCGCAGGTCATATAGCGAATCTTTCCAAAAATGGGGCGCTCGGGCCCCCAGGCCCGGTCGTAGCGTCCAAAGACCCAAAAGACGCCGCTGTAGCTGTTGGGGTCACGTCCATCGAGTCCATACTTGTTGTTCAGGTGAAGGACAATTTCAAGAGCTCGTTGGGGAGATTCACACCAGTGCAAGACCTTTTTGCCCCATAACATCCTGAGGTAGTTGTGGATCGTGCCTTCCTCCTTGAGCTGGTTTTGGGCCGCGTTCCAGAGTGGCTCGTGGGTGCTGGCATCCTCAAACTGCTCCAAGGAGTAGGTCCATTCCCTGGTATCCTCAGCGTGCTCTCCTAGCGTTTTCTGAGCCCATTCAGGCAGCGATTCGTAGCGGTCGTAGTCGTCGTGGCGGGCACACGTGTTAAAGCCTAGTTCCCGCCAGGTGACGATCTGGTCGAGGAAAGCTTCAGTGGTCGCTTTCATCCCCCACCACCCTTCGCGCTGACCCTTCGTTTTCAAACTCAGCTTGGAGGGGTTCCACTGGCTGTCACGGGCCAGACCCGAGAAGATCTGATGGGTGGAAACGTGACCGTAGTGGAGATAGGGAGAAAGCCCGCTGGTGCCCTGACGTTGGGGATGGTTTCGGTCTTCATCGTAGCCTTCTAAGCGGTCTTGCAAGAAGACCGTTAACCGCTGACGCGCCGTCACCGAACCGCCCTGGCCGACCGGCTTGACCGAGTGATCGATAGGAAGCTCGTCAAGCTTGAGAGCCTGGAGGTCGGTCGCCTCGAAAGGGAGCTGTTCCAGGCGGGGTAGGTCAAGACTGTGAAGCGGCTTCGGGTTGGGAAAGGCGTCAAAGTGAGGTTCGAGTGTTTTTTGGAGATGGCGGCGAAAGTCCACCGCCCGGCTGTAGGTCTTTTCGGCCAGACGCATCGGATAGAGCCCGTTGGAATCCACCAACTCAAAGCGAACCCCTAGACGCGGTGCCACAGCTCGATGCATCCGAGGGAGGAAGAAACAGGGGTAGTCGTCGCTGACCACCAGACAGGCTCGCTCGGCTAGCCCTTCAAGCTTTCCCGCTCCCTTCCGCTCAGCCGTTTCCACAAAGGGAAGATAGGCTACGCCAGCCTCTTGAAAGGCTTGCTGGTTATCTTTCATTCCGTCGATAATGAATTGATGATGGCGGTCGCTGGCCCAGGTGTAGCCGTGGCGCAGGGGCTCGAACACCAGCAACGGGCGGTTGAGCTTTCGGCACCATTCCAGAGCTCGATCGAGGGCGAAGTTCCAGCTGCTTCGCCGAAAGGCCACCATCCAGTAGAGTACGAAGTCGCCATCTTCTCTCACGGGAGCATCTTGGAGAACCAGCAGTCGAGTCTCAGGGCAAAAATTTGTCACCCCTCTGACTTGGACGCCTGGTGGACAAAACCTCTACATTTTTCGATTTGCTTTGTCTAGGAGTTTTTTCAGCTTCGGATAGGTCGTCCTATCGCCCAGGAAAGCGGATTTTCCCCGGCCAGACGGATCGCTTCCGACTCGTCGCGAAAAGGGTCAGACGTGCCGGAATATCGCTGCAAAATTGAAGATGACTTCGGGGCTCAGCGGACGATGAAGATCACAGCCCCCAACAAGGCGACCGCTCGCGAGGTCTTGAGTGGGCGCGGCTATTCTATTGTGAGCCTCCACCGTATTTCGCGGGGCCCCGAACGCCATATCCCGGCTTTGCTGGTGCTGATTCTCGGGGTGGGCGGACTCTACTACGCCCTTCCCTACCTCCGCCAGTCGATTATGAATCCGACTCCACCCCCTGCTGAGCGGTTGGCTTTCTATGGCCAGCTCCAGGGTCTTCAGAAGGATCAAACGGTTCGGGTGGCTGTCTCCCTCCCCGAATTCTCGCAAGAGTTTCATCTTGACGAAGTCCACCTCAACGCCCGTGGTGAGTTCAGCGTCACTCTTCCCTATCCCCGGCAAAAGAATCCGACTCATTGCTCGGTCACCATCGGCGCCGAAGGATACGCTCCTCTGAGCTTTCCAGAGCTTGCCTTCGAGGACCGCCGCTGCAACCTCCCTCCCAGTCGGATGGTGAGTCTCGAGAATCCTGAGGAGACCCCCTCACCGACCCCCTCCGAGGCTCCGGAGCCCGAGCCCGAGTCGCCAGAGCCGTCACCCACTCCTGAAGAAACTCCGGAACCGGTGGTGAAGGGTTGGGATAAAATGAAGTTCACTCTCAAGGCCGGAGTCGGAATGGAAGGGGTCGTGACCCTGGGACAACCGATCGACGATACGACTCTCGACTGGTTGGGCGAACCGACCCACCAGGATTCGAAGCAGACCGTTTGGGGCGAAGACAAGTTCCTGGTGGAGGCGACCACCGACCCCGTCGACGGAACGGTCAGTCATCTCCGCTTTCGGGGCGTCCGAGCGGCCCTCGACAACGGTCTCTATCTGGGAGCTCCCTCTTCGAAGGTGCATAGTCTGTTGCCCGAGGCCCAGAAAGAAACCGGGATGGTGGCTGGGACGGTCGATTTTCTGACGGCTGGCCTGGTGGTTAGGGTTTGGAGCCGCGCCGTTAACGAGTTCCAGATCGAGCCTCTGAACGAACGAGGCTGGCGCTTTGAGCTTCTGAAAGTCGAGCCCGGGTTCGGGGTCGGACCCCTTCGTTTAGGCCAAACGGTTACCCAGGAAGCCCTCGATCTCTTGGGTCAGCCTGGCTATCGTCAGGAGGGCCAAAGAGAGCAACCCCATTCGGGTGTTATCCGCTGGGGCCATCCCGGCGACCGCTGCATCGAGGTGACCCTGGGAGATGGCCGTCAGGTCGACGTGATCACCTCCGTTCGGGTCCTGGGAGTGCGAGCTATCACCGCTCGCAAAGTGTTCTTGGGAGCCACCGAAAGCAAGCTGAAACGGGCCTATCCGGAAGCCCGGGAGGGAGTCACTGACGACTTCACCTCGGCTATCCTGAAGCTTCCCGGCCTCGTGTTTGTGGTGCGCGACCAGAAACTGGCCGAGATGCGAGTCTACTAGAGGCCGAGCGCTTTGAGCACCGCTTGGGGACTATCCGCTCCGTGCTTGTGAACCACCTCTACGAAGGCTTTGTCGAGCTGAGACTCCTCTTCAGGGGCGAGGTCTCGAGCGGTGTTAGACAACCACCGGAATCTCGTGTCCTTGGTCATATTGGCGTAACTTTCTGAGGACTTCCGAACCCTCCATGTCGGGCAACCCCAGGTCGAGAATGACCGCCCCTGGCAAAGCCCGGTCGAAGGCGGCCACAGCGCTGGCTCCGTCAGGACACGACTCGTACTCGATAGCGAGATTCTCTAACTCTTGGGTCAGCAAAGTTCGGGTATTGTCATCGTCCTCGACCACTAGGATGCGCCCCCGACGAGCCAGACCTGCGATGACTTCGTGAAAGCGATTCAGGTCGACCGGTTTGGTCAGCCAGGCCGCAATCCCCAGCTCATAGCCCACCGGCTGATCGTCTAGGACGCTGGTGATCACTACTGGAACGTCAGAGATCTCGGGCTGACTGCGGATCCGTTTGAGCACTTCCCAGCCTCCCATACCGGGCATCACAATGTCGAGTAAGACAGCCTTTGGACGCAGAGTCTGGAGCATCTTCAGGGCTCCCGTGCGGGCCAGATGAACACGGAAGCCGGCCTCGGTGAGGTCACCGTAGATCATTTCCAGAAACTGAAGCTGGTCGTCGACCACCAGGACCTCCGGGCCATCCCCTTTAGGTATTAGCGAATCGAGTCCCCGTTTCGATTCCTGAAGGAGGAGCGATTCGGGAAGGACGAGGGAGAAGTCAGAACCCACTCCCAGTTCGGATTCCACCGTCAACCGCCCACCCATAAGGGTCGCAAGCTTCTGAACGATGGCCAG
>CAYRFU010000233.1:0-11341 GCA_964423525.1 uncultured Burkholderiales bacterium | reverse complement strand
CCGTGCCTTGCAGTCAAAAGGATCAGAATAACACGAAAACGGGGTTGCGCCCTGCAGTCAAAAGGATCAGAATAACACGAAAACGGGGTTGCGCCCCGAGAAAATGCGGGTGAGGAACGCTACGGCATTTACCGCCAGTTGCTACACGTTGTGAGCGTCGACGGTCGGATCGATGACCAGGAGCGGAGTTTCATGGAGCGCGGTGCCAACCTCCTGGGGATTCCTCAAAAGCAGCTAAAGAGATGATGTTCGAAGTTCTCTCCGGCTACCTCCAGACTGTCCAAACTGTTACATTTAGGCAACGATTATGCATGAGATTTTCACATGACTGTGGCATACTCTAGACGCACACTACTCCAAACGTTGCGCCCCTGAAGGAATCTTCCGGGGCGCTTCTATGTACACGGGCCGCTTGTCAGGCTCGTCGCCAGCGACCACCAATTAGGAATTTTTCACGCTCTGCCGGCATACTGTTCTGGTGATACTTGATGGCCAGACCCGGATTTGCTCCGCCTACCCCCTAGCCCGAAGCGCTTCTCTGCCCCAGGCAGAGGAGTTTCAGCCCGTTCTAGAAACCTTCCGCCCGGGAAGGAGCGTGCCGGTGTCGGAAAAGCCTGCCGTTGAGAAAAGTGAGCCAGGTCTCATCGCTAAGCTCCAAAGGCACCCTACAGTCAACCCCCTCAATAAGAGGGTCCTCGAAGCCCTTACCGAGTTCCCTCCCGAACAAACCGGGGAGTGGACTTCCTTTGTCACCCTGACTCAGAACTATCGCTCTCCCTCAACCGTCCGTGAGCACACCCTGGTCCAAGACGGTCTCTTTCAGCTCCCACCGAACATCAAATATGTCCGCTCGGAGTTGAACACCAATGCCTTTGGCGAGGAGTACGACAAGCACAAAGTCTTGATCCGCGAGAGTTCAAGCGACAGCTTCATCCATCTAGCAGCTGGCTACGTGACCCACACCCCGGGTCACGGCGTCACGAGTTGGTCACCCCAGAGCCCTTTGAGCCTGAAACAGTTTCTCGATCTACCCGACCAGCACTCTAATCTGGTCAGCATCGCTCCCGATCCCAACCAAACCGAAGCGGTCTGCCAACAGCTTGGTGAGGCGCTAGGACCAGACTATCCTGGGGCTGTCTATCTCTGTCTCAAAGAACCGCTCTCGGAGCAGCTCCGAAGCCGTCTTGAGGAAGTGGTGAGTGATTCCCAGGCCCAGATTTTAATCGAAGAGCCCTACGACCCCTTCAATCACAACGACTCCAAGATGCGGGCTGTGAGCTTTCTCCACAACGGCGACGACTGGTCCCGCTACCAGTTGCTTCAGGACGCCGCCTCGATGGGTTTCCGTCCTCGCTTGGAGGAATGCCTCCACTACCATTTCGAGGCGGGGCGCTTCGAGCCACCCACCCGCACCGGGGGAATCGAGCTTCCGGTTCAGCCAGGTCATCCGACCGGCACCAGGTTAGTGGGGGCAGGCCTTGATCGATGTCGTCAGCTGCTGACGGAGATAAAGGCTCAGGACCCGGTCGACCGAGCCGTTCGCAAGGCGGCTCTGGAGTCACTCGCTCAACGCTCAGGAGACTTTGAGAAAGACTACGATCTTCTTCGCACTTCACTCCAGTATTGGGCCCGCCTCGATGAGAAGGAACGACCCCAAAGCCCGGACCATTTCGAGATGCGTCTGGCCGACCGCGAGGGTGGGCAGACGCTTTCGACTCAAAGCGGGATGACGGCCACCCGTCAGGTCCTGACCACCCTCGGTCCTCGAGTGGATAAAATCTGGAGCACCACCCACTACTGGGAAACCGATTTCTTGATCGAAAACTGTTACTCCCATAACCCCCACTACCCCCAGCCGGAACAAACACCAGTGGGTAAGGTCACCATGGTCGACGACTTCAGCTCAGCTGACCAGGTCGCCAAAGTGGTTGACGAGGTGGTGGCCACCAATCCAGATTGTCCAGGCGGCCAGTTACTCGCCTTCGACCGCTCCATTCATAACTGTTTCCATACTCGAACTTTCGAGCTTTTCGCCGCCGCCCAAAGATTGGCCGAGCGAGCCGAAGAGCTCGAGAACCCGGTCTATCTGGTGGTGGACAACACCCTCGACTTTGACGTGGTGCGGGGCGACACACTTTTCCCTGATGGGGTTCCCGAGAATGTCGTCCTGGTTTTCACCACCAGCCAGGCTAAGCTTCACCAGATGGGCATGGATATGGTGACTGGGGGCCACATCAATCTCCACCATCATCCCGGCCAGAACGACCTCGCCGGTGGGCTGATGAACGAGTTCCGTCAGGGGCTTGAAGGAGAGCAGGGACGGCAAGACTCCTACTCCCTGAGACTGCTCGACCAGCTTTACACCCAATCCGACCGCAGCGACTATCTCGACTATATGGTCGGTCAGCGCCAGCGCAATACCGGGGCTCTCGCAAAAGGGATGGAAGAGAGCTTGGGAGAGGGCTGGGTTAAGACCGCCGAGGGCCGGCTACAATTCCAAGACGAAGCCGGTCAGCCCAGGACGGTCACCATGAAGAACCCCGATGACCCAACCATCGAGCACCGTTTCGAGATGAATTTCCATCACGCTCCTGATTCGGGTCTGCACGCTTTCCTTCAGGTCATGGAAGGGCCCGGAAACTCCGTCTACATCGCGGGCTCGGTTTTCGCTGAGGTGAAGCGTCGGGTTTACGAACAGATGGAAGAGGCGGGAATGCCCCTGGCCGACGGGACCAGTTGGGGATTCACCAAGACTCGTATCGACCAATATATGCACACGGCCCGCATCTGCACGGGCCTCGAGACGGACGAGCAGCACAGCCGTTTGGGTCAGGCGCTCGGACGAGTTCTCAATCAGATGGTGGAGGACCCTGATCGCTTCATTCGTGGCATCGAGTTCAAGCCGCTTGAGGACGGCTCTCTGGTTGAGAAAGGTGACCAGATCCTGGCTCTGGATTCTCTGATCCCCGGCTCTGATTCGACCCTTTCAACCTATGCTGAGCCGCTCGAGCAGGGACAAAGCTTCTCGCAGTTGGTGGAACAGAAAGGGGAGGTCAAAGGGGTCGTCTTAGCCTACCAACGAGACGACCACGCTTACATCTCTAAGGCCGCGACGGCCCCTGAGTCGAGAGGTCAGGGCCTGTTTCGGACGAGCCTGGAGGCGATCAAAGCCGAAGCCAGGGAGGCTGGCCTTGAGAAGGTTGTCCTGGAGACGTCGGCCAGTGAGAGCAACCACGGGGTGGTTCGGGCCTACGAGAAGTGCGGTTTCGAGGTGGTCGGCACCCGGACGGTTCCCCTGGACAACGGATGGCCGCTGATTCTGGCCGTTATGGAGAGTTCCACCGAACCGGGAGCCAGGGAGGTTCAGCCCTCTCAACCCGTCCCGGCCGCAGTCTACGAACGGTATCACAGGAATTCTCAAAAATCCTGATGTTTACATCCTCGAGCCAGGAATCCGAGCGGACCCCCAGCAGAGGCGGGCATGCGAATTCTTCTGCTCTTTCTCACGCTGACGGTAGTTCTTCTTGCCCAGCCGCTTGATCCAGGACCAGAGCTGGTCAGGCCGGTCGTGCGCCACCCTATCCTCGACAAGGTTTTTTATTTTGTTCTACCCGATCGCTTTGCCAATGGCGATCCCGGCAACGACCGGGGCGGTCTTGAAGGGGGTCCACTTGACCACGGTTTTTTGCCGACTCATAAGGAGTATTATCACGGGGGCGACCTGGCCGGCCTTCAGAGTCGCCTGGACTATCTCGAAGAGTTGGGCATCAACGCGCTCTGGTTGACGCCGATCATGGTCAACCGGCCCGTCCAGGGAGATGGGACCATCGAGGGGAGTATCGCCGGCTATCATGGCTACTGGATCCTCGATTTCGAGAATCCTGACCCTCACCTGGGAACCGCCGAAGAATTGAAAGGTCTGATTGAGGCAGCCCACCGGAGAGGTTTGTCCGTCTACTTCGATATGGTCTGTAACCATACCGCCGACGTCATTCGCTCCGGTCAAAGCCACCCTTACGTCAGCCGAGAGCAGCAGGCCTATCGCGACCTTCAAGGTCAGCCCTTCGACGAGCGCGATTTCGCCCACGGGCCCTCTTTCCCCGAACTCGGTCGAGACAGCTTCCCGGTGGAACCCGATCAGCCTGACACCATCAAGAGTCCCTCCTGGCTCAATCGACCGGAGCTTTACCATAACCGCGGCGATTGGGATGAGGGGGAAGGCGAAAGCTCTCAATATGGAGATTTCTATGGCCTGGACGACCTTTTCACCGAGCATCCCGAAGTGGTCACCGGCTTTACCCGGATCTTTGAGAGATTGATCGAGAAATACGATGTCGACGGCTTCAGAGTGGACACCGTCAGACACGTCAACGTGGAGTTCTGGCAACAGGTGGTGCCCCGGGTTTTAGATTATGCTCAACGCTTGGGAAAGACAGATTTCTTCCTTTTTGGTGAGGTCTATGACCCTGACCCGAATCATCTCAGTTTCTATACTCGGGAGGGGAAATACCCGGGCTTACTGGACTTCGGACTGCAGGCCGCCGTCCAGGCTTTTGCGGTCGAGGGGGCGCCTCCCAGCCGTCTCGAGGAGTTTTTCGCCCAGGACGACCGCTACATCGACCCTGACAGCAACGCTCACCTGATGGGTGGGTTCGTGAGCAATCACGACCTGGGTCGTTTGGGCGGCTTTCTTTCCAGGCGGCCCGAGTCTGAGCGATTGGCCCGAGCCCGCCTAGCTCACGCTCTCGTTTTCTTCGCCCGAGGCTTTCCCATTATCTACTACGGAGATGAACAGGGCTTCGTCAGTGAGGGTCAGCACGCCGATGCTCGGGGCGACATGTTTGCCAGCCGAACGCCTGAATATGTTCGTCGCAATCTCATAGGAACCGACAAAACGATGGCTGAGGAGAACTTCGACCGGGCGCACCCTCTCTATGAAAGTCTGGCCCTCTTTAGTCGTCTTTATCGAGGTCACCGGGCTCTGCGTCGGGGAGCCCAGATCTATCGAAGCAGCCAGTCGGTCTACGCCTTTAGCCGGGTCGACCGAGAGGACCAGGTCGAATACCTGTTAGCCTTCAACAATAGCAGCCGACCTCAGGAGGTCCGTCTTCCGGTGCTTTCTCCCTCGACCGTCTTTCAATCGCTGGTAGGGGAGAACGACCAACCCCATTCGGATGCATCGGGATTCTTAGAGGTCGAGGTGGGGCCCCTGGATTTCGTGATTCTTAGAGCTGACAGGGCTATACCAGCACGGCCGCTACCTACGGTGGAGTTGGTTCAAGTCGAGGACCGGTTGGTGGCCCGGCTCGATCAGGAAGACCGCTTCGTCGAGGTCACGTTCGCCGTCGACGGCCAGATTCTCGGAACCGACGACAATCCACCCTATCAGGTGTTTCTCCCGGCAGCCGCCGGTCGCGGGCGTTTTCAGGCGGTGGTCAACGATTTGAGAGGCGGGCTGGTTCTAGTCGAGAAAGAAGAGGCGTGAAAACGTTGTTGCCGATTCTCCTGACCTTGGCGCTGATGGCTCCCGGCCTGGGTCAAGAGGTGTTCATTCGCAATCAAGAGTTCCAGGGCGAAATCGTCTCGTCGGGTTCCGGTTTTCTGGTCAACCTCGACACCCTGGCTAGGGCCCTCGAGTTAGAGCTTCAGGGCGACTCACAGGGTTATGTGGTGGGGGAGGGAGAGGCTCAGCCCGGCACGGTCCTGGTCCAGGGCCAGCGAATTTCGCTCTCGCCGGGTCAGTTTGGCCCGCTAGTGCCTTTAGCCGATTTTTGTCGAGCTGTGGGGGCCGAGCTCAAGCGAAACCAGGCTCTGGGCACAGTGGATGTCTACCTGACCGACTACAACGAGAGCGCCGTCGGAAACGTGTGGCTGGGAGAGCTGTTCGTTGATGACGAAGCTCAGGACGATGTCTCCGCCTCGGAAGCCGGCTCCTTCGCCGACCCTGAACTCGGCTATGAGTTGACCTTTCCCAAATCGGTCAAACTGGTCACGGCTCCGGACCGCTTACGAGTGCCCTCGATCGAACTTCGAGACGGTGAGGGGACGGTTCATTCGGGCGATCTGCGCTGCGAACTGTTGCTGGTCCCCAAGAATCCGGCTATCAAGCAGGCGCTCGGCACCCTCTTGACCATTGAGCTCGATGTTGTCGCCGACCTGGCCATCGAGACAAGCCTGGTCGATGGGGTTCTGAAAGCCGTCACCTCCCAGTCTGCCAAGATCAGTTCCGGGCCTCGGCGCCGCTCTTTCCACGGTCACGAGTTCCAGCAGTACGGTTTTGGAGGCACCAAAGGGAAAATCGAGTATCGAGGAGACCTGTTTTTCCATTTTCAGGTGCCTGACAAACGAGCATTTCTCTTCCTGGTGGTGGATGAGAAAGAGGGGTATCGCAACAACACCCGGGGACTCCTTCAGGCCGTCAGGAGCTTTAAGCACAAAGACCGATGATGAGTGAACGCCCTCGGATTCTCATTGTCGACGACACTCCTCAGAATATTCATGTCCTGAAGGAGACTCTCAGGGACGACTATCGCATTATGGCCGCCACCAACGGTGCTAAAGCTCTTCAGCTTGCCCGCCGCGAACCTAGGCCCGACCTGATTCTGTTGGATGTCATGATGCCCGAGATGAGCGGCTATGAGGTGATTGAACATCTCCAGCAGCAGAGCGAGACATCCTCTATTCCGGTGATCTTTGTGACGGCCCTGAACGATAACGCTAACGAAGAAAAGGGTCTGGGTTTGGGAGCGGTGGACTACATCACCAAGCCGTTCAATCCTGCTCTGGTCAAAGCTCGGGTCAAGAATCACATAGAACTTAAGCGCCATCGCGACGATCTTGAGGATGAGGTCGAGCGTCGCACCGAGCAACTGATGGCTGTACGAGCGGCCCGTCAGCGGTTAGAGGGGGAGCTGGAGGTGGCTCGCCGACTTCAGCTTTCGATGCTGCCTCCTTTCCAGCTGGACTGGCCCGACCAGGGAGGTTTGAGCGCTTTCCTGCGACCGGCCCGGGCTGTCGGCGGTGACCTTTACGATTATGTCAGACAGGGCGACCAGCTACTGGTCACCCTGGGTGACGTCTCCGACAAAGGTCCCGGAGCGGCGCTTTTCATGGTCAAAACGTTGACCCTTCTAAGGGCTTTCTCGAGTGACACCCTGGAACCCGAGACCCTTCTCCAGCGAGTCAATCTTTCGCTTTGTCAGAATAACGAAGAGTTCATGTTCGTCACCTTAAGCTGCTGTTTGATCGATATGAAAACCGGTCGTTTTCGTCTCGCCAGCAGCGGTCACGAACCGGCTCTGCACCAAGGCGAAGAAACTGTCTTCCTGGCGCACGACTCTGGCCCGGCCCTGGGCCTGATGGAAGAGGCGACCTTCCCGGGCTTGACCGGCAAGCTTGAACCGGGGCAGAATCTGCTCCTCTATTCTGACGGTGTCACCGAAGCTCAGGCCGAAGACGGCGCTGTTTTTGGTGAAGAACGCCTGCTTGAGTTGGCCCGCCGTCATTCGGGTTGTTCGGCTAGCGTTTTGTGCGAAACAGTCCACCAGGCCGTCGATGAATTCTGTGGTCAGGCTGAGCAGTTTGACGATATCACGATCCTGGCAGTGAGGCTTCCCGTATGAACGAGACCTTCAGACTGGAAAACCGACTGGAGCTGTTGGGCCCCTTTCAGGACCAACTTGACGGCAAGCTCCTCGAGGCTGGGTTTTCTCAGGATCTAGTCGAAGATCTGAGGCTGGTGGTGGAAGAACTTTTAGTTAATACTATCTCCTACGGTTATGAGTCAGGTCGGGAGGGGGTGATCGAACTGGTCTTGAGTACGCCCGAGCCGGACCAGGTTCGTCTTCAGTTTCATGACGATGCCCGCGAGTTCAATCCCCTGGACGCACCCGACAGGGACCCCGACGATGATCGGATAGGAGGCTGGGGCATCCCCCTTTTGAGGGCCCTTACCGACAAAGTCGAATATCGACGCCAGGGAGTAAACAACGTCCTCACTATCGAAAGGCGCGAGCGGGCTCCTAGTTAGACAGCCAAAGCACGGAGGAAACTTATGTCTCTCGCAATCGAAGTCTTGACCAGCGACAGCGGAAAGTGTCGCATTGAACTGAGCGGTCGTCTAGACACCACGACCGCGCCCGAGTTAGATGAGAAGATGGCCAGCATCGACGCCAGTGCACACCCCGTCCAGGTTATCGACCTTTCCAATCTCGAGTATGTCAGCAGTGCCGGTCTGCGCTCCCTCTTCAAAGCCAAGAAGTCGGCGGCGGCTCATGAAAGTAAAGTCTTGCTGGTCAATCCCCAACCTCAGGTCAAGAAGGTCTTTGACATCATTAAGGCCTTACCGGCGGAGTCCGTTTTCGCTAGCGAGCAAGAACTTGACGACTACCTCGATCGGATGCAGAGAGCGAGTAGTTGATCCCTGTTTACATTTTTTTAACAGGCCAAAGGTTCGCTTAGAACCCGAAGAGAGCGGTGTTCGGTAGTCTCTTCTCATAAGGAGACGACCGATGCGATACTACTCATCTCAGAGCGCTCAAATGACTGAAGTCCCGGCCACTCAGCCTCGAACTCCAGACTTGAGCTACCCCGCCACTCAAAGCCGACTGGCCTCAGCTTCGAGAGGGCGAGGTTGGAATTACCGCTTCCCGACCCCGACTTACGGTCCCGTTCCGACAGCCGAGGTGATTCAAGGCATGCAAAAACTTGCTCGTCTCGAGTTGGCCCAATGGAACGCCCGCTCGAGTCATTCTCAGCAGTACCTCCGGGATGTTCACAACGTCTGCGACCGTCTACTCCACCGGTCCTGGTAGCACTTGAGCGCCTCATCTGGAAGAGGTTCGGTTCGCTCCCTCTGTGGCCCGCAAAAGCTTGAGTTTCCGATA
This sequence comes from uncultured Burkholderiales bacterium, assembly GCA_964423525.1. Classification (GTDB taxonomy): domain Bacteria; phylum Vulcanimicrobiota; class Xenobia; order Xenobiales; family JADMJV01; genus CAYRFU01. The sequence continues at coordinate 2,456 of CAYRFU010000233.1, read as the reverse complement.
CCAGCGACCGAGTTCACTGTCCGCTTCCTGGTCGCCAGCCCGCAGTCTTCGCACCAGACTCCTGCCCCAGCGGCCCATCTTGGAGTTGCCAAGGCGGTCCAGGAGCGCTTCCAAGAGGTCGGCTAGCCCGTGGCGGTCCATTTGGCCAGCCAGGAATCGGTCCAGAGCTCGTTCGAACTTCGGAAAAGGATCGTTCACTTTGGCTCGTGTTCCAAGGGCTGGCTTTCTGACCAACATCGGTTTGTGAAGGCCTTTTCTTAATCCCAGAGTTGGCTTGCTCGTAAGGAGTCCGCGACCCACAGGCGGAGGAGCATCCTCACAGAAGAGATCGGCACAGACTTCTGCCGCCCCGAACAGTCCACCCCGCACGCCTGGAGCGGAGTCGAACAGCGCCCCCCCCGAAGAACTAGGAGCCGCCATCGAGAAGCAGCGACCGTCAGCTGGTAGGCTGGGGATGTCGATGGTTTCACAGCCGAAGGGAGCGACCACTTCTTGCTCATCAACCACCACAAAGCTGGTGAATCGGGTCAGTAGGCCGTGCTCTAAGGCTAGTTCCGTAATCTCGCGTTCGCAGATTTCTCGTTCGTTGACGGCGGCTAACAGCAGGTCATCTTCGATCTGGCGGACTTTTTGGCGGGCCCATAGCTTGGCGATAGCCGAGTTTCTCGATGCCTGGGGAAGGAGTTCACAACTCCAAAGGGCCTGACTTCCAGCCAGCTTCGCGCGCACCGTGACGGGCCCTTCAGATTGAAGTTTCCCGAACACCGAAACTGGGCGACCAGCATAAAGGTCGGGCAGTCGGTCGGGAGCCAACTCGCTGACAGGCCCTTCGAGCCAGAGATCTAGTAGCACGGGGATACCCGTCTCATCGGCCAGTCTCTTGACGCCTTGCTCCAGCCGCTCGCCCGAGGTGACGAGCTCGCACGAGCCCCGACCCTGGGCCGCCATTCGCCTTAAGAAAGCGTCATTGACGGCTGAGCCGATCCCGAGAGTGAAGACCCGGATCTTGCCAAGCGAGCGCTTGGCCACTTGATAGATGGAGTGTTCGTTACCGACCTGGCCATCGGTCATCAAAACCACTACCGCTTGCCGGTCGTCGTCGAAGGGCAGCTGGACGGCTTTCTCCAGAGGGGTCCGAATGTCGGTTCCCCCTCGCGACCGGATCGACTGAACCCAGCTTTCGGCTTTACCCGTCACCCAGGCCGGCTGGAAATCGTCACTGAAGTATTCGAGGCGGTCGTCAAAGGCCACCAGCAAGAACCGATCTCGGGGTTGGAGACGTTGGAGGTAATCGATCACAGCCCGTCGGCAACTTTCCATTTTCCAACCGTTCATGCTGCCCGAACGGTCAAACAGAATCACGACGTCTTTCCCGACCGTCGTTTCGCAAGCCTGGGATGGAGCTTCAATGTCGAGCACAAAATGGCCGTCGTGTTCGACCAGGCGGGCTTTGAGTTGCTCACTCTGGTGGTGATACCGCACCACCAGGTCGCGGTCCATTCTTTCGTGCTTGGAGGCTAGATGGAGAACCAGGTTGCCTTGGTCAACCCTGGCCGCGAGAGCGTGTTGAGAGGAGCAAACTTCAGCAGGTAGGCCGTCGAAAACGATCTCGGCTTCCAATCGGACCTGGTTGGAGGCGATGGGGTGGTGGAAGCGCCTGTTGGCCCCGGGGGGAAAGTAGCGAGCGGACACGGTGGTGGGTAAACGAAACTCGGTTTGGCCGTAGCGGGTTTCGAGTTTTTCTGCATAGTCGAGTTCAATCGTCACGGTTTCGCCGGCGTTTACGTTGCCAACCTTGGCGGTGAAGACGTTCTCTCTTTGCTGTTCCACTAACACAGAGCGCTGGCCCCGATTCATACCCTGCTCGTAGGCTCGGCGAGCAGTGATTCTCTCTTGCACCTGGCCGACCAGCGTTCGGCCCGCTACTTTGATCACCATCTTGTGAACCGCGCTGTTGCCTGATAGGGGAAAGGTGTAGACGGCTTCCACCGGGTGAGGGTGATGATTGGTGAAGGTCTGGACCATCTTGACCGAAGCGGCCACCGACGTCAAACGAGCCTCGTAACGAACCGACTTGAGGGGAAGGTCATAACCGTGGCCGTGGAGGCTAGGGAGGGTAACATCGCCGGGCTCGATGTCCGGCAGAAAATCGATGGTGGGTGCGAGCATAACGGAGTCCTCTCATTCCTGGGCTGGGCTCATTTTACAGTTTCTCAGTTAAACTGTCAAACGGTCTTCTCCGGCGGCAATTTTACTTGAACCGTGCCTCCCAGGGCCGGGGGGTGCAAGTGTAGGCGCCGCCATGCCGCAAGTTAACTTGAACCGGGCCTCCCAGGCCGGGGGGGTGCAAGTGTAGGCGCCGCCATGCCGCAAGTTGACTTGAACCGGGCCTCCCAGGGCGGGGGGGTGCAAGTGTAGGCGCCGCCATGCCGCAAGTTAACTTGAACCGGGCCTCC
>CAYRFU010000232.1:0-11479 GCA_964423525.1 uncultured Burkholderiales bacterium | reverse complement strand
CGCCCAACGATATCCCTTCTACCCTGCCTCAACAGACGCTGATGTTAGAGGTCTCTTCTCAAGCGGCCGAGGCGGCCGGTCTGATTCGGGGCGAAAAGCGGAATAGCAGCGGAGCCATCATCGGTATCAGTCTTGACCCGGACACCACCAATTTTCATCTCCGCTGGGCCATCGATCAGCTTGTGGAGGAGTGGGGAGAGGGCGCTTCGGGCCAGGAGAAGGAAGCTCTACGAGAAAGCGCTTCACCTTCTCTTGACGCCACCCGGACCCTGGGGGCTTTGGGCAGCATTGTGGCCAGCCGAGTGGCCCGAGAGCTTTCCCTGGGGGGTCCCAGTTTCGCTATCTCTTCTGGCGAAGGCTCCGGCATCAGGGCTTTGGAGGTGGCCGTGAGGGCCCTCCAAAATCATGAGCTAGATAGCTGCCTGGTCGGTGCCATCGACCTGGCCGGCGATCCTCGCTCGGTTCTCGCCGCTGAGCGGCGATTTGGTTTTTCTCGTCAAGGTCAGGCCCGGCCTTTCGAGTCCCAGGCCGACGGCCCGACGGTGGGCGAGGGGGCGGTGGCTTTAGTGGTCAAGAGATTGGCCGACGCCCAAAGAGACGGCGACTCCATCCTGGCTATCGTGCGAGGCATCGGCCAAGCCAGTGGAGAGAACGCCTACCAGAAGGCTCTCGAGCGAGCCTACGAGGATGCTCGCGTCGACCCTGCTAGCGTGGGCCTGGTGGAGGCTCAGGCTTTAGCCGAGAGCCGTGCCGACCAACTCGAAGCCGAGGCCCTCAATCGTTTTTTCAAGCCTCACAAGGTGGCCACAGCGGTGGGCGCCGTCACGCCTTTCATCGGATGGACGGGGGCGGCCGCTGGTCTGGCTTCTTTGGCCAAAGCGGTGGGCTGTCTACAGGAATCGCTGCTGCCTCCTATGCCGGGATTTGAGCAGCCTGTTGGAGCCTGGAGCGAGAGGTTTCATTTTCCCATCGAAACTCGATTTTGGTATCGCAACCGTCAGGATGGACCTCGTCGCGCTGGCGTGAGTGCGGTCAATTCGGGCAATGAAGTGTACCACGTCGTTCTAGAAGAGAGCGACAATCCGCCAGCCTCGTTGCGACCGGCCGGTCCTCTCCCGGCTGCCCTTTTCTTACTGGATCGAGACGAACTCGATGCCTTGGCCGGGCTACAACAACCCGACCTGGAGTTACGGGCCCGCGCCTGGCACCGTCAGCGAAAGCTCCAGCCGGGTCACCCGCTGGCCATCGTGGTCCGTTCCTTGGAGGAACTTGAGAGAGCCATAAGGCACGCCCGCCAGGTCCTCGACCTGGGTAAAGAGTGTCTGGGTCAGGCCGGAGTGTATTTTTCGCCCCAACCGCTGGGAGGGAAGACGGCTTTCGTCTATCCTGGCTCCGGCAGCCATTTCTTGGCCATGACGGAAGAGTTGATGGTGGCCTTCCCCGAGGTGGCCCGCCAGCTTGACAAAACCACCCTGCGCCTGGCTGACCATATGACCCCCAGACTGATCTCCCCCTACCGGCGTTGCTGGGGCCCGGGCTGGGAAAACGAGGCTCTGGCTGCCCTGGAGGCGGACCCGTTTAGCCCGATGTTCGGGCAGGTCATGACTGGCGTGATCACCACCAGAGTCGTCAAGCTGTTCGGGCTTGAGCCAGAAGCTGTCATCGGCTACTCCCTGGGGGAGTCCAGCGGATTGTTTGGGAGCGGTGCTTGGAGTGAGCGCGACAAGATGTTCCAGCGCTGCGTCGAGTCAGACCTGTTCACCCGTCAGATAGCCTTTGACAATCTGGCCGCCAAAAGAAAATTGGGTCTTGAACAGTTTGAGTGGAAAGTGGCCGTGGTCAACCGGCCCTCTCATAAGGTTCGCGAGGCTCTCGAGCCCCACGCCTATCTTTTGATCGTCAATACGGCCGAGGAGTGCATTATCGGAGGCCACGGGCCTTGCGTGCTCAAGACGGTCGAGAAGCTAGCCTGCGAGGCGTTCTACCTTAATACCGTCACCACTGTCCATTGTGAAGTGCTTGAACCGGTCCAAAAAGACTATTACGAGCTTCACCTTCTCAAGACTGAACCACCGATGGGGGTTCGATACTACAGCGGCAACTGGGGCGAGGGATTTATCCCCACTTCAGAGTTGGCGGCCCAGTCGATCGTCGACAACGCTACCAAGGGGATCGACTTTCCCAAAACCGTCGAGGCCGCCTACGCAGATGGGGTGAGGGTCTTTCTGGAGATGGGGCCCCACAGCTCCTGCGCGCGCATGATCGGTCGTATTCTTGAGGGCCGACCCCATCTGGCCCGTTCTTTGTCTCTGCCTCAAGAGCATCAGACCGTGACCTTGCTTAAGATGTTGGCAGCCGCTGCCTGTCACGGACTCCCGGTCGACCTTAAGGCCCTTTACGGTGAAGACGAGAGGCTCGAAACGACTCAAAGGGGGATCGTGGTTCGGCTCGGGGCCAATCTTCCCCAGCCCTTGGCTACTCCCATCCGGCGGCCTGCACCTGTGGTTAGCAACGGTCGCCCGGTGAGCCCGCCGGCTCCCGCTGCTCCCCAGCCTCAACTTGTGAGAGCCAGCTCTCCCAGACTGACCTCCCTCCAACGCCAGATGGTGGAGGCTTCTCAGGCTACGGCAGCAGCCCATCAGACCTATTTGAGAATGGCTTCTGAGACCATGGAGGCGATGGCCCGAGGGGTAGAGCTTCAGAATCAGTTGCTGGCTCGGCTTCTGGAAGGCGGCGAACTGGAGTCGCCTGCTCCGGTGGGTCCCACTTTGCGCCCCCCCGAGCCAGCGCGGAGCGACGTGATCTTTGACTACGACCAGTGTATGGAGTTCGCCGTCGGCTCGATCGCCAAAGTGCTAGGCCCGATGTTTGCCGAGGCCGACACCTATCCCACCCGGGTGCGCCTCCCCGACGAGCCACTCATGCTGTGCCATCGCATCACCCACCTCGAAGGAGAGGCGGGCAGCCTGGGTAGTGGGCGTTTGGTCACAGAGCATGACGTTCTTGCTGATGCTTGGTATCTCGACGCTGGAAGAACGCCTGTTTGTATCAGCGTGGAGGCTGGCCAAGCCGACCTTTTCTTGTCGGCCTACCTGGGCATCGACTTGAAGACCAAAGGGCATCGTATGTATCGTCTCCTAGACGCTACCGTCTCCTTCCATAGAGGCCTACCCGAGCCGGGCGAGCGAATCGTCTACGATATCCGGATCGATCGGTTCGTGCGCCAGGGCGACGTCTATCTGTTCTTCTTTGAATTCGATGGAACCATCGGCGGCCAACCATTGATCACGATGCGCCAGGGTTGTGCAGGCTTTTTCACTTACCAGGAGATCGAAAATTCGGGTGGGATTGTGCTCACGCCCGAAGAGCGACAACCATCGGTCGGCAAGCGCTGCGCCGATTGGCGCGACCTGGCTCCGGTGGGTGGGTCAGAGAGCTACACAGACGCCCAAGTCGCGGCCTTCCGAGCCGGGAATCCGGCTGCCTGTTTCGGTCCCGCTTTCGCCAACCTGGCCCTGACCAAGCCCTCTGGGCTACCGAGCGGTCGTTTAAAGTTGTTTGACCGTATTCTCGAACTCGATCTTCAGGGGGGTCGTTTCGGGCTGGGATTGGTCAAAGCTGAGGCCGATATTCATCCCGACGATTGGTTTTTGACCTGTCACTTTGTGGATGACATGGTGATGCCCGGCACTCTGATGTATGAATGCTGTGCTCACACCTTGCGGTTTTTACTGGCTCGCCTGGGCTGGTTGGCTGAAGAGTCGCAGGTGGCTTTCGAGCCGGTGCTTGAGACTCCGGCCGCTCTTCAATGTCGAGGGCCGGTGGACGTCGACACCAAGAAAGTGGTCTATCAGGTCGACGTCAAGGAGATCGGGTATAATCCGGCTCCTTACGTGATCGCCGATGCCATTATGTATGGTGACGGGGAAGCCATCGTTCGCTTCGTCGACATGTCGATGCAGCTGACCGGCGTCACCCGCCACCAGGTAGAGTCGTTGTGGCTGGATTCGACCCCCGCCCAGACCGTGCTCTACGACAAGCAGAGCATTATGGAATTCTCTAACGGCAAGCCTTCGCTCGCCTTCGGGGAACCTTATAAAGTGTTTGACCAGGAGCGCCGGATCGCCCGTCTACCGGGCCCGCCCTACCAGTTTATGGATCGCGTTGTAGAGGTGAATCAACCGCCTTTCGTGCTCCAAGCCGGTGACTGGATCGAGAGTCACTACGATGTGCCTCCCGACGAATGGTATTTCCAAGCCAATCGGCAGCCCTCTATGGCCTACTGCATCCTCCTGGAAGCGGCTTTGCAGCCGTGTGGCTGGTTGGCCGCCTATGTGGGCTCGGCCTTGCGAAGTCAGACCGATACCCATTTTCGGAATTTGGGCGGTACGGCCACGCTTTACCGCGAGCTTTTCCCTGATGTGGGCACCGTCAGAGTGCGAGTCAGAATGACCGATGTCTCGGAAGCCGGAGGCATGATTATCGAGAACTTCGATATGCAGATGCTGGCGGGGGAAGAACTGCTCTACGAGGGTAGCACTTACTTTGGCTTCTTTACGGGCGCGGCCCTGGCCAATCAGTTGGGAGTACGCGACTATCAGGAACGGAACTGGGAGCCCACTCCGGCCCAGCTTGAGCAGGCCCGACGGTTTCCTCTGGAGGTCGTTCACCCACTCTCGCCCGAGGACGGGGAAGTCACTCCCGGCCCCTCGGCCTGCCTGCCTGGCAAAGCCCTCCTGATGATGGATCAGGTCGATGTCTATCTATCTGAAGGGGGGCCCCACGGTCTGGGCTTTATCCGGGGCAGCAAGAAAGTGGATCCGGAGGAGTGGTTCTTTTATGCCCATTTCTATCAGGACCCGGTTTGGCCCGGCTCTCTTGGGCTGGAAGCGTTCTTGCAGCTGCTGAAGGTGGTTGCCCTGGACCGTTGGCCCGAGTTGGCCCACAGCCACCGGTTTGAGCCGATCACTTTGGGTGAACCCCATACCTGGATCTACCGGGGCCAAGTCGTTCGACCCAACCAACAAGTGATCGTCGATGCGTTCCTGACCGAAGTGACCGATTCTCCTCACCCGACCCTCAAAGCTGACGGTTTCTTGCGAGTAGACGGGTTGACGATCTACGAGATGAAAGACTTCTCTATTCGCCTCGTCCCGGCTTGAGGGATCCTGGATCGCTTTGGCGAAAGGGTGACCCGCCTGAGCATCCTGAAGGATAACGAGGAGGAATATTGGCCGCCGACACGCTGAGTGCAAAGGAGTTTGGGATCCCGAGTCTTCCCCCGGGAACCCCCTCTCACCTGGAGCACTTGATCGAAGAGCTCACCGAGTCTCTCGATCTTGACGCGCCCAGCACCTCTTACCGTGTCCTGAAGCGGACCTTCCATTTCCTGATGGGCTATTTCGCCGATCTCGTCCAGTCGCTCTCGACGGTTTTCGGCGAACTTGAGTTTGAGGCCGATGAGGGCCGCCACGATCCCAAGAATGCCGAAGATACGATTCGTATCGGGCTTGAATTTCTAGCCTCCGACGCACCTCAGGAGTTGCCCGAGGTGAAAGCCATCTTGGCTGTCTTTTACGACGGCAAGAGCGCTCGAAAATTCACCCGCCTGATGGGCATCGGTGGCAAGCCTCGGCGCGGTATGATGCAACTTTCTAAGCTGGTGGCCACCACCCAGGTGCCGGTGAGAAAAAAATGTGTCTCAGAGGTCCGGCGCTATTTTGATTTTCTCAAAGAGTGGCTAGAGGCGGCAGCTCCCTTTTTCAACACGGCAGGCATTGTCTCGGAGCGGACTTCCCTCGAAGGTAAGCAGACTATCATTGTCCGGATCGGCAAGCAAGACCTGACTGCGGGCGACCGTTTGGAGCTGCATGGTTGTCCCCTCTGTATTCCCGAAAAAGAGATCGATGTACCCCTCAGTCTTTATGAGCGGGAAGTCTATTTCTTCGTTCCTCAGCGCTCACCCAAGCATCTTCTCGAGATTCTCAACCGCCTGGACGAGGCTATGTCTGAAGAAGATCCGGTCAAAGGTTGTTTGGAGCTTCGCAATTCGCTAGAATTCTTGATCCGCTACTTCGCGGGGGTCTCCTCCAAAGTGTGTGAAGACCTTGACTGCATCACCGACCAGGCCCAAGAGTGGATCGAAAACAGTCAATCGGTTTCCGCCTCGGAGAGTCTGCTCAACAACTGTCTGGATCTGCTCAGAAACAAGCCTGACAGTCTGGCGGCCAAGTCTTTGGTCGGGATCTTCTATCGTCGTAACGAACTCTTTGAATTCCTCCCACGCTGGCATACTGAGATTCTTGCCCTTCATGGGCAACTCTCAGCCTGGTGCCAGTTGGAACCCGGTTACGGCGAGCTCGAAGACCCCGAGACCTGCAAAATCGAGTTTGAGAAGCACGTCAACACGTTGCGAGAGTGGCTGACCTCGCTGGGTGCTTACCTCGAGAGCACCGAGCACTTTTTCGAAGAGCCGAGCGCCGACGGCAGCGTCGAGTTCTCTGTCCGAATCGGCGACCGATTCATCGAGGTGGGTGAGCCTGGCTACCAGCTCTGGCTGAACAACCCTCGTCCGGAAGGCGAGATGGCTCAGGCTTCCGACCAGGCACCCAAACCCCTCATCCGGGAGCCGATCGAGATCCCCGAGGGGTGTCCCGGGGTGCTGAGAAACATCCTCACCCGAATGGATATTTATCTTCGCCTGGGCGATCCGGTCGAGGCCTGTATTTCCCTGCGAGACGCCACCGACTACCTCACTCGCTACTTCGCCGGCTTGGCGGCGGCGGCGTTCCGGGAATTGGGGACTTTGCCTGAGGAAGCCGCTCGGATGGCACGCGAGTCCCTCTCGGTTCACGAATGTGAGAGGCTCTTGATTCTTTCGCTGCGTTCCATCGGTAGAGAGTCGAACGAACGTCTCGGTTTGGCCGTTCGGAACGTTTTCTACTACCAGGAAGAGTTTTCTGACACTGACCGGCCGACCGGGGCTCACGCCCGCATCCTGCAGATGGATGCTGACCCAACCACCAAGATGCAGAATTTGGCCGAGTTCTGTTCCCTCAAAGCGGGAGAAGGGATCTTGGCCAATCCGGCCCGCTCCAAGCGCGAAATCGAACGGTTTCTCCCCAGCATGAGAGACTGGCTGGCCATGGCCGAGCCGTTTTTTCGAGAGTGCACCCATTATGAAGAGCCACCAGCTGAAGATGGGAAGACCGAGTTGGTCATCGAGTTTGAAGACTACTACCTGGAGCTGGTCGAGCCCGATTACGTCTTTTACATCCGTCCGGGGGCCGACGAGGTTCCCGATGTCGAGGTGCCCGAGCTTCCCCCTCCCGATCTCGAACTGGATGAAGAGCAGCTGGTGGAAGAGCCGGTGCGCCGCAAACTCAGCCCCGAAGAAGCGGCTCTGGAGCGCCCTTTTCTGGTCTATCGATTGGAACACGTGGGGGAACGAGAAAACAGCAAAGGGGCTAAGTGCGCCTCTGGCTACATCATTTTGACCAATGCCGGAGGGGGAACTCTTTCAGGGGTGGCTGTTCCCACCCATCACTCCATCGAGGTCTCACCGGTTCGGTTCCGTGGTAACAAAGTGGAGCTGAGCTATTGGGTCGACCCCGAAGAGCTGCCTGAGGTCTTTGAGGCTTATCTGCAGCTCAAAACGCCCGACGAAGAACGGACCATCTCGGTCTATGAGATGCAAGGTCTTCAAGAGCGGGACCACATCGAGTCCGACAAGGGTCTGTCGCGGTTGATCAGCCCCCTTTTCGTTGGCTTCTTTTTCTTTTACGGAATTTACGCTTTAGGATGCTACCACATCACCCAGGTGCTGACCAGCAAGCTCGGTGGCAATTGGGTGAATATGGACTTGACCGAGATGGCCCCGGCGGTCTTGGGCGAGGTGTCGCTCCCGATCCAGGCGCTGGGCTGGACCTATCTGTTGATGGCGGGGCTGTTGCCGATCTCGATCGGCAAAGCCTACATGAAGTTGCCTCCCAGCGCCAAGGCGGTCGAGGAGGAGAGGGTCAAGCGGATGATGATGATGCCGATCGCTTTGGTCTTCCTCAGTCTGTTACCCCTACTCTATCCGCCCTGGCGTCCCGGCGTCTTTTTCCATCCTGATACTTCCTACATGCATCCGACCCGGCTGTTTCCCTGGTATATAGGTTTTAATCTTATGGCGGCAACTTACATGGAACTCTCCATCACCGAGAAACTCGATGATTGGATCCACGACACCATCGTGCGTCAGGTGGTCCCCACCGTATTGTTCTTGGGCTATCTCATGTTGGTCCAGCTAGGACTCCAGTCTTGATCCTCCCCACCCAACTTCGTCAACTTTATCCCTTCGAGTCCAACTATTTCAATCTCGATGGGTTGCGTTATCATTTTCTCGACGAGGGCGAAGGGGAACCGATGCTTTGTGTTCACGGCAACCCCACCTGGTCGTTCTACTATCGTGAGATGGTCAAAGCGTTTCGTTCGCAGCGGCGGGTGATCGTGCCCGACCACATCGGTTGCGGTCTGTCTGACAAGCCTCAGAACTACCCCTATCGCCTGGCTAACCACGTTGAGAACCTGGAACGCCTGGTGCTCGACCTCGACTTGTCGGAGATCACCCTGGTCGTTCACGATTGGGGCGGCCCGATCGGCCTGGGGGTGGCCGGCCGGCACCCGGACAGATTCCGGCGGCTAGTCATCACCAACACGGCTGCCTTTACCTCCAACCACATGCCCTTTCTTCTCCACCTGTGCCGCATTCCCGTCCTTGGCGAACTTTTGATAAGGGGCTTCAACGCGTTCGCTGGTCTCGCTCCCGTGCTGGCCGTGGCCGACCGTCAGTGCATCACGCCTGCCATTCGAGAAGGTTACCTGTTCCCTTACGACTCCTGGGCTAATCGGATCGCGACCCACCGGTTTGTGGCCGATATCCCCATGGATCCGAAGCACCCCACTTATCCCGAACTCATTCGGGTAGAAGAAGGCTTGCGTCGCCTGGAGCACTGCCCAGTCCAGCTGTTTTGGGGAGACAAAGATTGGGTTTTTAGGCCCACTTTCGCCTCTCGTTTCAGCGAATTTTTCCCTTCCGCCGAGGTCCATCACTTTCCCGAGGTTGGCCACCTGGTGGTGGAAGAAGCCTTCGAGCGCATCTTACCTCGGCTGCGAGACTTTTTAGCATGACATTTAACGTGGCCGAACTGCTCGATCGTTCGGCAATCCGCTATCCCGACCAGGTGGCCTTGATCGAGGGCCGGCGGCGCTACACCTATCGGCAGGTCCAGCAGCTGGTCTGCTCTCAGGCTAAGACTTTGGCCTGCTACGGGTTTTTGCCCGGAGATCGGGTGTTGATGTTGGTCAACAACAGCGCTCAGTTCGTAGCCCTAACCTTCGCCCTCTTTCGAATCGGAGTTCAGCCTGTCTTGATCGATCCCGGCATGGGGCTCAAGCCGCTGCTGAGGTGTGTCGAGCAGATCCGACCCGATGGGCTGGTGGCTGTGCCCAAAGGGCACTTGTTGAGCCATCTCTTCCCGACCCCTTTCAAGAGAGTGACCAAGCGGGCCGGCCTCGGTCGCTTTCCGGGGGTGGCGAGTCTACCTCTTAAGGGCCAGCCTGAAGACCAGGACTTCCCGATTCACCCGACAGAACGAGATCAGACTGCGGCTTTGCTTTTCACCTCTGGCTCCACTGGGCCGGCTAAAGCGGTGGTCTACCGACACGGAGTTTTCGAGGCCCAGGTGTCGGCCCTCAAAGAACTTTATCAGTTCCAGCCGGGCGAGGTCGACCTGCCGGGTTTTCCGCTTTTTGGCCTGTTCTCCATAGCTCTGGGTATGAGTTGCGTGATCCCGCCTCTTAATCCCAGTCGGCTAGCCCAGGTCGACCCAGCCAAGATGGTCACCGCTATTCATGAACACGGGGTGACCAGCTTGCAGGGGTCGCCAGCCATCTGGAAAGTGGTGGGAGAGTATTGTCTCAAACGTTCGATTCCCTTGCCAACGGTGCGTCGGCTCTTGACGTTCGGGGCTCCCATTTCTAACCAGCTTCTTAGAACCTGGAAAGAGATTCTTCCCGACGACGCGGTCATTTCCACTCCCTACGGTGCTACCGAAGCTTTGCCCGTCAGTTCTATCAGGGCCGAGGAAGCGTTGCACCTCGCGGCTCGGAGACGGCAAGGCGAGGGGACCTGTGTGGGCCGTTTGGCCCCCAACCTGGACGTCCGAATTGTGCCGATTCAGGACGAACCTTTCGAGCGGATGCCCGAGGCCTTACCGGATCAAGAGATAGGAGAGGTGTGCGTGCGAGGGCCAGTGGTCACCTGGGCCTATCAGGATTTGCCGGAGGCCACGCGAGCCTCTAAGATTGAGACGCCTGAAGGCATCTGGCACCGTATGGGTGACCTCGGTTACCTCGATGACGAGCAACGGTTATGGCTAGTGGGCCGCAAGTCTCACCGGGTGGTCTGTCGGGAAAAACTCTATTTCCCGGTCGCGGCTGAAGGGATGGTCAACGAACATCCCGAGGTCTCTCGCTCGGCTCTGGTTCGGGGCCCCAGCGGCCCCGTGCTAGTGATCGAACGCCGACCAGGGTCGCGTTCGGCCCAAGCCCTTTTAGAGCGAGAGTGTCGGGCCCTGCTGGGGAGGCATCCCCTCTATCAATATGTGGAAGAGATCAGATTCCACCCACGCTTTCCCGTCGATCCGCGCCATAACGCTAAAATTCACCGCCCAGACCTCTCTCTTTGGGTTGGCAAATCATGAAGGCCCTGGTGACGGGAGCGGCAGGATTCCTTGGCCGCAAAATCGTGGAGCAGCTGGTTCAGGATGGTCACCAGGTGGGAGTCCTGGTTCGTCGAGAGGTGGCCGAACTCGAGGCGCTAGGGGTGACCGTGGTGCGCTGCGACTTGCGCGATGCGGCTGGAGTCGAGGCGGCTTGCCAGGGTTACGACACGGTTTTTCACGTGGCTGCCAAAGCCGGCATCTGGGGACCCTTCGACGACTACTATCAGGCTAACGTGGTTGGGACCAAAAACGTGCTGGCTGGCTGCCGCCGTCACCACGTCGAGAAGCTAGTCTTTACAAGTTCCCCATCGGCCACCTTTGGCGGCCAGCCCCATCAGGGCGTCGACGAGAGCTGTCCCTATCCTAAGAAGTATCTCAACGCCTACTCTGAGACCAAAGCGCAAGCGGAGAGAATGGTGCTGGCGGCCCATGGTCAGGAAGGCCTCTCGACGGTGGCTCTTCGTCCTCATCTCATCTGGGGCCCCGGCGACCCTCATATCGTGCCGCGGTTGGTGGCTCGGGCCCGAGCGGGTCGCTTGCTACGGGTGGGGGACGGGACCAACCTGGTCGATATCACTTATGTGGACAACGCTGCTCGAGTTCATCTTCTGGCAGCCGAGCGGCTTCACCCCGAAGCCGCCTGCGGAGGTCGGGCCTTTTACATCAGCCAGGGGCAGCCCGTGAACCTTTGGGACTGGGTCAACGAGGTG
>CAYRFU010000231.1:0-11540 GCA_964423525.1 uncultured Burkholderiales bacterium | reverse complement strand
AGACCCCTCCGGCGAAGCTCTCGGTGCTGCCGTTCTGCTCCTGAAGCTGGCCGATTTGAGCTTCCAGCGCGTCGCGCGCTCGTTGATGCTCAATCGTGGTGGAGCCCGGGTTGGACGGAGTGCAGCCGGTCAGGGCGCCGAAGCCTAGCACGCCGACCATTCCCAGTCCGACCGCTCTAGTCCAGCCCGACAGACCGCCGCTCTTCTCGACACCGGTGTCTTCTGGCTTGGTGATCTCGGCCCTTTCCGGCGGAGGCGCCATCGAGACCACACCGGGCACGGAGGCGCCCAAAGTCACCGAGTCGCCGTAGTCGGCTTCGCCTTCGGGCGGGACCCCGTGGCGGGGTGAGGTCGGAATGAACTGGTTGGGGGCGTGGGTTTGAATGGTCTGCATGGGAGCACTCCTCGAATCTGTTTGTGTCAGGCTATCGGAACCGTTTTCGCGGGGCCGTGGGTTAACCAGGCATTAACAGATGGCGAGATGGCCGTTCACCATCAGCGGCAATCGCGTTTATGAAAAACCGTTCGTGGGGCCCGCCTGAGAAATTCTTGAAGCGGGGCAGACAGGAGTTTCGAGCCTATCGACTAAGACGCCGGGGCTGCCCTGAGGCGGTGGAAAGAGGTGGATAGGTAGGTGTATCGCATCGCAGTCGTGGCCGGCGACGGAATCGGCCCAGAAGTATGTGACGAAGGCTTGAAGGTGCTCAAGCTGGCGGCCCAGATGGGCGGTTTTCAGTATGAGACGACCGATTACCCCTTCGGAGCGGAGCACTACCTGGCTACTGACGAGCTTTTTCCTGAGTCGGCCTTCGAGGAAGTGAAGCAGTGTGATGCTGTCTTCCTGGGAGCCATCGGTGACCCCCGCTGCGCCCCTGGCGTGCTAGAGAGAGGGATCGTGGCCAAACTTCGGTTTGAACTCGACCTTTACCTGAATCTGCGCCCCATCAAACTGTTTTCGGAACACGTTTGCCCCCTCAAAGACAAGACGCCGGCCGACGTGAACATGTTGGTGGTCCGTGAGAATACCGAGGGAGCCTATCTTGGTCTTGGGGGCTTTGCCCGCAAAGGGACGGCCCACGAGATCGCCACCATGGAATGTCTCTATACCCGAATGGGAGTGGAGCGGGTGATTCGCTACGCCTTTGAGCAAGCCCAGGCCAGGCCTCGTAAGAAGGTCACCCTGGTCGACAAAGTCAACGCCATCCCGGCCCACGACCTGTGGCGGCGGACTTTTCAGGAGGTGGCTTCAGAGTATCCCGACATCGAAACAGATGCGGCCTATGTCGATGCTGCCTGCATGTGGATGATCAAGCATCCTGAGTGGTTTGATGTGATGGTGACCACCAATCTGTTCGGGGATATCATCACCGACCTGGGAGCCATGATTCAAGGGGGGATGGGCCTGGCTGCGTCGGGCAACGTCCACCCTGGGAGAGTTTCCCTTTTCGAGCCGATCCACGGCTCCGCACCACGCCACGCCGGCAAGAACACGGCCAACCCCTTGGCCGCCATCCTGGCGGTGGCGATGATGCTCGACTTCCTGGGTGAAAAGAAAGCGGCGGCGCTGATCGAGGACTCGGTCGAGCGGCTTTTCACCGACCAAATTCTGACAGACCTGTCCACCAGTAGCGGGCGTAAGACCGATGAGATCGGCGATCTGGTGGTGGCCCAGATGGAAAAACAGCCGCTGCCCGCATAATCAAGAGGAGGACATTCGTTTGAGCGTTCAAGCACCAACTAAGATCGAAATCAAGACCATCGCCCTCGTCGGCTCGGGAGCCATGGGGTCGGGCATCGCCCAGACGGCGGCTGCGGCCGGGTTCAAGACCATCGTCAACGACATCGACCAGAAGTTTCTAGACCGTTGTCTGGGCGGCATTGAGAAGAGCTTCGGTAAGTTCGTTTCCAAAGGCAAGATGAGCGACGACCAGCAGAAGGAAGCGTTAGGGCGAATCGAAACCACCACCGACCTGGCCGCGGTGGCCCAGGCCGACCTGGTGGTGGAGGCGATCACCGAAAGGATCGAGGCCAAGAGAGACCTTTTTAGCAAGCTCGATGAGCTCTGTAAGAAAGAGGCTCTTTTCGCGACCAACACGTCGTCCCTGTCGGTGACCGAGATGGCCCAGTGCACCAAGCGTCCCGAGCAGGTCGCTGGGATGCACTTTTTCAACCCCGTCCCTCTGATGAAGCTGGTGGAGGTCGTGAGAACTCCCCTCACCTCAGACGAGGCTTTCCAAGCGGTTTGGGGAGTGGCCGAGACGATGGGCAAGACTCCCATCGAGACCCGAGACACTCCAGGCTTTATCTTCAACCGCCTGATCATTCCCTACCTGAATGAGGCGATGTGGGCGGTCTATGAAGGGGTGGGCCGAGTGGAGGACATCGACCGGGCTATGAAGTTGGGTGGCAATATGCCGATCGGGCCCCTGGCCCTCTTGGACCTGGTCGGCCTCGACGTCCAACTGCACGCTTGCTCGGCTTTCCACCGGGAATTCGGCGACCCCAAGTTTCGGGTTTGCCCACTGAACCAGCAGATGGTTCGGGCTGGTTATCACGGTCGCAAAACCGGCCGAGGGTTTTACGACTACCAGACCGATCCGCCAACCCCCGTCGACCTTTCCCTGTTCAAGTTTTAGGAGGTTCTATGCAAGGCGTCAACCAGAGCTATGAGAATTTGATTCTCTGTTTCGAGGACGGTCTGGCCGTTATGGTTATCAACCGCCCCAAAGCGCTCAATGCGCTCAACAGTTCGATCATCGACCAGATGAGCAAAGCTCTCGACGAGATCGAGAAAGACAAGAAAAATCGAGCCCTCTTGATCACCGGATCCGGTGAGAAGGCGTTCGTGGCCGGAGCCGATATCTCCGAGCTCAAAGGCCTCACTCAGAAGCAGGGCCAGAAAGCTTCCAAGCAAGGCCAAAAACTGTTTCAGCGCATCGAGGACTCCGCTTTGTTTTCGATTGCTGGAATCAACGGGTTCGCCCTTGGTGGCGGTCTGGAGTTGGCTTTAGCCTGCGATATGAGAGTGGCTGTCAACAGCGCCCGTCTAGGCCTTCCCGAGGTCGGCTTGGGGATCATCCCCGGCTATGGCGGCACTCAACGGCTCCCTCGATTGGTGGGCAAAGGCCACGCTATGGAGCTGATCGCTACCGGTCGGAAAATCGATGCCGGCTACGCCTGGCGGATCGGACTGGTCAATCATGTCGTTCCGCCCGAGCAGCTGCTCGACACCTGCCGTGGAATCGCTCGCGAGGTGATTTCTGCCGCCCCCCTGGCGGTGGGAGCAGCCAAGACGGCGATCAATCGCGGACTGGCCAAAGGGTCCGCCGAGGGTCAGAAAACCGAGGCTAGAGAGTTCGGATTGCTGTGCCTCACCGACGATGTGGCCGAGGGGATGGGCGCCTTCCTCGAAAAACGCAAGCCGGTTTTCCAAGGCAGTTAAGGAGAGATGATGCTAGATAAAGAGATCGTGATTGTGGGGGGAGCTCGCACCCCCTTCGGAAAGTTTGGAGGGGCCTTCAAGGAACTCTCTGCCACCGACCTGGCCTATCTGGCCTCGAAAGAGGCGCTCACTCGCAGCGCCGTCAAGCCCGAAGAGATCGACCACGTCATCTTCGGGAACGTGATGCAGACGTCCGCCGACGCCGCCTACCTCGCCCGCCACGTAGGCCTCCGCTGCGAAGTTCCCATTCCCGTTCCGGCCTATATTGTCAACCGGCTTTGTGGGTCGGGCTTCCAGGCCGTCGTGGACGGGGCTCAGGAGATTTTGCTGGGCAACGCCGACGAAGTTCTGGTCGGTGGGACCGAGAATATGAGCATGGCTCCCCACAGCATCAGGGGAGCGCGCTGGGGACTGAAGCTCGGCCAGGCTCCTATGGAGGACTCTCTGTGGGCCACTCTGACCGACCCCTACTGCGGCTGCTCGATGGCCATCACCGCCGAGAATCTGGCCCTGCAGTATGAGATCGATCGTCAGGAGGCCGATGAGTTCGCCTATCGGAGCCACATGTTGGCCAATCAGGCCTGGGAAGAAGGCGATATGGCCGAGGAGGTGGTGGCTGTTGAGGTGCCCACCCGCAAGGGTCCCAAGAAGATCGAGCGGGATGAGCATATCCGGGCCGATACCGAAGTCGAGAAATTGGCTAAGCTCAAGCCGGTCTTCAAACCCGACGGCCAGGTGACAGCGGCCAACTCCTCAGGAATCAACGACGGAGCGGCAGCCCTGGTGATGACCACCGCCGAGTCGGCCAAACAGCGTGAGGTGAAGCCTCTTGGTCGTCTGATCGCCTGGGCTGTCAAAGGGGTTCAGCCTGATATTATGGGGATCGGGCCGGCACCGGCCAGCCGTGAAGCTCTCCAGCGAGCCGGCTTGACCCTTCAAGATATGGACCTCATCGAGGTCAACGAAGCCTTCGCTTCCCAGTACCTGGCCGTCGAGAAGGAACTTGGTCTCAACCGGGACCGGGTGAACATCAACGGTGGAGCCATCGCCCTCGGACACCCCCTGGGGGCCTCGGGAGCTCGCATTACTCTCAGTCTCCTCTATTCGCTGCGTCGTCATAACTTGAAATACGGACTGGCCTCGGCTTGTATCGGTGGAGGTCAGGGTATCGCTTTGGTGGTTGAGTCGATCAACTAGTGCTGTCGGTCGCCGAAGCTCTCGAGCGGATCCTGGCCTCGGTCTCCCCCCTGGGAGCCGAGGCCACTCCCTTAGCTGAAGCTGAAGGGTTGGTTCTGGCTGCTCCCATGGTGAGCAGTCGGCAGGAGCCGGCTTTCGACAACTCGGCTATGGACGGCTTTGCTGTGGCTTCTGAGGGGCTACTGATGGCCTCGGAGGAGTTCCCCGTCGAGCTCAAAGTGGTGGAAGAAATCCCGGCCGGGACGGTCCCTAGTAAGACTCTCGAAAAAGGTCAGGCAGCTCGCATCATGACCGGTGCGATGGTTCCCCAAGGCGCCGACGCCATCGTCATGGTGGAGCAGGTCGAACAAGACGGGGAGTCGGTCCGTTTCACCCAAGCGGTGGAGTCAGGGGCCAACATTCGTGCCGCCGGCGAGCATCTGAAGGCAGGCCAGGAGGTGGTTCCCAAAGGACGGGTGGTCGACCCCGCCTGCATCGGGATGGCCGCTTACCTCGGTCTGGCTGAATTGAAGTGCCTCCGTCGCCCCCGGGTAGCCGTGTTAGCGACCGGTAGTGAGCTGGTGGCTCCCGGGCAACCCCTCCAAGAAGGTCAAATCTACAACAGCAACGGGTTTGCTCTGTCCGCTCAGCTGCGGCGGATGGGAGCCATACCAGTCGAGCTTGGTATCGGGGCCGACCATCCCGATCTGTTGCGGGAGCTTTTGGAGTCAAGACTCGAGGAAGTCGACGCCGTGGTGACCTCGGCTGGAGTCTCGATGGGTCAGCACGACTACGTGCTGCGGGTGCTCGAACAGTTGGGCGGGAAACTGGATTTTTGGAAGCTCAAGCTTCGCCCGGGAAAGCCGCTGGCCTTCGGTTTGGTGGAAGAACGCCCGTTTTTCGGTTTGCCCGGTAATCCCGTCTCCAGCATGGTTGGGTTCGAGTTGTTTGTCCGGCCCAGTCTCGAGAAGATGATGGGTCGCCCCTGGGAGCCTCGCCGGATTCCGGCTCGTCTGGGCGAGAAACTGATCAAACGAGACGGATTTGCCTTCTTTCATCGCTGTACGGTCCGTAAAGGATTAGCTTACTCGACCGGCTCTCAGGGGTCTCATATGCTCAGCTCGATGGTGCTCGCGGACGGGCTGATCGAACTGCCTGAAGAGGGCTCCACCTTTGAGGCCGGTCGCCAGGTGACCGTCCGTCTGTTCGACTGGACTTGAAGAACTTAGCCGACTACCTCGAGGGCTTGGCCCGAGAAGGAGCGCACGATTCCGAGGGTCATTTCACCCTCTCTCTGAGCGAAGGTCTGGCCAAAATGCTGGCCTACGGTCAGGAAGATCCCTTACGATTCGCCCTTCGACTGGTGCAGTTCGGGCAGCTGGAAAAGGCTCAAGCAATCCATTTTTTTGAAGAGGCGATGTGGACTTGTGTCTCCTGGGACGGGCCCGTCCTGACCGAACCGCGCTTGAGAGCGATGGCCGACCAACTGCAGAGGTTGGAGTTTCACCGCTGCCCTTTGACCCAGGCCGTCGCGATGGCTCTGGCCACTCGGCCTGACAAGCTCCTCTTGGAATCTAGCTCGACCCGTCTGATCTTGGAGAACGGTCAGGTCACGGTGGGGGGGCTGTTGCTATCGCCTGGTTGGCCCGAGAATCGGTTAGTCCTAGCTTATCCTCCCCAGATCCGGCGACGTAAGAACGGCCTGCAGCAGCTCCTTCGGGACCACTGCTGGTTCAGTCGGATCGAGGTGCTCTACAATCAGAGTCGGGTAGACCGCCCGGCCATCGGTCCTCGTCGTTTGCCGGCCATCTTTGAGAAGATGGTTACTTGGGCAGGGCCCCGGCCGCCGGCTCATCGGTTGGAATGGGTCTATCCCGGTTCTGGTCTGGT
The DNA here is from genome assembly GCA_964423525.1 of uncultured Burkholderiales bacterium. Classification (GTDB taxonomy): domain Bacteria; phylum Vulcanimicrobiota; class Xenobia; order Xenobiales; family JADMJV01; genus CAYRFU01. Next base: position 5,032 of record CAYRFU010000231.1, on the reverse strand, counting down.
GGTGGCTCCCCAGACCCGGGCCTCGGTGCGAGAGCTACGGCCGAGATTGGGGGGAGCGAGTGTCACGGTTGCGCCTGACGAGGGGCTTGAGTGCGATACGGTGCTTGTTTTTCGGGAAGCTCGGGCTCAGAGCCTATGGATTCGAGTGGTGGATACCGGCGTGGTGGTGGCTGAAGTGGGGGACGGTGACGGCGATGGGTTGGCGGTCGTGTGTCGCCCAGGTCTTCGTTATGACCTTTCCGGCTTTTCTCTGGTCAAAGATGCGGCCTGGTCACGCCTGGCCGCTGAGCTGGAATCGGAACTGGTTCTGATCGGTCAACGATGGGCCGAACTCCAGGCCTCTTAGAATCATCATGGTGATCGTCTTGGCCGAGGGGACCGGCTCGGACCCCACCTCTACCCAGCCACAACGGAGATCGACCACGGTCTGGCCGGCCAGGTCGTAGACCCGGCGAACCGAGGACGAGGGTTGCTCATCGACCAGGCTCAGCTGGATCGGGTGAAGGGAGCCATCGACAGCCCGAAAGAGGTGGAGTCCGACCTCGCTGGCCAGCAGGCGACGGCTCAAAAGACCGTCGAAGGTCAGCCCTTCCACTCCTAACTCAACCGCTTCCCCGGCCTCCTGGAGGGCTTGGGTCAGGCGCTCGGCATAGGGACTTTCCGACAGGCTGTCGAGCCTCACCTCGGCCCTGGTCGGCGAGGGCTTGGCCAGCTCTTCTAAGATGTGACACAGCATGGCCAGGTCGCCTATCAGAGCCGGCAAACGGTCATCCCGTCGAGCTTGTTCCAAGGCTAGCGAACGGATCTGTCCGAGCCGCTGGGCCAGGTCGTGCTGGAAAAGCTGGCGCCATTGACCACTCTCATCGTAGAGCCAGGTTGGGCCGCTATCACGAGTGCGGGGACGTTTGCTGAGGTTGCGAAGACCAGCCCGCAGCCGCCGAATCTGGTCGCGAGCCGCGAAATAGACGAGCTGTTGATGGCTGAGTTGCTCCGAGATCTGATCGGGAGCGAGGGGCTCGAGAACCTCGCTCTCCAGGCTCTCCAACTCACGTTCTAGGGATTCGAGTTGGAAGGCCCCGAGGGCCCTCCTTTGGCTCAACTCGGCCGAGGCCGAGATCAGAGGCTTAACCTCCACTTCGACGGGATTCCCTGGCCGCAGGGCCAGGATGGCCGGAACCTGGCCTGGTATCGAAGCTAGGAACTGAGCTAAAGGGGCGGTGATGTGGCGTTCTACCTCCCGTTTCAAAGCTCTCGCTCCCAGCTCTGGGTCGTAGCCGCGTTCGACCAGGTTCTCGAGTGCCTCGGGTTGAGCCGCCAGAATACATTGTCGTCTTCTCAATCCACTGCGATGGAACAGGGCCTCGATCAGATGGCCGGCGATTTTTCTTACCTCGTTGCGAGGCAACCGTCCGAAGGCCAGCACTTCGTCTAAGCGGTTGAAGAACTCGGGCGAGAAGAAGTCCTGGGCTGCCTTTCGGTAAGCCAGGCCGACTTCGTGGTCGCGACTGCGCAGGCCGAAGGTTTTGCCGGCCTGCTCAGCTCCCAGGTTGGAGGTCATAATGATGACACATTGGGAGAAGTCGGCCGTTTGCCCCAAGGAATCGGTCAACCGTCCGTCGCCCAAGACCGCTAACAGCAGGTCGAAGACATCAGCATGGGCTTTCTCGATCTCATCCAGTAGAACGACGCAGTAAGGTTGACGCCGGACAGCAGCAGCCAGAAGACCCACGGGTTTCTCGGGAGAGCCGATGAGACGACTGATGGAGGCGGGCGAGAGATATTCGTTCATGTCGAAACGGACCAGGCGCTCCTCAGAACCGAACAGGTAGCTGGCTAGGACCCGAGCGGTATGGGTCTTGCCGACCCCGGTGGGTCCCACGAAAAGGAGATTGGCTAGTGGCCGACCGGGTTCGCAAAGGCCCGACTTGATGCTCACCACCAGATCGGTCAGCCAGCCGACCACCTCCTCCTGACCCGCGATCGGGCCGCTGAGGTCGTGGTGAACTTGATCGAGCGAGAGGGACTGGGACTCGTCCAAGAGGGCCCAGTTGAGTCCCGTCCTCGTTTCGAATTGGCGCAGGACCTGGGCCCTGCCTAACTCGCCTTGCTTGTTGGCCAGGGCCGTTTGGCGTAAAAGACGCACCCCTTTGCCTGGAAAAGAAAGATGGGGCTGATAGCGGTCGCCCAAGCGGTAGACCGCCTCCAGAGCCTCGAGCCCGACGCGACATTCAAACTCTCTTTCGCAGCGACGTTGCTCGCCCAGGAGGATCCGGAGAGTGGCCTGGCGGGTGGGAGGATGGAGATGTACTCGTTGAAATTGGTCGATCAGCCCTCGGTCTCGTTCTCCCAGGCGAGCCCAGCCTGAGGCGCTGCTTTCGGCCAGCACCCGCAGTTGTCGTCGTTCTAAGAAGGGCCTCATGACGTCGATCAGACTCAGGTCGCAATCGCGGCTGCGACCGGCGACCCAAAGTCCGGGCAAGTTGTCAAAATAGAGGATCAGATCGTTTTCGATGGCGTGGTCGATGATGGCGAGGAGCCTTTTCTCCCATTGGCCCAGGTAAGACATGCCCGCGATCAACCGTTGAGGCGATAGTTGCCAGAAGCGTCGTTTGGGGGGGGATTCTTTCACCAGTCCTCGGACGGTTTGGTGGACCAGCGAGGTCTTACCCACCAGGGGAGGCCCCAGCACCACCACCGGAGCTCGAGACCGAGCTTCCATCAGGCTTTGAAGACGTCCGAGCTCGCTCTCTCGGCCCTGGCAAGAGAGCAGAGCGTCGGGCAAGAGGTCTTCCAGGTTGTAACCGACCTTCTCGAGTTCGCTGGCCCCTGGGCCCACCGCTGCTCCACCCAGGAAAAGTTCCAGGCAGCCAGGCTGCTCAAGTCGGGGCGCGCCGATGGCAACGTTGAGCTCGATGGTCGTGGTCCAGGCCCTCCCTGAAAGGGTCGAGGCCTCGGGTGTCTCGTCGGGGTGGGACCGAAAGAACCCGACCACGACTTCCCGAACTCGCTCCTCCAGCTCTTCCCAGCGAGCCAGCTCGAACCACAGTCCGTAGAGCCCGGGAAGGTGTCCCAACCAGCGGTCGAAGGCCCTCTGGCACACCACCAAAAGGCGACATTCAGCGGTGCGTTTTCCTAGCCCGAAGCGAAGCTCGACCAGTTTTTCGCGCAGCACGGGAGCGAAAAGAAAATCTCCTAACTCATCCTGGCGAGGCAGGTTCTGGGCTTGCTCGAGTTCTCGCCTCAAGCTTTGGGTGAGTCGGGTCAGGGTTCTCTCGAGTTTGGGACCTCGTTCCACCAGATGGGGAAGGAACAGAGGACGAACCGAGTAGTAGGGGTCGGAGCGCGTCGCACCCTCCACATAGACGGGGATCGAAAACTGCACCTCGTTTCTGTTCCGCCTGTAGGCAAGCCGACCTTCCATTTGCTACAATTAGAGCGTGAAAGGTCGTCATAAAGTTCGTGGCTTTAACCTCCTCGAGGTGATGATGGCAGCTTTTCTCTTCAGTGTCGTTTCGGTCGGGTTCGCCCAAGTTTGGGTCTACCACACCCGCTCCATCGAAAAGACGCGGCACTTCCTGGTCGCCTCCCACCTGGCCGAAAGCCTGATCGAACGCAAGATGGCCCTCGGCTACTCCGGCACAGAACTCGGGGTGGAGGAAGATTTCACGATCATGAACACCCGCCAGCGAGGCAAAGACATCGAGGTTCGCTATGATTGGACGGTGACCATCGAAGAGATTGGGGGGGCTGAGGATAAGAAGCGCTCCGTTGTGGTGCTCGTAAACTGGAAAGACAGCACCAACGACCAGGGGGAGATCCGTCTTGAGACGATCGTTGCCAGCGCTCTCTAGAGAAGGCGGCGTCAGCCTGGTTGAGCTGGTGGTAGCCAGTTTTATCGTGGGTCTTCTGATCACTGAAATCTGGGCCATGATGTTCTTTGGAGCTCGCTATATGGTTCGCTCCAACGAAACCCTAGAACTTCAGCTGGCCACTCTTAAGTCTCTCAACTGGCTTTCGCGAGAGCTGGCCGAGGGAAGTCCGGTGAGCTTTCGCAATGAGACCGAAGAGACGGCCCCCATCAAAGGGATCGTTTTCTCGATGCCTCGCGATACCAGCGGTCGAGTTCGTTACGCCTCGGGCCGCATCCAGTGGGCCTCCTATGTTTGCTATTACCTCGACGAGAGTGGTCCCAACACCCAACTGATCCGAGCTGTGGAGGGGTTTGCCCCGCAAGACACAGCTCCCACCATCCCCCCCTCCCACGGGGTCGATCATTTTGCCACGAGTCCTAGCGTCAGTCGGCGCCTTGTAGCCACCAATATTACCGCGTTCACGGTGACTCAGAGTGGTGATGGGCTGCGGGTCGAGATGACGGCCGAGAACCCTGACCAGGATACCGCCATCGACACTATGACGGTCTTGGACATGAAAAATTGAGGAAGTAGGCTGTGTTAAGAAAACCCCCTAAAGGTTCCATCTTGGTAACCATCTTATTTATCATCAGCGTGCTCGCTATGATGGTCGCTGTGGTCGGTCAACGGAGTCTTGCTAGTCTCCATCAGCAGTCCAACTCAAGTCAGCGAAAACAGGTCAAGTATGCGGCCTGCGCAGGGCTTGAGAGCGTAATGAATGAGTTGGGCAAAGACTATCTCTTCCGAGGGGAACGGGTGATCGACGCGCGCACTAACACGGGTCTCCATCACCAGGCTTTGGCCAAGACCGATCATATCGAGTACGAAGTTGAGGTCACCAATAATATGGCTGGAGACTCGACCGGGCCCCTGGTGGCTTCTGACGGAACCGAGGTCCAGCCCGGTTCGGTCTATATGCAAGCCACCGGCCGTCACGTTTCTAACGGGAAGGTCGTCAGTCTGGCCGGCGTAGTAGGCGTAGCTCGCAAAGTGCGTCCCGTTTTGAAGACGGCGCTTACGCCCGCTCGCGCCTCCGCTTTTACGACAGCACCAAGATCGACGCTTGGAACTCGGCTGAGAAAGGCAGCTATAACGACGGCAAGGGCAACGACCGTTCCCAA
>CAYRFU010000230.1:0-11672 GCA_964423525.1 uncultured Burkholderiales bacterium | reverse complement strand
CTGCGACTGATAAGTGTCGTCCATCGGCTCAGACTCGAGGATGATGTCTCCTTCTCCCTCGAGAGGATCGCCGGCTGGGGCCTCCACTTCGGTCACGATCACGTCATCGGCAAACGGTTCTGCGGCAGGCGCTGCCGGCTTCACTTTAGGAGCCGGGATCGCCTGAGAGGGAGGGGGAAGGGGCTCATCCGCCACGGGAGGCGGTGGATCGGTGGCTTCCGTCCAACTCCCTTCTTTGACAGTCCGGACCGTCTTGATCGGCACAGCTGGAGCTGGCGGAGGTGGTGGCTCTTGAATTTTAGGTTCTGGCGGCGGTTCGGGCAGAGCCGGTTCGGGAACGGCTTCAGACTCGGGGGCCGCGACCTCGGCCTCGTCAGTAAGCTTCACCTTGACATTGGTTTTCAACTTGACGTAGGCCAGCGGGTCTTGGCGGAAAGCAGCCAGATTCTCTCGACTTGAGAAGTAGAGTTCTGTACCGTAGAACTCGGCCCGAAACTGGGCCTGTTCCGGATCGATAGGTTCCCCACTGACCAGATCGATAGGGGGTCCCGGCTTGAGACCTCTGGCCAGAGCCCCCGTCGTAAATTCTGGCCCAGCGCTGTTACTCTCCCCGGAAAGAAGCACTCCGTAGTAGAGAACGAGAGCCACAACCAGGGCTCCCGTGGCCAGCAGACTCCACTTCTGCTTGAGAGAGAGAGGTGGCTCAGCGGGGCTTGGCGTCAAGCGTTGGTAGTTCACCGGTATGGTTTTGTCGAGATCCTCCATATCCTAAGGAGTTTCCCACCGGGAGCCTAAAAAAATCTTAAAAAAAGGTTAACTCTCACCCTTAAAGGGCGGAACCGAGGGCCTTCAGACGGGCTGACTCCGCCGCCTGAACAGCTTTGGCCAGGCGACGGGAATAGCGTCGCAGACGACTGGCTGAATCCGGGCTTTGGTCTTCGAGGTGGAGCTGGACCCCTTCAGCCAACCGAGTCAGGGCCATCTGCTCGGCCAGAAAAGCGCGGTGGGCCTCAGCTAAGAAGGGGGCCGGCTGAATCTTCTGGGACTGCTCCAACAGAGCTAAACTGCTTTGGGTGGCGCCCTGAACCGAACTCTTGGCCGGGTCGTCGGCCAGGCTTGCGCTCTGTAACCGAGTCGACAAGGACAAAGCCTCAAGCTGGACCGGAAGGACGGCCGATTGCCAGGTGTAGTACTGTTTCAATTTGCCGTGACTCCCAGAAAGGGCAGGCCCGAGCGCCTTCTGACGGGCTCTCAGCCAACTCTTCTGGACTTTACTCGAGCTGTTGAGATGAAGGCGGGCGAACCGCTTGAGAGAATCTCCGTCAGGGTCGCCTCGGTTCAAGAATCTGAGAGCGGAAGCCAGAAGGGCCTGGCCGTCCTCACAGACTGTCCGGTAGGCCTTCCTAATCTCCTCTTCAACGGGTCGAGCCGGGAGGGCCCTCAGTTGAGAGAGCACCTCTTGACACTCTTCGGCGCTAGCCTCTAGCCGTTTTCGAGCAACCTCACCGGAGAGACGGCCGAAGGTCCATTCTTCCATCGCCTGTCCTGCCTTGAGAAGGGCCTGATTATGTTTTGACAGCTCAGTATTGAGAGCGTGATCGAACTGGGCGAAGCGCTCGTCGGCGCCCAAGCCCACCGTCATTAAAAACCACAGCAGAGCGACCGAGACTCTCTTAGAAATTCTTCTTAATCCCTTTTTTGATGAATTCGTCAGCCTCATCAGAGGGCATGGCGATGGAGACGAGGGCCTGCGCCATAGGATTCAAAGTGCGGATTGTTTGAACCAGGGGACCTTTGCGAAGAGCTGGGCGTAGGCGCGAGGTCACCATACTGCTCTGGTTGAACCAGGCTGTGATCAAACAAGCTAGAATTAGATATTTCGGGATAGCGACAAGAATCCCAAGAGTCTCGGAGACCTCGCGCGGAATCCGATCGTGTTCTCGGGAGGTTCGATCAAGATGGAAACCGGCTGTCAGGATAGCTCCGGCCACCGGAATAAAGACCAACAAGAAGACAAAGCCGCGAACCCAGTCTTCACCCCACGCGCTCAAAACACCGGAGTAAAGAGCCTTCGAGAGGGGAGCCCGGATTCGGTAAGCTAGCACAAACCCAAAGAGCAACGCGAAAATGTCTCCGAGCTCTAACACCAAGCCACGTTTGTAGCCGCCGTAAATTCCCACCACGACCATCAGGAGAATAATAAAATCTAGCCAGGTCACAGGGCGAAGTTCTTGACCGGCACCCTGGCTCCTGTGCAGGAAAGAGATTCCAACCCCAGAACGGCGGCTGCGTGAAACGCTTTCTCTCTCTAGCCCTGATGTTTAGCCTGATCGCCGCCTGTGCCAGTAGTGGCGAGGAAGGACCCAACAATGCTGGCGACGATACGGCCCAGGTTGTGGCCGCCGGTCGTCGCCTTCTAGTGATGCGGATGACGGTCAACCCCAACGCGGTCGTGGACACCTCTGGCCAAGGTTTCTATATCTTTTTAATCAACTCTCAGGGCCAGCCGATCGAAGCGACCGACTTCGACACCTTTACCGACTTTGTCCGCTTCGACGGCCAGAACTTCGATTGGTACAACCGCCAAGCCAACCTGCCCAATGTCGGCTTCAACTTCGTCCAGGCCGGGAGCTTGAATGCATCTAGCCGAATCACTCCTGACGGAAAGACAGTCGAGGTGGTCCTCGATACAGGGGAATCGACCAGTTTTGTCAACCAGTTCGTGGTCGGGTCCACCTTCACAGCCCACGCCATTACCTCGGACAACTTCCAGGGTGCTGTCATCGGTCGCTTGATCGACACGCTGGGCCCGGGACCCAACATCAACAGCAATAGCGCTCAAACGGTGCTAGTACGCAAAGGAGAAGGGGCCGTCTCTCCCCTACCCCAGTCCTATCCCACCGATCCCATCAACGACTTCGTCACTCAGGGAGGTCTACCGGCCAACTACCCCTTTCTAAACTTTGACATCGTCCGCTTCGAAATCACTGCCCAGTAGCGGCCTATGTCCCCAGATCGACGAAGTTGCATAGTGAGCCCGCCTCAACGGGAGGTGAAGTTCGGTCCCGCCCAGACCACTCGGCTTGGAAACTGCGAGTGGCCACGGGGTCTTGGCGCCCGCCGATTCGCCCGGTGGAGTGGATGGTCACGAGACGATAGGGTTCGTGGCGGAAGGTCAAGTCGAGGGTGACGGTATACTCTCCCACCAGTCTACCGTCAAAATCGCTCACGTCCTCGGAATAGGTGAAGGTTTCCTGCCCTTTGGCTCCGCCAGGTGGAAATTTTAAGTCGTGGTTCAGCTTCGCCCTGGCGTCCTCCAAGCCCGCGTAAGCGAGGGCCTGCCGCCAGATCGGCCCGGGCCGCTTTCAGTAACCCCACACGGCTTCCCAGGTAACCAAAGCCGGATCGGAGTTATTGCTCAGGTCCCAGTCGGAGAAGGAGAAGTCGTGGGAAGCGGGGCGGTCGATGCCGTTGACCCCCCCGCCGTCAAGACCCCCGTGACCGACGAAGACGCAGACCGGGGAGTCTGGCCCAGAAAGAGCCGTTCGGCGGACGATGGCCGGGTTGACCTGACCAGCCTCAAGATAAATCCAGGAACTGTGCGAAGAAGCTCCTCCGTTGCTGGGAAAGCGAACGGAGATCGGTCTTTGCTCTGACCTGGCCAGGGAGCGAGCCGCTTTCAACTCGGCCTGGAGCATAAGAGCTACCGAACGACTGTCGGCGGCTCTGGTGCTTCCCCGCACGGAGACCGACCCGAGCAGAAGGAGCACGCCGACCACGGTCAGGGTGACCAGGGTTTCCACCAAAGTGAGCCCAACTCGGCTATTTGGGGCTCTTCGCATTGTTCTTCACTACGACGGAAGCGGAAGGAAATCATGCAAGCCGTCAATTCCAGTCCATCCCCTGCTCCCCGTTGCCCTCTTCGTAGCAAGTTTGTCGACAAAGCCCTGAAGGGGTTCGGTGACGCCGTTCGTCTGACCGGTGGCGTAGTCGGGACTGCTTATCGACTGCCCCACCTGGCCCTGGACCCGCTCGTGAAGGGCTTAGGCGTCACCGGCTACAAAGCCGAGATGGCGGGAAAATTCGGCACGGCCGCGATGAACGATGGGTCCGCAATCGGCCTGGCAGCTTTCGCTCTCGCCACGATGACTGGCCTCCCCCCACGCGGTTCCCTTCGCACTTTTAGCCGGAGCCTGGGGCACTATCGCGGGACCGATCGGGCAAATTATCAATCGAGGTGAAAACGGCCTGGCGGGTCTGGGCGACAAAGTCTCCTTCCCTGAAACTGAAGAAGCCGCTCAAAATGCTCGCCGAGATGCGGGCGACAGAAACGCCTCGGTTCTGGGGGTTCGGGCTGCCTACCCGACTGCGGTGAAAGAGGCCTTCGGTCAGGGAGTCCGGGTGGCCGAAGGAGGCATCAAGGCTTTTGGGGCCGTCGTCGACCACGGCTATCAGTTCGCCAACTTCGTCAAGACGGCCGTCACCGGAGAGTAGCCCTCAGCGAACGAAAGCGTTGCCGATGTTCTGGGGAAGAATGGGCTGACCCGGGTCGGGACCGATCTTGAGCGGGCTCACGGGAAAAGCTTTGAGCGACATCTGGAAGAAGATCTCATTTTGAACCCCCCGATAGGCCAAGCTCGCGATCCAATCGTGGTCCTCATAGTTGATGGCAAAGTTCTGATAGGTTAAACGGCCGTTGAAAAGGTCGTAGACGCTCCAATGGGTGAAAGAAACCCCGGGGGTGAGCTGCATCGTCACCCCCGAGTCAACCCGGCGCCATAGACCGTTATTGGTATCCAGATTGGCGGTAGCCGTCAATTCCCAGCCTTCCCAGGGCGAGAAATCAAGGCGGGTCACGACGTCTTGAGTGACTTCTCGCAGCACGTCGTATCCAGCCATGGCGGAAAGACTAAAATACTCGCCATCGTAAACCTCAACCCCCCCTGTCAGAGTCTCATAGCTGAAGGTCACATCGTGCTGAAAGGGGGTGAAACCCTCCGGCCTCTGCCAGTTGTAGTCAAGACGTACTACGGCGTGATCGAGAAAATTCTGCATCCAGCCGGCTCGGGCTCCCAAAACATACTGCTGCTGACCGCTGCCGTAAAGGTTCTGGCGGATGCCGGCCCCAGTGTGGAAATTGCCCACTCCCGTTTCGATCACCTGATCGGGGATCATAAAGTCGAAACGATACCGTTCAGTACGAAAAAGACTCGGGCTTTCCTCGAGAGACCCGAAGCTCCCAGCCACCTGAATCGGGACCGGTCCAAGAAAAAGCTGATGGCTGGTCAAGCGAAGCTCAGGTTCGCGATTGAGAAAATAGGTGTTTTGACCCCCCGACCGTTCAAAAGCTAGCTCACCATCAAACAGGTCACCGCGATGGCGCAACGAGCCGAGGTAGTGAAAGCGATTGGTCTCGGTGATTCGGGTGCTAGAACGGGAGAGGTCGGCTTTGAGCAATCCCGACCAGCGGTCATCGAGATCGATGTTATAGAAAAATCGATAGGAGGAGTTGCGATTGTCCCCGCTCTGGGCAAAATTCGCCCCCAGAGCGATGGCGCTATGGTCATTGTAGCGACTGAAGTTGATCGCGGCTGACTCGTTGCGCGGACCTATCAGGCCAGGAAGTTCAAACTGATTGGCGTTGTAGGCCAGACCCAGGTTCGAAGTCTCATCGAATTTATAGTTGGCGTTGGCCCGAAGCTCGGTTCGGTTCCGGGTGCTCTGTTGACCGTTTTGGGTGTAGTAGAAAATGTTTCCGCCCCCGCGGTCACCCAAAGAAAAATAGTGATCGATTCCCGCCCCCAACCCGCTGCGTTGGTAAACATCGAGATTGAGCGTTCCGTAGTTCTCCTGATCGAAGAAGTAGTCGAACCCGTTGCGTAAGAAAAGTCCGTCGAGGTTGTTGTAACCAGCTGAGGGAAAATAGGTCTGGCGAGTCTTGCGCTCCTCGTTGAGCGGCACGATCAAGGTCGGAACGGTATAAAGCTGTCGGCCGTGGATGGCCACGCTGCTATTGGTGGCCACCATCTTATCTTTGGGAAAGACCTCGATACGCTCTGAATCGACGAAATAATGAAGGTCTTCCGCATTGCTGTCGCAGGTGGTCACAACGGCCTGGTCGAGCAGCACCTTTTCCGGGGTCCAGACCAGCCGATCGGCCCAAAAGAAGAGGGGGCTTTCCACCAACTGGTTTTGATGGACCAGGTCTTCTCCCTTGCCAGCGGCCGCCGTCATAACAGCCTCGTTCTTCTCTAGATCGTAAATGAGCTGTTCGGAAGCTGCAAAGTTCTGGCCCCAGTAGAAGACACACTGCCGGTCAGCCTGAAGAAGGCGCTTACTCGTGTCGTATTCTAGCCTTTGACAGTCGAGTCGGATGCCCCCCACCTCAACGGTCACGTTACCCTCAGCGATCGTCACCGTCCCCACCTTCCGGACTTTCTCCGCTTCGAGAAGAACCAACTCAGACTCGGCCCCCACAGGAAGCATCAAAGAGACCAGCAAGAACAAGATGAAGGGGGTTTTCCGCCGCACAATCTCTGGAGGTTTCTCTCCCGCTGTCGGTTTCCTGGTTGCCATCGGGCACCGACCGCAGCCTGAATAAAGCCCCCAGCCTCTGGCTGGGGGCGAACCAAGATGTTTCTTAGTTGAAGAAATCTTTATTGATCTCGAGGTATTTGTCCTGACCCTCGGGCACGTCGTCATCGGCGAAGATGGCCTCTACCGGGCAAACCGGAACGCAAGCCCCGCAATCGATGCATTCGTCAGGGTCGATGTAGTATTGTTCAGCGTCGTCGTTGGTGTGAATGCAGTCGACCGGACACACCTCAACACAAGCGGCATCTTTAACGCCGATACACGGCTCAGTAATCACATAAGTCATATCCAAAAGCTCCTTCCGCGGTTAGTCTATAGCTTCCCTGGCAAGCCTGTCGGTGATGGCCTGCCGGAGTAGGCTCACATACCGCCTCGAAAAGCCTTTGTTCCCTGAACCCAGCCTATTGGATATAGTTAGATATACTTATTTAACGGTTAAGGCTAGCAACCAGTCAAGGTAAGCCTTGTTTCCGGCCTCGACACCGAGGAAGAGAACTTCGGGGACGTCATAGGGATGGAGTGCCTCGACCCGAGCGATGACTCGCTCCACCAGGCTGTTGGTGGTTTTCATCACCAGAAGAACCTCCTGATCGTGTTCGACTTTCCCCTCCCATCGGTAATAAGACTCGATGGTCGGCACCAGGTTGACGCAGGCCACCAGCTGCTCGGTGACCAGCTGGCCGGCCAACTCGCGAGCCTGTTCTAGTTTCGGATGAGTGACTAAACACACGTGAAATTGTGACATCGCCTTCCCCCTAGTTCTCCGGCCAGTCGCGGTCTTCGAAAGACCCGCTATACATCCGGTGTTCCTTATAAATGGCGGCCACTTCGGCCGTCAACTCTTGATACAAATCGAAAACATCGCAAAGCTCGATCATCAACTCGATCAACTCATCTTCTGGCAGATTCTTGAAGAAGTTGTAGAGCTTCGGATATTTGGCCTCGAAGAGAGCCACCAAATCCGAGGTTAACTCCGACATGTCCCGGCGGATTCGCTCGTTACTCAACTTGATACCCATGCTCGCTCCTTTCGTCGGGATCGCCTTTTCCCGGGGAGGAGGCAAGAGCCCTGGCAGAGTAACTGCCTCGGTGCCGTACGACTGGAATAAACCAGAATCAGCTTTGCTGCATCTGAGGAAAGCAGTCGAGTTTCAAGATGAAACCCTACGGGACGGTCTTCAATGCCCTTCTGTCACCGACCCGCCCATCGAGGCCAAGTTGGAGATTCTTCATCTGATGGAGGAAGTGGGCATTCACGGAGCCGATGTTGGACTCCCTGGGGCCGGGCCGCGAGCGATTGCCGACGTCACCCGCATTGTGCAAGAGATCGTTGACCAGAAGCTTGCTCTCAAACCTAGCTGCGCGGGTCGCACCCTGGTGGTCGACATCGACCCCATCGTAGAAATTTCTCAGCGCACGGGCAAAGTGCTCGAGGCCGACCTGTTTATTGGCAGCAGTCCGATCCGTCAATACGCTGAAGGGTGGGACCTTGACCGCCTCTTGCGGATCACGGAAAAAGCCGTTAGCCACGCCGTCAAGCAGGGCCTAGAGGTCATGTATGTGACCGAAGACACCGTTCGCTCTCAACCCGAAACCCTTCGGCGCCTCTATCAGACCGCTATTGAGTGTGGAGCCCGTCGCATCTGCTTGTGCGACACGGTTGGCCACGCGACCCCTCGAGGAGTCGATGCACTTGTCAGGTTTATGCGAAAAGTTGTTGAGCAGACCGGGGAAGAAGTCGCTATCGACTGGCACGGCCACCGCGACCGCGGCCTATCCGTCCCCAACACCATGGCGGCCCTAAAGGCAGGAGTCGACCGAGTTCACGGGACTGGGTTAGGGATCGGTGAACGAGTCGGCAACACCCCGATGGAACTGTTGCTTTACAATCTTCACCAAGACGGAATCATCGAAGTCAAATTGGACAGTCTTGCTGACTACGTCCACAAGATCAGCCGCTACTGCGAAGTCCAGATCCCCTCCTACTGGCCTGAATTTCGCCAAAGGAGTCTCGCGTGACCGACTTGATTTACGACTGGAACCAACAGAAACAGCCAGCTTTGGACTGGGATCAGCCTCAACTGGTGGACCGAACCTTGGAGTTGCTCCCAAAACCACTGGAGGAAAGAGACCGCTCCCGTTTTCTGGAAGGTTTGACTCAGCTCGGAGTCAGCCTGGCCGTGGTAGACGAGCGGGATCGCTATCCCGAGACCCTAACCCCCCAGGTGGTAGCGAGCCGACCCGACCAAGTCAAGCCAGGAGTGTCGGCCCTCGAGATTCCGGACGTTGGGACCCTGGCTCCGGCCATTCTCACAGAACTTCTCGAGAAGGCTGTCACAGGTGGGGCGGTCAGCATCATCCTCTGGGATCGGGAAGGCACCTGTAGCGAGTATGGTGTCCGAAACCTCCTTCGTTTCTGCCGAGAGGGTCTCACCCTACTGGGCTCCAACCTTTCCCTGGAATGGCGAAGCGGAAATCAGCGAGGTCTTGCCCAGCCCAACGGTTTGGTGGCTCTCCTCTCTGGCGCCAATCGATTGCACACGAGCTTTTTTGGCTTGAACGGGGAGTCGGCCACGGACCTGGCTCTCGTCAACCTGAAATTGCTGGGCGCCTGGGACCCCCCACTCGAGGGCCTGAGAGACTTTGCCGAGGAGTGCTCCCGGCTCTTTGACCGCCCAATTCTCCCGAACTACCCGGTGCTGGGAGAAGACGCTTTCAGAACGGGCACCGGTGTTCACGCCGCCGCCATTATCAAAGCCGATAACAAAGGTGACACCGCCCTGGCCGACGCCATCTACTCGGGGGTTCCGGCCTCCTGGTTCGGGTATCGCCAACAGATCGAAATCGGGCCCATGGCGGGAGCGTCCAATGTGATCTTTTGGCTGGAGAAAAATGGGTATAAGGCGCGAGAGGACCTGGTAGATGAGTTGCTGATGTTGGCAAAAAGTTCCCAGAGAGTCCTAACCGACGATCAAATATTGGCTGTTGTAACAAAAGTTTAACACCTAGTTCACAACCTATTCAGAATTTCTTAAGGTCTCTTAGATAACATAGAAGAGAAGACAAGGATCGGGAGGCAATCACATGCAAACAAAAAGCTTTATCACAACCCTCGTTCTGGCCCTCTTGTTGGCCGGCGGCGTTGCCAGCGCCGAAGAATTTGAATGGGGCAAAAACGAAGGCCGCGTGGTCCGCTCCAACCTTCACCTGGAAGGTCGCGGGATCGGACAACGCTTCAAAAACAAGATGATTTTCTTCAACCAGGGCGCCCAACCTCTCTGGCACCGGATTCCGCGGTCGCTGGTAGGCAGTCAACTCCAGGGGGCGCGAAACCAACAGACCCTCCGGTTCGAAGCGCGGGCACAGGTGCTCGAAACAGGACGTGCCGCCATCAACGGTCGACTCCAGCCTCGTATCGTCTGGAACCGTGGTTCCCGTCTCGCCCAGTTTCGCAACCAGACCGCGATGGCGCTCTCTGGAACCCGAAGGGCCGGTAACCGTCTGGCCCAGGGCTCGGTGTTCTTCAAGGGCTCCCGCGAACACCGCTATCGTGGCCCGGTCAAAGCTCACGTGATTCCGGAAGAGTCTTACGTGAAAGAAGACCTCGCCCTCTACGTGCAGGCAAAGTCGTACGACGGCCTGCTCCACGTTGAGGACGATATGATGCCCGAGGGCTGGGACACCTGGATGGTCTCCCACCCAGTTCTCCGCAAGGTCGGACGAGACTACGTGGCCCAGGCTGGCTTCTTCGGAGTGAGCGGCGACTCACACATCCATCCCCTCGTGCTCCAGTTCTATCTCAAGGGGAATGACCAGAGCTGGCACGTCAGAAGCGTCGACGTGGTGACCGCTGGGCAAGCTCCTCGCGAAGGTATGGCTTCCCTGATTCGTTGGACGATGAACAACGAGCAACTCGTCGTCGAAGAACTGCCTAGCAACTTCCAGTAAACCTTAGGCCTCCCGAGAAAGGCGACCCAGTGGGTCGCCTTTTTTCTTTGGAAGGAGGCCATAGACGGCCGAGGAAACCGTGCTTCTGGAGGTTTAATGACACGATCGAACGGGCGAGCGCCCAACCAGCTTCGGGAGTGGGCTTTAGAACCCGGTATCGCTCCCTACGCCGAAGGATCCATCCTGGCCATCAGCGGCAACACTCGGGTCATTTGCGCAGCCACCGTGGAAGACCGAGTCCCCCCCTGGCTGCTCGACCAAAACCGAGGTTGGGTGCGAGCCGAGTATTCGATGCTCCCTCGCTCGACCCACAATCGAACCCGCCGAGACACCAATAGAAGCAACGGAAGGACCCACGAGATCCAAAGGCTCATCGGGAGGAGCTTGAGGGCTGTCACCGACCTTCCCAAACTCGGTCAACGTCAACTGGTGCTTGACTGCGATGTTCTGGTTGCCGACGCCGGGACCCGAACGGCTTCGATCACTGGCGCCTGGGTCGCGCTCGCCCAAGCCTGCGCTCTTCTCCGCGACCAGGGAAAGCTGAAAAAGTGGCCCTTAGGTGAACAGGTGGCGGCCGTGAGTCTCGGCATCAAAGGAGAGAGCGTGCTGCTCGATCTTGATTACGAGGAGGACTCCTCGGCTGATGTTGACTTGAATTTGGTCATGACTTCGGCCGGCAAGCTGGTAGAGATTCAAGGCACGGCTGAGGAGATGACCTTCACTCGAGACCAACTGAATTCGATGATCGATGTCGGCTGGAAGGGTCTGGAGCGACTCTTCGAACTTCAGCGAAACAGTCTTGAGGAGGCCGGAGTCCAACTGCCCTGATGAAACGACTGAGCTGGCTTGTCATCCTTTTGCTCTTGAGCCCCGTTCTCGCCAGCGAGCGCCGGGCCGCTCTTGACGTCTCTCGGGCCGCCCAGGCAGCAGCTCAAGCAGCTGAGGGCAGACTCGGAACCCAAGCGGTCTTTCGGCTGAGGGCTCTGGAGCGCCTCAGCAGTCGTTACGCCAACGGTTCCTACAACGACTTTCAGGGTCTTCTCAGGTTTTTTAGCCAGACTCGCCAGGTCGTCTGGAGCGACCCCCGTTCACCCCAAGCCGCAGCTCCCATGAGACGTCTCGAAGAGGCC
>CAYRFU010000229.1:0-11756 GCA_964423525.1 uncultured Burkholderiales bacterium | reverse complement strand
CGGCGGAGGATACCAGTAAGCCACTTTCGACCTACAGACGATCCAATCTGCTGAAGAATGCCCGCCGAAAGGCGGGCTTTTTTCTATTCGGTTCGAAATTCGTGGATATGGAGGCTGTATCGGCTGTCCCGAGGCTTCCCCCAGTCGATCTCTCCAGGTTCAAAACGAAGGCGATCTTGTTATCGTCGGGTGACCAAGCTGCGTCATAGACCCGACCGGGGAAACTCGTCAGGCGCTTCTCCGCCCCGGTTTCAGGGTCGACCGTCCAAAGCTCGGAAGTGGGAACCACTGGGGATTCCACTTCGGTTCTTTGGCATCCGAAACCAGAAACTCGAAATTCGTTCCATCGGGGCTGACAAGTGTAAACGTTCCAGGTCTTCTCCTCTCCATCGGGTCGATGGGCGAAGACAGAAAAGGCAATCCTTTCTCCATCGGGACTCCAGTCTGGATAGTTAATCCAGGTCGGTTGAGGTCCTAGACTGTCTCGCTCAGAGGCTTTCTCACGCGAAACGATAAAGGTATCAGAGCCAACTTCGGCGACCACCGTCTGGCTATCCGGGCTCCAGGTGGGATGACTATTCGTATTGGGGTAGGCAGCCGGCCTAGCCGCCGTCGCAAGAACTGTCTGCATCGCTCTCTCCTTTAACACTTGCGAGAGAGACTGGCCGCCTGAGCATAACAGCCCAACCCGGCCAGAAAACGCTCATGATGTAACATGGGCGGGAGACGCGGTTTTCAAAGGAGCCCCAAAAGAAACAACGAATATTGGCACCATTATGAAAGCTCAAGAGATCCAAAAGCTCGGGATTCCCCGCGGCTATCCCACTCAACTCGCCCACCAGGCCCTCCGAGACTTGGCCGCCCAGGGAGTCAAGAAGAAAGAGATGCGAGCCACCATCAAGTCTCTGCTCAAGACTCCGGACGAGTTCGCCGACCACGAGGTTTTGGGCCGTCTTGCCAAAGCCGTCAGTTCAGGCAACCTCTCAGGATTTCAGGAACGTGAGGAGCCAGCCCCCTGGCGTCAGTGGGGCGAGGATCTTGAGGACCAGGCGGTGGCCCAGCTAAGGGCGGCCTGTCGTCTGCCCGTGGCGGTGGCTGGCGCTTTGATGCCGGACGCTCACCTTGGTTACGGACTTCCTATCGGGGGAGTGCTGGCCACCGAAAACTCGGTCATCCCTTATGCCGTAGGAGTAGACATCGCGTGTCGTATGCGCTTGAGCGTGACCGACATCCCGCTCGTGGCTTTAGAAACGGAGAAGAGTCGATTGGTCGAGGCTCTCGAAGAAGAGACGTCTTTCGGCATCGGTGCCCGCTTCAAAAAGCCGCGCGACCACGAAGTGATGGACCGCGACTGGAAAGTGAGTCCGGTCACTCAAGAACTCCGCCAGAAAGCCTGGTCCCAGCTAGGCACCAGCGGTAGCGGGAACCATTTCGTGGAATACGGCGTGGTCACCTTGACAGAGCCTGACCTGGGGCTCAAGCCCGGGAGCTACCTGGCCTTTCTCTCCCATAGCGGAAGTCGAGGAACGGGAGCGGCTGTGGCCAGCTACTATTCGAAGCTGGCCCAGTCGATGCATCCCCATCTGCCCAGAGACCTTAAGAATCTGGCCTGGCTAGACCTCGACGACGAAACGGGACAGGAGTATTGGGCTGCCATGGAGCTGATGGGTCACTACGCAGCCGCTAACCACGAGGTGATCCACCGAGAGATAGTGCGGGCCCTGGGTTGCAACGTTCTCGCGATGGTCGAGAATCACCACAATTTTGCTTGGAAAGAGACCCACGGAGGTCAGGAGGTCGTGGTTCACCGCAAAGGAGCGACCCCTGCCGGGGCGGGTGTCCTGGGGGTCATTCCGGGCTCCATGGCTTCCCCCGCTTTTGTCGTTCGAGGTCGCGGAGAGGTCGAGTCTCTCAAGTCTGCCTCTCATGGAGCTGGCCGGGTGATGTCCCGCAAGAAGGCGAAGAAGCTCTTCGACTGGGCCGAGGTCCAGAAAGAGCTGAAAAATCGCGGAATCACCCTGCTTTCTGCGGGTCTCGATGAAGTCCCAGGAGTCTACAAAGACATCCACCAGGTGATGAGCGAGCAGCAAGACCTGGTGGACATCGTCGCTCGTTTCGACCCCAAGATCGTCAAGATGGCGCCAGCCGGCGAGCGCCCTGAAGATTGATCGTCTGTTTAAGGACCCGACTGGAAGATGTCGGCCAGAGCCCGTTCGAGTTCCCAATACTGGAACTGATAGCTTTCCTCCAACACTCGAGCGGGCAGACAGCGACGCCCGGTGAGAGCCAATTCGGCCTCGGTGCCGAGAAGCCAGGAGCCCAACCTCACAAAAGGAGCGGGAGCGGGGGGCGTCCAGGGGCGCTTGAGAACCTGTCGTAACGTAGCCATAAACTTGGCATTGGTCACGGGCGTCGGTCCGGTGACGTTATAGATTCCCTCCCAGGGCTGCTCGACGGCCTGCCTAAGAATGCGGTTGAAGTCGTCGATATGAATCCAACTGATCCATTGCCTTCCCTGGCCCACCGTCCCACCCAGAAAGGCTCTGGTCAGGCCGGCCAGCATAGCTAAGGCTCCGCCTTCTTGGCCCAGGACGAAACCGATGCGAAACATCGCTTGGCGTGTCCCGACTAGCTCAAGCCCGAAGAACGCCTCTTCCCAGCGCCGGCAGACCTCAGCCGAGAACCCGCTCCCCAGGGGGCCGGACTCATCGAGTTCGACCGAGCTATCTCCATAGATAGCCAACGAGCCAGACTGAAGAAAAATGGGCGGAGGCTGGTCGCAAAGCTTGATAGCCTCCCCAACGACTCGCACCGAATCGACCCGCGAGGCCACAATCTCTCGGCGATTCTCGGGGGTATATCGGCAATTCACGCTCTTGCCGGTGAAATTGATAACGGCTGTAGCCCCCTCGAGTTCCTGGCACCACTCCCCCACCGTTCGACCGTCCCAGGCAACTTGACGGAAACGACCGGGCCTCGGTGTTCGGGTGAGGATAACCAGATCATAGCCCTGGTTCTCGAGATAACCCGCTAGGGACTGTCCCAAGAAACCCGATCCCCCAGGAAGAACGACTTTCACCCTGTTACCTCCTCGAGTTTTTCGATCCGACCGCGGTCGGCGGTCATTCGGATACGGTCTCCTGTCTTAAGAGCGCTCATCAGTCCGCTAACGTTGGTGATGGCGGGCAACCCCACCTCTCGCAGAATGATGGAGCCGTGGGAGAGCTCCCCCCCTGTTTCGACAACGACCCCCGCCACTAAACCGAACGCTCCGATCCAGCCGGCATCGACAGAAGGAGCGACCAGAATCGTCTCCCGGCTGAGGAAGCCCTCAGGTAACTCGGTGCCAGGTTCCGTCAACACCCAGGCCTTCCCCTCAACCTCGCCTTCTGTCAAGCCCCGTCCGCTGAGGTCGTTGCCATGAGCCTGAAACTCAGGGGGATCAAAGCGATACACCAGATCGGGTAGAGGCCTTTGCCTCTCCCGAGCCAGCAGCTGGCTGCGCTCGGTCCAGAAATCGGCAGAGAATGGGGCCTCCAAGCGCCGGACCTCCTCGACGCTCAAATCAAAAATCGACCCGCCTGGACAGGGTACCGCCAACAGCTCCTGCCTGATCCGGTCGAAACGACGCATGGCTTCGTAGCGAAGCTTTTCTCTGGCGGCCAAGACCGGCCTCAAGCGCACCCACAGAGGTCGCAAGAGGCGGTGACGCCAATCGAGCCGAGGGCGGTGCCCGGAAGAGCCCGTCGATGGGGAAGCCAGCAGCTTGAAGAGCACTTCGGGCTGCTCGTGGTAGCGGGGTCGGGCCACGTCACTCTCGTAGACTCCTCGATGGCCATGACGCTCAAAAAAGGCGTCCACAAGTTTGTGGAAGTCAGGGTCGTCGGGAGCCTTTCCGAGACGCAGTGGCCTGCCCCACTCCGGTTTGTCGGCCACGCTTTGACGCAGCTGTGTCAAGTCTCTGTAGAGGGTCGTTGAGATCGTCTCATGATGACCCAAGAAGCCTGCAAGACAGCCGGTTTTGGCCAAAACGACCATGGGCCCGCTCATAGCCGAAGTCAGGGA
Source organism: uncultured Burkholderiales bacterium (assembly GCA_964423525.1). GTDB lineage: Bacteria > Vulcanimicrobiota > Xenobia > Xenobiales > JADMJV01 > CAYRFU01. Next base: position 7,691 of record CAYRFU010000229.1, on the reverse strand, counting down.
GAACATCTCCCAAACCAGTTCGGCGTAGGTGCGAACCAGATCGTCGGCCGCCTCTCGCCCCGAGGGCACGGGCCGACTCCATTCGCTCATCTTGGTCTGGGCCCGCTCGACGGCGTGACTTTGGGCCAGCAGTTGACTGGCATGGACGGTAGCTCGAGCCCAAATTCGGACGGGACGAAGCGGGAAGGACTCGAGACTTTCTCCTCCGATGTTGTCGGTCACGAGGGTGGTCGGCAAGCCCCACCGTCGCATCATATCACAGAAGAGAGAGAGGTTGAGAAGAGGACGCCCTTCGAACAGTTCGATCACCTGGCGCCCCTGGCCCAGATCAGGCTCGAAGCTGCGATAAAATGCGAACAGCTGGCCCGAGGCCTCGCGGATCACACTGGCCATGAGCCGAGAAGGTGGGTCAGGCAGAATCTCTTTGTGGTTGGCTACGGTGAAAGCTTCGTTTCGACGACACGCTCGGGTGATCGGGCGCAACTGAATCAGCCAACAGACCCGGCCGTCGTCAGCCCACTCAATATCCCAATCGCCTTCTCCGAACTCCCGTCTCACCCCGGCCAACAGGGACTGGAGCCGACCTCGCCAGCCAGCCTGGAGGTCTTCCCCGAAGCGCAACTTGGGCAGCTCAAGCGACTCACCAGCCGCCTGACCCGAAACCAGTCGGTCTGCCAGCCCGTCCACCCACTCGACCAAGTCATCTTCGAAGGCCGCCTCCGTGAAAGCCACACCCGCTCGCCGAGGCTGGATTTGGGCCATGATCAAGACGTCTTTGCGGACGGCGTGAGAGCTCTTTCGGATCTGCTCAACGGCCGTCGAAAGGTCATCCGCCGACACCTTCAGCAAGGTCATGAAATGCCCCGCCAGGCTCTGATCGGCTCCGTCTTCCTGTGAGAAGGCCGAGCGAACGGCGTAACTCCCCCGCAACCGGAGCCGAGGTTCTTGCCGGTCGGGCACCACCCAACCGAACGGCACGGGCAGACCCAAGAGCGCGGCCTCATCTAACAGACGGGCTTTGTTGCCACAGCCGGCGGCCGCCGACCGACCACTACCCAAAGGGATCATACGAGCTGCCTGGCCAGACGCAAAACCTCTTCCAAATAGTCGCGAGGTTGCTCCACCATGGGGAAATGGTCCCACCCGTAAATAAGGCGGAGGCGAGCCTGGGGCAATAAAGGACGAAACTCATCGGCCTGGGTGCTTCCCAGCACCCGTTCTCGATCACCCCACAGAAGGATGGAAGGCAAATCCACTGGTTCTAACGCCTCAAACCAGTCCGCTGTCAACTCCCGAAACATCAACCCGAAAGCCTCACAATCTTGATAGTCGAGAAAGAACGTCTTGAGGAAATCGGGTGGAGGTTCATGATGAAAAAGGGCGCGGGTCCAAAATCCGCGCAACAGCGGGGTCGAGAAACACCATCGACCCACCTCACACATTCCCGGCAGTCGCATCAACTTGGGAAAGAGGCGATGGCGGAGCGCAGCCCCGACAGGAGCATGAAAGATCACTCCGTCGACCCAATCAGTCCTCTGCTGGAGAGCCTGAAGAGCCAGCGAGCCTCCGATTCCGTGAGCCAAAAGAACGGTCGGCCTGGGGAGAGGGTCAACGACCTCGATCAGGTGGTCTGCCAACTGGTCGAGACCCCAGCCCGAGGGCAGTGGGCGACACCCAAAGCCGGGGAGAGTGGGAGCCAAAAACCCAACCCCCTGGGGAACCCACGGCTTCAGGCGAGAGAAACGGTGCCCTCCCCCCCCGTTGCCGTGAAGAAAGACCAGGTTCACCCGGTCGTCCTCAAGCCGGAGGCCACCCCCTGAATAGTCAAGCGGGTCAAAGCCACAGCCTCGGGCTGACCGTCCTCCCAGCGACGAAAGGCCTCTAGCTGAACAAAATTGAGGGGGTCCACGTAGGGGTTACGGATCTGAATCGAGCGTTGTAGCCAGGGGATGTCGGCCAACAGCTCGTCGCAGCCGGTGACCCTCAAGAGGGCCTCGCGACTCACGGCATATTCCTTCTCGATCCGCTCCCAAATGACCGGGAGGTCGGCCCGGGCGGCATAGTGCCGACCGATATCCATATCGGCTTTGGCCATGGCCAGCACCGCGTTGTTCACCGTGGCTTGGAAGAACCTCCAATTCTGGTAAAGTTCCCGTAGGAGCTCGTCAGACTCTTGAGCGAAGGCGCTCCCGAGGCCATACCAGGCGGGCAAAATGACCCGACTCTGAGTCCAAGCGAACACCCAGGGAATCGCTCTTAAAGACTCCAAGCTCGGCTCCCCTTTCCGGCGGGCGGGGCGAGAACCTAGCTGCAGCTGTTCTATCCCCTCCACCGGTGTAGCCCGGCGGAAATAGGCTACGAAGTCGGGCTGCTCCAACAGCTCGCGATAAACCTCCAGGGAATTTTGAGCCATCCGGTTGGCCGCTTCAACCCAATGAGCTTTGGGACGCTGAGTGGCTTCGGAGCGGACCCGGATCATCGCCCAGGTCAGCTGCTCGAGGTGACGATAAGCGACCTGAGGGTCATCGTAGCGTTCTGAGAGCACCTCGCCCTGCTCGGTGACCCGCAATCCTGCCCTGGCTACTTCCGGAGGCAGACTCAAAATGCTGCGAGCGGCCGGCCCACCGCCGCGGCCAAGAGCCCCTCCACGGCCGTGGAAAAGAATCATTTTGACTCCGTGCTTGGCGGCCACTTCGCTGAGGCGTTCCTGAGATTGAAAGAGCCACCAGTTGGCGGCCAGGTAGCCACCGTCTTTGGTGCTATCGGAATAGCCCACCATGACATATTGGACGTTGCCCTGCTTTTCGAGATAGCGGGCGTAGTGAGGATTGGAAAGAAAGGCCTCAAGAATCTCGGGACCTCTCTGGAGATCGTCGATGGTCTCAAGCAACGGAACCAGAGGTTGAGCGAGGGCTGGACCAGCCACGCGTTGGAGCCAGAGAAGGGTCAACATATCACTCACGTGGTGAGTCATGCTGACCACGTGAGCCCCCAACACCTCCTGGCCGAACTCTTGGGCCCAGCGCTCCACCACCCCGAGGGTAGCCAGACCCTCCCGGGTCTGGTCACTCCAACCACTCTGGGGAATCTCGAGTTTCTCCTCCAAGACAGAGTTGAGAAGTTGAATCTTGTCTTCTTCGGAGAGTTGGGAAAAGTCTTTGCACAGTCCACAGCGAGCCAGAATCTCAGTAGCCATAGCCAGATAGACCCCAGAATGTTGACGTAAATCCAGACGAGCGAAGTGGAGCCCGAAAACGTTGAGTTGAATCAACCAGTCTCGCAGGGCCATCTCAAGATGTCCCCCCGGTCGATGGCTCAAAATGCTCGAGCGGAGAAGATCCAGGTCTTGTTGGAGACGAGCGACTCGCTGATACCCTCCAGGGGACCGATCGATAGCTTGCTCCAGGCGCCACTCCACCATCTTGAGCCAGCGGCGATAGACTTCTTCGCTCGAAACGAGTTCCATTCTCTCTTCTAAAGCGGGATATCGAGCCTCGGCCTTCTCCAGGGCCTCCACCAGTTCGGGCGAAAAGGACACTCGCACCGAAGACTGGGTCAGATCGTGGAGCAGGGCACGGCAGGCCCCGAGGTGCATACGCAGCGCCTCTCGGCGCAACAACTCGAGACTCTTGAGGGTGACCAGAGAGGTGACGAACGGGTTGCCGTCCCGGTCCCCTCCCATCCAGGAACCGAACGTCAGAAAGGTGGGCAATTCAAAAGTCTGGCCGGGATAGGCCTCCGACAAAGCTCCCTCGAGATCGTGATACAGATAAGGCACGACCTCCCAAAGAGTGCGAAGAAAATACAGCCCGCGGGCGACTTCCTCGAGAACTTTGGGCTTTCTGGGTCGCAATAGATCGGTCTCCCAGAGCGAACGCATTTCAGCCAGCAGGGCCTGTCGAGCTCGCTCTTTCTCTCGCGGCAGCCGATCGGGCAGGTCGAGTTCGGCCAGAATCTCGCGGATCGTTCGGAGCTTACCGCGGACCGCTCTCCGCTTAGCTTCGGTGGGGTGAGCAGTGAAAACCGGTTCGATAGTCAGACCCGCCAGGAGTTCCCGAATTTCATCAGCTGTCTTTCCCGATTCGGCCAGACTGAGCACCACCTGACGAATCGACTCGGAGCGCGGTTTATCCCCGCCTTCTCTCTCCCGTTCTCGCAAAACTCGAACCCGGTGACGGTCTTCGGCCAGATTGGCCAGGTCGAAAAAGATGGTAAAGGCCCGACAAATGGTAAAGGCATCTTCCGTATTCAGTTGCTGAATAGCCTCTATCAACGCTTGTTCAGCCTCTTCATCACCAGCACGCCTGGCTTTAGCCAACTTTCTAATCCGCTCTTCGCTGGCCAGCTTGTCGGGGCCGTCGAGTTCGGCCAGCACCTGACCGAGAAGTTCTCCCAACGTCCTGACTTCTTTGCGGAGAGCGTCAGAGGTTTTCGTCAACGTCTTCATGCTAGCGCCTTCCGGGCCTGGTTGACTTGTTGTATGAGCATTTTTCGTACCTTTCCCGAATCGGTGGCGGCTTCTGGGAAGATCACTCGGAAGCGTTCTCCCCCAGGAACCTCGAGGGTGTAACCGGATTCGTCGACCTCGACCATCTCAACTTGCTCACTACAAACCTGATGTCGATGCTCCAAAATGAGCTGCATCGCATCCATGTGGTCCTCGTTCATGTGCTCGATGATCCCTTTGACTATCTCTTTATCCATACAAGGGTCATTCCCGTCTAAGCCGACAAATCCGGCTTGACCAGGATTCAAATTGCGATCTAGCTCACAGAAATAAACCAGTGTAACTGTTAAGGTGGTAATTGCCCGCGATCCGAGGGATCGTAACCCGAAAATCATCCGAGGAGACTTGATGGCCACCACGCTGCTGCCACCCCAACCTCGTCTGAAAACACAGACGAGGCTCGATCTACCCCCCGTCCATCGTTACCTCTTCCCGGTCTTGAGAACCCTTTCCACCCTGGCCTCCCATTCTCGGCGAGAGGCCGAGACCATTCAGAGAAAAGTGGGAGCTCCCGCCTCCCCCGCCGCTGTAGTTGAGGTGTTCTGCAACCCCGTCGAAAAGAAGTTACTCAAAGGTTTAAACAGCGCCATTCCAGACCGCTGCCCGACCTTTGAGCGTCGCCTACGAGGAGCCTTCCCGGCTTGCCGAAGCTCGCGGGTCACCGAGAGCCTGTTAGAGGCGGCCCGTCTCTTGAAGGTGGGCCCTCTCCAGATCAAAGTGCAAGAAGAAGGCGATCTCTTCTGGCTTGACGGCTCCTTAAGCCCTCACCCCACGGTCATTTTTCATCAGAGACTCGAACGCCTCGACCACTCGGAAATTCGCTTCCTGACTTACTCTCACGTCTTCACCCTGGCGCGAGGGCACCTTCGGCTCAGGCGACAAAACCCCAACCTCGAACTCGAGGACCCTTTTCCCCAACTCCAAGCTTTGGCAGACCGGTTTCGAACTGCCGCGGCGGGGCTGACCGCAGCCAGCTTCGCCATTCTAAGAGAGTGTTCTCTCGACTCGCAACAGATCGCGCGACTAGTAGAGAGCGGCTTAGCCGCCCTCTACAAAGAGGAAAATATCCCAAGTCGCGCTTTCGTCAGGCTCCACTATTTGTGGGGTCGACTTCTGCAAACCCATTGTCCCCAGGAATCCGCATGACATAAAACAGAAAGGACTGTGCCCTTATGCCCAACGTGGCAACCACGCTCGCGAATGTCCTGAATCCGTTCGCCCGCTTTAGAAAAAAACAGACTCCGGAACTCACTCAAAAGCCGGTCGCCCCGGCTCCGATGACCACCCTTAATCGGATCTTGATGATCGTCCTCCAGCGCCCTGTCAGCCAGGACTCTTTTCGAGTCATGACCAGGCAGATGAGCCCCGACACCGCTCTGGTCAGCACGACCAAACAACTCCAAAGGGGGGAGCTCCTCGAAGCCCAAATCCTGGTCCACCACGGATACCTGGTCAAGATGGAAGCCGAGGTGGAGTGGATCGTGCGCAATGACGAGGGCTTTATGGGTCGGCTAAAACTGCGCCCGCAGCCCAACGCTCGGGCCAAGCTTGAGAGCTACTTGCTCCAGATCTCAAGACTCTGAACCTGTGCCAGGGAGGAAGTTCCTCCCTGGCCTTTTTAAACTACCAGATGTAGTCCTTGGCGATGTCTCTCAAGTCGTGACCACTGAGGACGTGAAAGACCCGAATCTTCTTCAGGCTGATGGGAGAAAGCTGACCGATGGGAAGATAAACGATCTTCTTCCCCAGCCGCCCAGCCAAGGTTCGAAAAACGGTCCGGGGAGGAGTGGCGGCTACGTAGACGACGTGCTTCTCGACGCAATAGTCAAGAGCGGCGAAGAGCAAAATCTCTGCCTTGGTTTTGGCGGTGGGACGATAATAGGGATCCGTCCACACATCCATCAACCTCCGCGGAGGGTAGGTCAACATCAGCCCTCCGTACTCGCAACGAGCAATACCTGGACCGACGATCTTGTTGGTCCGATCGGTAGCGTAAAAGGCCATGTCTGACTCCTGGCTGTGCTCACCGTGCCAGGTCATTTTCCAGGGAAACTGCCGATCGGTCTTATCCTCGTCGAAGATGATCACCACCGAGCCTGACCCCCCTCGAGCCTTCTGGACCTCACGGACGTAGATCCTCTGACCGTCAGCCCAGTTTCTCAGCGTGGTTCGCATATCGACCCCATCGAGAAGACTAGTGCTAAAGGGCTCCACTCGAGTCTTCTCCTCAGACATGACGGTCATACTCTTCTTCTGAAGATAACGCCCGTAGTCTTCAATCACGATATCCTCGGGGGGATAAGAGCAGATAGCAGCGCTTTTGAAACGCTCAGCCCATTCGCCGGGACGCCTTTCCCCCTGTCTTGAAGGCATCGACATCATCCGCTCGCGCAAACGCGGATATTTGCGCTGAAAAATCAGATGCTTAAAGCGAAGGTTTTGGATGTTGTTGGCATCGATTCGCATCGAGGGAAGCCCATCGTCGCCCTCGGTCCAGGGGTAGAAGGTGGCTAAATCGTAAAGTTCGTAGGCGTAGTTGTGGTCTACGCATCCTCTGGCGGCCATGACGAGTTCGTACAGATCGGGCAAGAGGCGCCCTTTCAGGCGAGCGTAATTGCGAGCAAACTGGCTCAAGTTCCGGTGTTGCCAGTGCTTAAAGACCTCCCCACTATTCTCGTTATAAAAAACCCCGGCCATCTCGAAAAGGCGATGAAACACCAACTGCCGGTCGAGGAACCCGTCCTCGCTGCGGCATTCGTTGTTGAAGTCGAGATAGAGTTCTCGCATCTGGCCTCTGCGATCGGCGCAGGTCTTGAACTTAAAGGCGTTCAGGTCTTGGGCCGCCTCGGGAGCCCCCTCCAGCTCGGGCCCTTCCAAACTTTGCCCCAAACCGCTCAGCGTCCATCGCTGGTCGGGAAGGTTCGAAAGATAGCGGTGGATCGCTTTGATCTGCACGGGGGTCAACCGGAGCGGTTCCACTTTGTCTGAGCCCAGCCCCAGCATCGACTCAAGCGCAAAAACGGCGTCGCGTCCCGAGAATCGATCGAAAGGATCATGGTTTCAAAAACACACTGCTGCTGAAAGAGGTACCGAACGGGATCAGAAACGCCGGACCCTGTATGGGGGATGCATCGCGGTTCCATCTATCCATCACAACTCCTGAGGGACAACTCGTTTATCGAGT
>CAYRFU010000228.1:0-11952 GCA_964423525.1 uncultured Burkholderiales bacterium | reverse complement strand
CGAGTCCTCTGTTTGGGCTCAAGGTCTGCCCCGACCCATCAACTATGAAGTCGCTCTCGAGGTGGGAGCCCAGGTCCAGCGAGGAGGAGCCACCCCGGCGGTGGTCTGGGTCGACCAAGGGCGGGTCCACTTCGGTTTCGACGAAAAGCGCCTGGAGGAGCTGTGTCAGCGCCAAGACCTGGCCAAGGTCGGTGTAGGCGACCTGCCGGCCGTTCTGGCCACCAAGAAGGGCGGCGCAACCACCGTCTCGGCTACGCTAGCAGCGGCAGAGCACGTCGGCATCGAAGTGTTAGCCACCGGCGGGGGAGGAGGGATCCATCTCAACTGGAACCGACGCCCGGATTTTTCAGCCGACCTGGGCCAACTAGCTCGCACTCGCTGCCTTTCGATCTGCTCTGGGGTCAAGTCGGTAATCGATATCCCCGCGACCGTGGAGGCGCTCGAAACTCTAGGTGTCCCTCTGGCCCTCTATCAGACCGACACCTTCCCCCAATTTTATACCGAAGGACGTTCCATCGACATCGGATTCCGGGTCGAGACTCCGGAGCAAGCGGCCCGAGCCCATCGTCTTTCTCTTCAAGTGTTGAGTCGCGGCCTGGTGGTGGCCCAGCCGGTCCCCGGCGAATATGCCCTTCCCCTCAAGCAGGTCGATGAATGGCTCCGAGACGGCCTGGCCAGAGCGGAGTCGGAGAGGGCCCACGGCAAATCCCTCACGCCTTTTTTGCTTGACCATTTGGCTCGAGTCAGCGGAGGCCGCACCCTGGAGGCCAACCGAGCCCTGCTCCTCCAGAACGCTTTCTTGGCAGCTCAAGTGGCCGCCGCTCTGGGGGACGTCTGATGGCCAAAGCCAGCTCTATCGTTTCCTTTTTGGACCAACTTCTAGCCACCGACGAGATCCCAGACCGTTACAGCTCCAACGGACTTCAAGTGGAGGGGCCAGAAGAAGTCGAGAAAATCGGATTCTGTGTTGACGCCTGCCAGCAAACCTTTGAACTTCTGGAGGACTGCCAACTCTTGGTGGTGCACCACGGTCTGTTCTGGCCGTCGCTGTCTCGAATCACCGGAGCGGCCAGGGCCTCAATAGGCTTTTTGATCGAGCGAAAGATCGGTCTCTATTGCTCTCATCTCCCGCTCGACTACCATCCTGACTACGGAAACAATGCCCAACTGATCCATCACCTCGGCTGGGATATGGGTGAAGCCTTTCCTCCGGTTGGCTGGATGGCGAGCTGTTCCCCCCAAGACCGTAAGACGATCGCTTTGCAGATCGACACCTTGCTGGGTGGTCAGACTCGCTTGCTCCCCTTTGGCAAAGAAACCATTGAGAAAGTGGCCGTCAGTTCAGGCGGTGGCAGCCTTTCTATGGTTGACCAGGCTGTCGCTCAAAAGGTGGACCTGTTTCTGACCGGCGAAGCCTCGCATCCCCTGTATCACGCCGCTCGAGAGGCTGGCTTGAATGTCATCCTGGGCGGCCACTACGCTACCGAGACGTGGGGAGTGCGGGCTTTAATGCCCGTTCTAGAAGAACGCTTCGGGGTCTCAACCGACTTCGTCGACGTCCCTACCGGGTTCTGAGCCGCCCTGGAATTCTTCCATGGTGGCGTGTCCTTCCTGGGAGACGCCCTGCCGACTCAACACCTGAAAGACGGTGAGCCACAAAATTTTCAGATCGAGAGTCAGACTCAACCGGTCGACATAATCCACGTCAAAGCGAAACTTCTCTTCCCAGCTGAGAGCGTTGCGGCCTTTAACCTGAGCGAGCCCCGTGATACCGGGCAACACTTCGTGGCGCCGATACTGAAAGGGAGTGTAGCGCTCGCGGTAACGGACCAATAGCGGACGAGGCCCGACCAGGCTCATCTCGCCCCGAAGCACGTTCCAAAGTTCGGGTAGCTCGTCGAGACTGGAGCTTCGAAGCTTCTGTCCGAAAGGAGTCACGCGCACCTCATCGGGCAATAGATTCCCCTCCGAATCGGTCTCGTCGGTCATGGAACGGAACTTGACCAGCTCAAAAACCTGGCCGTCTTTACCCAGTCTAGGTTGGCGAAAAAGAACGGGTGAGCCCAACTTACGGCCTATCAAGCAAGCTAGGCCCAGGAGGACCGGGGCCAGAATCAGCAATCCCAGGCTGGCCCCCACGAGGTCGCCAAGTCTTTTTCCGAATCGTCGATAAAACATCAAAAAAACCGCCTCGCGGCGGCTTTCGAACTTCGAGCGGTGGGGTCGTTTCCCTAGCTGAGGGAGTTGACCTTTTTCATCAGGCGAGACTTTTTGCGAGCCGCGGTGTTGCGGTGCACCACGCCTTTGGAGACGGCTCGGTCGATGGCCGAGATGGCTGCTTGAGCGGCCTCAGGGGCACCCTCACCCGTCTCGAGGGCCTTGGCGGCGTTCTTGAAGGCGGTCTTGATCGAACTGCGGACAGCCTGGTTACGCTGACGTCGGCGCTCGTTGACCCGGATCATTTTCTTGGCGTTTTTCGTGTTTGCCACTCTTATCTCCTAACCTGTAGAGAGCTGGATAGCTCGTGTTCGAAAGTTTGGTCATATTAGCAAGTTCTTGTCACGGAGTCAAGACCGTGATATGATGCCCAGGAGTCCGGTTCCTGCGGCTCTGGTGTTGCTCGGGCGCTAGTACTGAGCCAACGTTTCTACCTAGGGAGCATTACTCCGACGCCGGTGTTGAGTGCCGCCCTCCGAGGCGGAGTCCTAATGGATGTCGGGCCAGAGGTGCGCCCGCCTGCCTTAGCAGGTTCAGGTACAGGCTCGCCGCCTTGTCCGCAGTGCCGGACCCTTTCTATTTCACCAGAAAACGCCATCTGCAGCCGGTCGCTCCGACGCCGATGGCTGAGAGAAGGTGTTCGTCTGTCAGAGGCGTAACTCCCGGCCCGGGAGGCTGGAAAGGAAGAGGAATCTTATGCCGATCACGGCTGAGCGTCACCAACAAGAGCTTGAGCAGGCGAAGAACCTGGCTCTGGAAGCTGCGGAATTCGCGGTCGCCCACGGAGCGGTCCGCTATACTCCCTCTGGCGGAGTCACTCATCTACCTTTGTCTCTAGTGCCCTGGCGGGCCGACCCTTTCTTCGTGGAGGCAAACCGGGCCATCACCCGCCTCTACAACCGGCTCTATCATCGGGTCGCTCAAGACACACAGTTTCTTCAAGAGAAACTGGCTCAGGCCAAGGAGGCCGATCCCTTCATCGCCAATCTGTTCGCAGCCCTTTCCGAAGAGCAGTCCGGCAAGCCCTGTCTTTACCTGAATCGCAATGACTGCATGCCCAGCCTGGACGGCCATCGAGTGGGGCCCAAACAGGTCGAGATGAACTTGATGGCTTCAGCTCTCGGCGAAGCCTCGGCCCGCGTCTATCAGATGCACAAGTTTCTCTACCGTCACAGCGAACTCAGCCAGGGACTGGTCCAAAACGACGCCGGTGAAGGTTTGAGCTGGGCCCTGGCTCAAGGTTACGCAGCTCTGGGAGACCCCGGTGTGATCCTCTTTCTGGTTCCCAACGGCGAGGTCAACGCCTTCGGTCAGCGCATCGCTCAGGTTCGGCTCGAGCAACTCTACGAAATTCCCACCGCCAGGACCACTCTGGAAGAGCTCGGTCAACAAGGCAGCCTACGAGACGGAGCCCTCTATTTCGGTGAGACGCGGGTCGCCATCGCCTACTTTCGTAGCGGCTATGATCCTCATCACTATTCCAACCAAAATGCCTGGAAAGCCCGCCGCCTGATCGAAGCGAGCCAGGCTGTTTCCGTTCCTTCGGCTCGCACCCAACTGGCCAACACCAAGCGAATTCAGCTCGAGCTTTCTAAGCGTTCCGAGCTAGAGCGGTTTGTCACTCGAGACCAGGCCGATCGGCTGCTCAAAGCCAGTGTCGCCTTTGCCAATCTTGGTGAGGAGATCGAGTTCGAAGGCGTTCGCGGGGAGGCTCGAGAGCTTGCTCGCCAAGACCCCGACCGATGGGTGCTCAAGCCCCATCGGGAAGGGGGCGGCAACAATTTCTTCGGAGCAGAGATGCTGACCCAGCTGAACTCGATCCGGGGCGCCCAAGAGCACGCCTACATTTTGATGGAGAAGATTCGCCAACCAGCCTTCCCCTCGGTGCGCCTGGTTGATAATGAGGCTATCGCTTGCGACTGCTTCACCGAGATGGGCTTCTTCGGTCTGGCTCTCTGGCCTGAGGCTTCCGGCGAACCCCTCTTCAACGAAGCCCGAGGCTACCTACTGCGCACCAAGGACACCTCCATGGATGAAGGTTTGGTTTTAGGCGGCTATTCGTTCTTAGACGCGGCTGTGGTGTGAGTCGGTAGCTTGAAAGCTCTGGCGACGGGAGCGGCCTGAGTTTTCTCAGGGAGACTCTTGACCGCCTGCTGAGGGACAAGTCAGAGCAGAAGGAACTCCGCCTGGCCCTCGGGTCGAGGGGAAATCGGACGAACTCGATAAAAGGCGCTCCTCTTTAACAGGACGCGTCCGTCGGCCAAGGTCACATCTTCATCGGCTTGGCCCAACGACTCTAAGACCTCCACCCCAAAACCACACTCCTCCCAAACCTCTCGATGGAGGCCTTCAAACACCGTCTCGCCAGCTTCAAGCCCCCCACCGGGGAGCATCAAATAGCCGTTGGCTCTTCTCACGACAGCCACCTCGCCGTCCCTTTCGATGACAGCGTAAGCGCCCCGACGGCGAGCCGTCATCCCTGGTCTTTCAATTGCCGAAGGCGAGCGAAAACCTCGACGGGCTCTTGTTTGCCAGTGAAGGATTGAACAGCTGACGAGTCGAGTCGCATGAACGGATTGGTCCGCCGTTCCGATCCGACATTCAGCGGCACAGTGGGAGTAGAGACCGTGGCCAGACGTTGGGAAAGGTCGTCGTTATCAGGCTCGACCTGGGAAGCGAAACGAAGATTTCCGAGGGTGTATTCATGACCGCACCAGATACGGGTCGCCTCGGGGAGATTGGCGATCTTTTGAACCGACTCATACATCTGGGCCGGAGTTCCTTCGAAGATCTTGCCGCAACTCGCGCCGAAGACCACGTCACCTGAAAAAACGTTATGGCTGGAAGGAAAATAAAAGGCAATATGCCCGCTGGAGTGACCGGGAACAAAAAGAACTCGGGCTTTCTCGCCAGCAAAATCGAGTTCGTCTCCCTCTTCAAGCTGCTCGCTTTGGTGGGGGATCCGTCCCTGATCGTGACGGGACGCAAAAACCGGGAGGGGGCCATACTGCTTCATCAATCCGTCGATCCCCCCGGTGTGATCGTGGTGGTGATGAGTGATCCAAATCGCTTTGAGGGTCAACTGCAAGGAATGGAGCCGCTCGACCACGGGCTCCACTACCGGAGGGTCGACGACCACCGCTCGGCCCTGATCGGGGTCTTCCAACAGGAAGCAATAGTTATCTCGCAGCACCGCGAGTCTGTGGACTTGGAGCACGACTAAATCGGGTTATGGAGAGCCATGCCGATGACAAAACCCACGGCCAGGACTACCGAGGCCAAAACCAGGGCCACGGCCATATTCCCCTTCTTGAGCTCCTCCATCTCGTTGACGCCCGGCGTGAGAGCATCGAAGAGCTTGATGGCCAAACCAGTCCCGAAGCCCATGCAGAGGGCTGCCACCAGGGACCATCCAAAAGTTCGGGCAAATTCTTGCAGTAGCGTTTCCATCAAAGCATCCCCTCGGCGTTTGAGGGCGTGTTTCTGGAGGACAGGTCGACCTCCTGCCGGAGCGGCTCTAGCAGGGAAGTTGGCGGTGGCAATGGTAATGTCATCAGAAGAAGGAGAAATCTGTTTGCTTAGAGATCTTGAAGAAGTCTATTTTCCCGAAACCCTCGAGGACGCGCTCCAAAAGAAAGCGGAGTATGGAGAGGCCGCCATTATCATCGCTGGCGGGACCGATGTCGTTTCCGATCCCCCTCCTGGTGTCCGCTGCCTGATCGATATCAATCGTCTCGGCCTGAATCAGATTCGAGACCTCGGTGACTCGATCCAGATCGGAGCCACGGCCACCATGCAGCAGCTCTCCATCAGTCCCGAGGCGGCCTCGTTGGCGGCCGGGCTCCTGTCCCGCTCAAGCTGCGAAGGCTGGCCCTCCCCGGTTCGCAACGCTGCCACTCTGGGCGGAAACCTGGCTGGCGCAGGACCGTTCGCCGACACCCCTCCAGCCCTGCTCGCCCTCGATGCTCAAGCGATCGTCTTTGCCGAAGAGGGAGAAAGAGTGATCCCCATTGAGGAATTCTTCCTGGACTACCGGACCACGGCCGTCGGCGACGGAATCCTAACCGAGGTAAGAATTCCCAAGACTCCCGCAAATGCCCGCGGGGTTTTCGTCAAACTCTCAGCCGCACCCGTCGAACAATCCCTGGTGAATCTGGCCGTCTATATCGAGTTTGAGGGGAGATGCTGCCGCGAAGCTCGGGTAGCTATCGGCGCTGTCACCCGCACTCCACGGCGAGTTCCCCCAGCTGAGGAGGCCCTCAAAGAGAAAGCCCTCGAGAAAGATGTGATCGAAAGGACGGAAGCGATTCTCACGGAGAACGTCGAACCGATTCTCGACTTTCGGGCCAGCGCCGATTATCGCCGCCGGATGAGCGGCGTGCTAGTGCGAAGAGCCTTGACCCTTCTAGCTCAAGCAAGTTAGAATCAGAAAGCGATGCGTGTCGAACTGGTTGTCAACGGCGAGCCTGAACGCTGGGAAGTCCATCCCGGCACCCTTCTTTCTGAACAGTTGACCGAGCTGTCTTGCGACGGCTTGGTGCTGATTGACGATCAGGTTCACGATGCTCGCTTGCGACTAGCCTACCAAGCCCACGGAACCACCATCGTTACCCGCGGGGTTCGGGCTCCTGAACCGGTTCCATCCACTCTGGTCGAAGAGCCGGTTCTAGGACCCGTCAAAAAATAGAAGACGAGTCCTTAACTAACAACCAGGCTGGGCGGCTCGGATAGGTAGAACGGGCTTCCCTTACCGGCTTGACCCACCTCTTCCACAAAGTCGCAAACCTTCTCGATCAGCCAACTGAAATAGAGCGGGGTGATCACCTCGGGCTTGGCTTCTGGCACCGGATTCATAAAGTCGATGGCGTAGGGCACACCGTCGCGAATGGCAAACTCTACCGTGTTGATATCGTAGCCGAGACAGCGGCAAATCTTAATACAATCGGTCACGATCCGTTGACCCAGCTCCGGGGTCAGATGCTCGTGGTCAACGATATACTGACGCTCGAGCGGGTCGTAATGGGTGGGCAGGACATATTTCTTGCCTACCACAAAGCAGCGAACGTAGTGTTCAAAGTCGATAAACTCCTGAAGCATCATCACGTCCATCATCGACTCGTTGTAGAGAGCTAACAGTTCCTCCAGATCGTCGACGCGGTGAACCTCTCGCCACCCGTAGCCATCGTAGGGCTTGAAAATCGCCGGAAAGCCGACTCGTTCGACGATCGAATCCCAATTCAGAGGAAAGCCAAGATTGTGCAGGTCCTCCGGTTCGAGCACCCTCTCGTCATACTCTCGTGAGGGAAGAAGAATCGTTTTTGGAATGGAGACGCCGATACTCTCGGCCAGGGCATAGTTAAAAAACTTGTCGTCACACAAGAAGCGAAAAGGGTTGTTGATAACGTAGGTGCCCTTAAGAGCCGCTTGCTTGAGATAGGCCTGGTAATACTCCAAGCAATGACTGAGGCGGTCGATCACCACGTCGTAGGGCGCCGCCGAAGCCAGATCGGTCTCGAAAATCGTCACGAACTCGGCTTCGACATCGGCTCGAGCGTTGAGCATTTCCACCAACGTCGAGGTAAAGATTTCCTTCCCTGATATCACCCCTACGCGAATCATGAGCTCAGAACTTCTCGGCGAAAGTAGCGAGGCAGAGAAAGAAGACGACGGTGTGTCTGGTCGTCATAAAATCTCAAACCTCCTACCCCTCGTAGAGCCAGCCCTCTCTCCACCTCCTCGGGCGTCAACAGGGCGGGACTCAGGCTCTCTGAGGCGGTGGCAAAACACCAATTACAGCCGAAAGACGGGATAGCGGCCAGCAAAGTGGTCACCTGAGAAAAAACTTCCTCCAAATTGGCCCGGATGGCCTGATGTCGCTCCGTCTGCCCCGGATTGCCGTGAGAGGCCTGAAGCGAAAAGATCCCTTCCGGGCCCAAGCGACGCCGGATCGTCTTGAAAAAGGAAACCGAGAAGAGAGAGGTTGAGATTTCGGTAATCTTGGGTTCGGTGAGATCGCTGATCACCACGTCTAGCGCTTCTTGAGATTGTTCGATCCAGGCTTTCGCATCACCGAAGACCAACTCGGCCCGTGGGTCCTCGAAGGCTCCATCGGATTGCTCTGGCAAAAGGCGCCGGCACACTTTGACCACCTCCCGATCGAGGTCGATCATGGTGACTCGCTCGACGCTGGAGTGTCGGAGAACTTCTCGAAGAGTTCCGCCTTCCCCGCCCCCAAGGATAGCCACCCGCCGGGGATTTGGATGACATAAAAGGGCCGGGTGCACCAGCGTCTCGTGATAAATAAACTCGTCCCCTGAGGCCGATTGCAACTCGTCATCGAGCAGAAGCAGCTTGCCGTGCTCAGGATTTTCTACCACCTCGATGGACTGATACTCCGATTGGCCGCGGTAGAGGCTGCGAGTGATGCCATAGGCGTTAAGAGTGGCCGGCCCGACTCTTTCATACACCCACGAGTTCAAGCGATCAGGCGCTTTTGGCAGCACGGCTGACGTCCTCCTCGGGAGGGGTCACGTTGTGGGAAAAGGCCCCTGTGGCCGTCAGCGAGCCCCGCTCGATCACCGAGGCCGTAATCGACTGGCTCTGAAACTGTTCAGCCAAATAGCGAAGGGCCAGCCAGGGGTCGGCCGTATTGCCGCAAGTGTAGATGTCTACCGCAGCATAGCCCAGTTCCGGCCAGGTGTGGATCGATAAATGAGACTCCGAGATGACGACCACTCCACTTACGCCGTGAGGAATGAAGCGGTGAAAGGCCACCTCTCTGACCTCCGCTTTGGCCAATTCGGCCGCGCGGACCATAGAATCTCTCACCAAGTCGAGGTCGGTGATAATTTCGGCGTCGCAATGCGACAGTTCCGCCACGATGTGACAGCCCAGAGCTTTCACAGCGTGCTCCTTTCTAAAAGCCACCGCTGCTGACCTGTCAGCGCTCGGGCGGCAGATAAAGCTGGGAAACTTCCCACCTCCATAAGTCCAGGGTATGAAACCCGTTTCACAAGTCGTAATGATACCTACCACAGCCCTTTTTGTAAAGAGGGAAGGTGCAGGTTCGGCGGTAAATCAGTAGCAGGGGACTAAGCCAGTCTTGGAATTTCTACAACAGTTTCTCAACGAAGTCGAGATCACCGATTTTTTCGATGTTCTCTTGGTGGCCCTTTGTCTCTACTTTGTGCTACTAGCTATCCAACGGACCCGGGCTGTCCAGATCATCCAAGGTGTAGGAGTCATTCTCCTTTTGCTGCTGGTAGCTCACGCTGGTCGACTCCAGACTCTCACCTGGCTGCTCAACTGGTTTCTTGTGTCTCTGGCCGTGCTGGTGCCGATCGTGTTCCAGCCAGAACTCCGTCGAGCCCTGATGCGACTCGGTCAACAAGGCATGCTCCCAGCCTCCAACCTTTCCCGCATGGACCGTCAGGAACTGGCTGTCTTACTGGAAGACCTGGCCCACGCGGCCTCAACGTTGGCCACCTTACGCTACGGGGCCCTGGTCGTTCTGGAAAGGGAAGCGGGGCTGGAGGATTTCATCGAGACGGGCCAGAGGATCGAGGGGCTGGTTTCGGGCAAGCTCTTGATCTCGATGTTTCATCCCAAGACCCCCCTCCACGACGGTGCCGTGATCATTCGCGGGACTCGCCTCATTGCCGCGGGATGCACTCTGAGCCTTTCTGTCCAGAACATCGACCCCAAGTTCGGGACTCGCCACCGCGCCGCCCTGGGGGTCTCAGAGCAGTCTGACTGCGTCGTGCTGGTGGTCTCGGAAGAATCTGGGGAGGTCCGTCTGGCTCACGACGGAAACTTTTCCCGCCCCCTGGTTGACGAAGGCGAAATCAAGAAGCAGCTCAGCAAGTATCTCGTCACTGAGGCCAAGTCATGAAAGAGAATTTTGGTCTCAGAGTCCTGGCGCTGGTCATCGCTATCGTTTTGTGGGCTTACGTGCGGGTCACCACCGGCGGGGGAGGGCGCGAAGTGCTAGCCCAGATTACCCTGACCCTCCCGCTCGAGCGTCAAGGCAACTCCCCCAAACTGATCCCTTATGAATACTCGGCCGAGACTGTCGATGTCACTCTCGAAGGCGAAAGCCGGGTGGTTGGCCAGCTTCGCGAAGGGCTAGTCAGAGCTTATGTCGATCTGGGTGAAATGGCGGCCGGGAGCCACTGGCCGGAGGTCAAGGTCCTCTACCCTCCGGATGTGCGCCTAGTCGACCATGAACCGCGCTCCGTAAACGTCAAGATCTCCCCTCTCACGGCGAAGGAAGTTCCCGTGTCGGTTGAGGTGGGGGGCAAGCCTGCCGACGGGATGTCGGTGGGCAAAGTGACCGTCGAGCCCGAGGGGGCAAGAATTCAAGGCCCCGAGGCTCTAGTTAGTGAGGTAGAACGGGTCCGAGGACGCTTGCTGCTCGATGGCCAGAGTCGAACTTTTAGCGCCGACGTGGTGGGCTTGACCCCTGTCACTAGAGGTGGCACCGCTGTGCGTGGCACCAACTATCAGGTCCGGGTCGTCCCCAAGGAGGTGTTGGCTACGGTGCCGATCGACGCCGAGGGAGTCATTATGGGGCTTCCCGTCTTTCTCAACAATATCAACTACGAGACGCCCAGCGGCTACAAGATGGCAGTCGTGAGTCAACCCCAAACAGTGACAGTCCGGGTGGCCGATGAATCCTCCGCCCCCTCAGGAATCTACACCGAGGAGAAAAACCTCGGCGCCCCCACCACAGAGACCGCCGAAGAGGTGAAGCTTCAGAGTCCCAAAGGGGTGACCTTGTTGAGCGACCGAAAGGTCACCGTCATCCTTCGACCTGAGAAACTAGCCGTTCCCACTGAGGTCGGGGCCACGCCAGGGGCCGGGGGCTAAAGGAGCGAACGGGCCGCCCCATGAGCAAGCTTTTCGGAACTGACGGCGTTCGCGGAGTGGCCAACCAGGACCTGACTCCGGAGATGATTTTCGCTATCGGGCGGGCCCACGGCTACTATCTGCGCCAAGAGCGAGCCCGACCGGTAGTCGTGGTCGGACGAGACTCACGTCTGAGTGGCTCTATGCTAGAATCGGCCTACGTTGCCGGCCTGACCTCTTCGGGCTCAGATGTCTATCTGGCCGGACTTTTGCCGACTCCCGGAGTGGCTTTCCTGGTGCGCCATCTCGAATGCCAGGGGGGTGCCGTCTTATCGGCTAGCCACAATCCCATCCAAGATAACGGCATCAAGCTTTTCCGCTCGGACGGATACAAACTCGATGACGACCAGTGTCGAGGGCTCGAGCAGCTCATTCGAAAAGCCGGAGAACTCCCCAGGCCGGTGGGAGAAGAAGTTGGCAAAGTGATCGAGACCACCGACCTCGACCAACTGTATCACGACTTTCTGACTGAAGCCGCTCCGGCCACGTTGACCGGTCTCAAGATCGTCCTCGATTGCGCCCATGGGGCCGCCTGTGGTCACGCCAAGAAAGTCTTCTCCCGGTTAGGCGCCGAAGTTGTCTCCCTGAGCGACCAACCGGACGGAGCCTTCATTAACGTCCGTTGCGGCTCCACGGACCTATCGGCGCTGACCCGGGCCGTCACCGAGCAGAAAGCTCATTTCGGCCTCGCCTTTGACGGTGACGCCGATCGATGCCTGGCTGTCGACGCCCAGGGAGAGGCCGTCGACGGCGACCAGATCATGCTGGTCCTAGCCCGCTGGCTGAAGTCTCAGGGCCGGCTCCCCGGCCAGATGGTCGTAGCCACCG
>CAYRFU010000227.1:0-11969 GCA_964423525.1 uncultured Burkholderiales bacterium | reverse complement strand
GTTGAAACAGGTGGCGGCCCGGCCCAGCCTGCTCCGGCGGCGCAGTCTGGCCTGCTCCTTCCGGTTGAAACGGGGTGGTGACCCGGCCTGGCCTACAAGTTAACCTGAACCGGGCTGGCCTGGGCGGGGGGGTGCAAGTGTAAGTGCCGCCTCGCCGCAAGTTGACTTGAACCGGGCTGGCCTGGTTGGGGGGGGCAAGTGTAGGCGCCACCTGGTGCAAGTTAACTTGCACCAGGTGGGCCTGGCAGGGGGAGTCTCCGTCCTACCGTGGGAGGATGACGGAATTTTGAGAATGTGCTTGCCATCCAAGCCAGCCTTCAGGCAAGACGGAGACGTCAGAGTAGCCCTCGGCCAGAAGCTTCAAAGCCATCGTTTCGGCGGCCTGGCAGTCGGGGCCGTCACAGTAAACAACAATAGGAGTTGTTTTGGGACGCCTGAAGGTCTTGGCGGGGGCGGTGGCCGGTAGGTTGAGGGCTCCCGGAATGTGACCCGCTTGAAACTTTTGCTCCGAGCGAGCGTCCACCAGAACAACACCCTTCTGAAGCAGCCTTTCAAGCTCGACCAGGCTGATCGCCCGAAGTTGGGCACCTGGCTTGTCGAAGAGATTGGCGGGCTCCCCTCCCAGCCAGTGTTGAGCCAGTCCCAGGGTCAAAGAGAGAACCACCAGGAAGGCGGAGGTTAAAATCAGGTCACTGCGGGCCAAGATAGACTCCTAGTGGGACCCAGGGAGCTTCTTCGCGGTCGGTCAAAAAGTGGACGGACCCCTGGCTTTCGGTTTGTTGGCCGGTCCAGCTGACCGGAAAAGCAAAGCCGTCGGGGAGTTTCTCGGGTGGGCCCACCTCAACTCCTGGCGGAACCTGAATCTCTCGGACCTGAAAGGAAAAATCGGAGCGAGGGGTGGTCAGCTTGACGGTCTGAGTCTTTGGCCGATCGAAAAACAAGACCGCCGGTTCTCGTAAGATGAAACCTTTCACCTCGCCTCGCACGAAAAATTGGTGAGGCGAGCCGACCGCGTTGGAGAAGAGCTCGATAGCCTCTTCGAAGGGTCCGTGGCGGAGGCGAGGGTCGTAGGTGACCTCCAGAGACGACTCCTGGCCGGGAGAGAGACGTTTGGTGGAAAGTTCTCCGGCGGTGCAGCCACAGCTCGACTCGACCCGATCGAGGATCAGAGGCACCTGACCAGCGTTTCGAAACCTCAGGCTGCCACGGCGCGGCTGGCCGTCCTCGAGCAGGCCCAGGTCCAGGTCGCTATCGATCAATACCAACACAGCCGGTGGGGGAGATGGGGTGGGAACAGAACGACCGTCTTCTTGGTTGGCTAGAGCGTGAAGCAAGTAGAATCCATCCCAGGCTAGCATCAAAGCCAGGCCCCACTTTAGAGCGTGACGGACAGAGGGACTCACCCCAGGATTATAGCCTGTGATTGTAACAAATCAAAGCCGGCCCTCCATCGAGGATCTTTAATGTTGGCAACGAAGCAAGCCGGGCGCGAGGAATCCTGCCGCGCAGAGGAATGGAGACGCGAATATGGACACAACCAAAGCTCTCATCGACGATCAAGATAAAAAGAAGAACCGCGATCCAGAGATTGAGGCCTTAGAAACTCGCGAGTGGCTGGACTCACTCGATTATGTTTTGGCCAACGGCGGCACCGGGCGCGTGATCGAGCTGATGGCCGAACTGCAGGCTCACGCTCAGAAGCACGGCGTCAGTTTCCCTTTCACCGCCAACACGCCTTACATGAATAGTATCCCGCCAGAACAGCAGCCTCCCTACCCGGGTAGTCGCGAGATCGAGCGGCGCATCAAGAGTATTATTCGCTGGAACGCCATGGCTATGGTGGTGCGAGCCAACCAGAACAATAGCGGTTTGGGCGGTCACATCTCCACCTACGCTTCGGCCGCCACTCTCTATGAGGTCGCCTTCAATCACTTCTTCCGCGGCAAGGATGAGAGTGGTATCGGCGACATGATCTACTTCCAGGGTCACGCCTCCCCCGGCATCTATGCCCGAGCCTTCCTGGAGGGTCGTCTTACAGAAGAGCACCTCGAGAATTTTCGAAGAGAGCTGCGACCGGAAGGAGGGCTGAGTTCTTACCCTCATCCCTGGTTGATGGAAGACTTCTGGGAGTTCCCCACCGTCTCGATGGGACTGGGTCCGATCATGGCCATCTACCAGGCCCGCTTCAACAAGTATTTAGCCAACCGTGGCTTGGTCGAGCCAAACGACCGCAAAGTTTGGGCCTTCCTGGGAGACGGCGAAATCGATGAGCCCGAGTGTCTCGGCTCCATCACCCTGGCCGCTCGAGAGAAGCTGGACAACCTGATTTTTGTCATCAACTGCAATCTGCAGCGCCTGGACGGACCGGTTCGCGGTAACGGGAAGATCATCCAGGAGCTGGAGGCCGCTTTCCGAGGCGCCGGCTGGAACGTCATCAAAGTGATTTGGGGCTCCGATTGGGACGACCTCTACGCCCGCGACCATGACGGCGTTCTGATCAAGAGGGCCGATGAGGTGGTCGACGGAGAATATCAGAAATATATCGTCGAAGACGGGGCCTATATCCGTGAGCACTTTTTCGGGTCCGACCCGCGTCTTACCGACCTGGTCAAGCACCTGTCTGACGAGCAACTCCACAAGATGCGACGAGGAGGCCACGACCCTGAAAAGGTCTATGCCGCCTTCGACCGGGCCGTGCGAGCCGAAGGCAAGCCCACCGTCATTCTGGCCAAGACCATCAAGGGCTACGGCCTGGGAGAAGCTGGCGAGGGCCGCAACATCACCCACCAGCAGAAAAAGCTCAACGAAGATGAACTGAGCGTCTTCCGCACCCGTTTCGGAATTCCGATTTCCGATGAAGATGTGGCTAAGGCTCCCTTCTATCGGCCCCCCGAAGACAGCCAGGAGATGATTTATCTCAAAGAGCGCCGCCAGGCCCTGGGTGGAAGCCTGCCTAAGCGAACGGTGGACTGCCAACCTTTTGAGATGTTCGACGACAAAGTCTTCAACGAATTCGTGGAGGGCTCGGGCAATCGCGAAATCTCGACCACGATGGCCTTCGTGCGGATTTTGGCCCGACTGCTCAAAGATAAGGTGAGCGGAAAATACGCTGTGCCGATCGTGCCCGACGAGGCCAGAACCTTCGGGATGGAAGCTCTCTTCCGCCAGGTGGGCATCTATTCCAGTGTGGGTCAACTTTACGACCCGGTCGACTCCGATAGCTTGCTCTACTACAAAGAGACCAAGTCGGGTCAGATCCTCGAGGAAGGGATCACCGAGGCCGGTTCCATGTCGAGCTTCATCGCGGCCGGAACCGCTTACGCCACTCACGGCATTCCGACCGTCCCTTTCTTTATCTTCTACTCCATGTTCGGAATGCAACGGATCGGCGACCTGGTTTGGGCCGCGGCCGACAGCCGTTGCAAAGGCTTTATGCTAGGGGCCACTTCGGGCCGCACGACCCTCAACGGTGAGGGGCTGCAGCACCAAGACGGTCAGAGCCATTTGCTGGCCTACCCCGTTCCCAACCTGATGACATACGACCCCGCTTTCGCCTACGAGTTGGCCGTTATCCTCAAAGACGGTGTCAAGCGAATGTATGTCGATAATCAAGACATCTTCTACTACGTCACGGTTCATAATGAGAACTACGTCCAGCCTCCTATGCCCGAAGGGGTCGAGGAAGGCATCATTAAAGGGATGTATTGCTTCCGCGGTAGCAACCTGGAGGAGGCCGAACTGCACGCCAAACTGCTGGGCAGCGGCTCTATTCTCTGCGAAGTGCTGGAGGCTCAGGAGTTGCTAGAGGAGACCTACGGCATCTCGACCGAGGTCTACAGCGTGACCTCCTATAAGGAGCTTCGGAGAGACGCCTTAGATTGCGACCGCTGGAATATGCTCCATCCTACCAGTGAACCCCGTATCGCTTATGTCACCGAGGAACTCGAAGACGATGTCAGTGTCATCGTGGCGGCCAGCGACTACGTGAAAGCGCTACCCGACTCGATTCGTCCCTGGGTGACGAACACCATGCTCAGTTTGGGGACCGATGGCTTCGGCCGCAGTGAAACCCGCGAAGCCCTGAGAGACCACTTCGAAGTCGACTCCCGCTTTATTGTGTTGGCCACCCTGGTGGGTCTGGCTCGGCAGGGAGACATCGAGACCGAGGTGGTCGATCAGGCGATGAGAGACCTTGATATCTCTTCTGACAAACTCGACCCGATGTACGCCTAGGAGGCAATCATGGCAAAGGAATTCAAGCTGCCGGAGCTGGGGGAGAATATCGAGACCGCCGATATTCTCGACGTGCTGGTCTCGGTAGGAGACACAATCGACAACGACACTCCGGTGCTCGAGATCGAGACCGACAAAGCCACCATCGAGGTACCTTCGGATGCGGCCGGGGTGGTCAAGGAAGTGTTGGTTTCGGCGGGTGAATCGGCTTCCATAGGGCAGGTCATTCTCCGGCTAGAACCAGTCGAGGCCCAAGCTGAGGGGGGCGATTCCCCGCAACCCGAGGCCCAGGAAAAAGAACCGGAGCCAGAGCCGGCCACGAAGAAAGAGCCGCAACCGACAGATCAAGCCCCCGAGCCCGAGAAGGTAGCCGAGCCTGCCACGGTGGTGGCTGTAGCCCCGACCGTCAAGACGCCAGCCAGCAACGGCGCCTCGAGCGCCCCACGACGATTGGCGCCGGCTGCCCCTTCGACGCGACGCCTGGCTCGTGAAATCGGGGTGGATATCAATCAGGTGCCCGGCTCGGGTCCTGGTGGTCGCATCTCCCAAGAAGATGTCAAGAGCTATGCCAAAACCCTCTTGAAGGGTCCTCGTTCCGCTCCCTCGGCTCCTGCCGCTAGCGCGGCTACCGTGGTGGCACCTCCTTTGCCCGACTTCAGCCGATGGGGCGAGGCGCGCCGGGAGAAGATGACGGGAATCCGTCGCAAGACAGCCGAGCAGATGCATCTGGCCTGGTCCACCATTCCCCAGGTGACTCAGTTCGACAAAGCCGATATCACCGATCTCGAGGCGATGCGCAAACAGCTCAACCAGAGCTACGGCGACCCCGAGGCCAAAATCACCGTGACGGCTATCCTGCTCAAAGTGCTCGCTTCGGCTTTGAAGAAGTTTCCCAACTTCAACGCCTCTATCGATATGACCCAAGAGGAGATCGTCTACAAAGACTTCTACAACGTGGGAGTCGCAGTCGACACCGAGCGTGGCTTACTGGTGCCCGTCATCAAGAAGGTTGGCGATAAGAATGTGGTCGATCTGGCCCGCTCCCTCAATCAGATGGCCGAGAAGGCACGCAACCGGAAAGTCACACCCGACGACCTGCAAGGTGCCTGTATCACCATAACCAATCTGGGAGGCATCGGCGGAAACGCCTTCACTCCCATCGTCAACCCTCCCGAGGTGGCTATCGTGGGTGTTTCCCGCGCCGAGATGGAACCGGTCTTCTCAGACGGTAAGTTCCGGGCTCGGCTTCGGATGCCACTTTGCCTGAGCTACGACCATCGACTGATCGACGGAGCTGACGCAGCGCGCTTTTTGCGCTGGGTTTGCCAGGCCCTGGAGAATCCCGCACTGTTAGCTTTTGAAGGGTAGGTATCATGGCAGAGCATCAAGCCCAAGTGGCTGTTCTGGGGGGAGGTCCAGGAGGTTACGCTGCCGCTTTTATGGCCGCCGACCTGGGTCTTGAGACAATCCTAGTAGACGAGGCCGAGAACCCCGGCGGAGTCTGTTTATACAGGGGCTGTATCCCCTCTAAAGCTCTCCTTCATGCCGCCAAGGTTTTGACCGAGGCGGAAGAAGCTAAAGAGATTGGCTTGACCTTTGAGGCCCCCAAGATCGATGTCGAGAGACTGGCGGCCTGGAAAGACGAGGTGGTCGCCAAGCTGACCGGAGGTTTGGGCCAGCTTCGGAAAGCTCGCAAAGTTCAGTTTGTGCAGGGGACGGGCAGCTTCCTCGACGCCCAAGCCTTGCAAGTGGGTGACGATACCGTGTCGTTTGAGCACGCTATCATCGCCACCGGATCGAGCCCTATCATCCCTCCCCCTCTCCGGCTCGATTCTGAGCTCGTGATGGACTCTACCGGGGCTCTTGCCCTGCAGGAGGTGCCGGGCCGTCTGCTGGTGGTGGGCGGGGGTTACATCGGGCTTGAGCTTGGCACCGTCTATTCGTCGCTGGGAAGCGAGGTGACCGTGGTTGAGATGCAAGACGGACTCCTCCCCGGCGCCGACAGAGACCTGGTCAAGGTGTTGGCCAAGCGCGTCAAAGACCGCTTTCACGAAGTTCTTCTCAACACCAAAGTGGTCGAGATTGTGGAGACTTTGCGGGGACTCAAAGTAACGATGGAGCCTGAGCGTGAGGAGATCTTCGACCGCGTGCTGGTGGCTGTCGGGCGGCGCCCCAATTCGGCCAACATCGGTCTGGAGAAGCTGGGCCTTGAGACCGATCAGCATGGCTTCATCCCTACCGACAATCAGGGCCGCACCTCGGTCAACAACATTTTTGCTATCGGGGATGTCTCGGGTCAACCGATGTTAGCCCATCGAGCCAGTCATCAGGGTCGCCTGGCTGCGGAGGTGATCAACGGCAGCAAGGCCCGATTCGAGCCCCAGGCCATCCCGGCCGTGGTGTTCACCGACCCGGAACTGGCCTGGTGCGGTCTTTCTGAAGCCGAGGCCAAAGAGCGCGGCATCGAAGTTGAAGTGGCCCGGTTCCCCTGGGGGGCCAGTGGCAGGGCGCTCACCCTGGGCCGCCCCGAGGGTTTGACCAAATTGATCCTCGAGCCGGGCACGGAACGGATTTTGGGGATGGGTCTGGTCGGACCAGGAGCCGGCGAGATGATCGCCGAGGGAGCTCTGGCCGTTGAGATGGCAGCGGTGGCTGAAGACCTCTCCCTGACCATTCACGCTCACCCGACCCTGTCCGAGACCATCATGGAATCGGCCGACGTCTTTTTCGGCAACAGCACCCATATGGCTCGCTCCAAATCTCGCAAGTAGTGGAGCTTCAGGCTGGAGGGGAAGTGGTCCTGAGATCCCTTCTCGTCGAGGACGCCGAAGAGCTGTTTGGCCTGATCGACACGCACCGCGAGGAACTGTCTGTCTGGTTGGTGTGGGTCGAGTCAACCCTTTCGGTTGAGGATAGCAAGTTTTTCATCGCCTCGAACCCCGTCAGAAGTTTCTACGAGGGTCGGGTTTTCGGGATTTTCGAGGCAGGACGACTGGCCGGCACGATTGGCTTTCACGCCGGGGACTGCCACCATCACAAAGCCGAAGTCGGTTACTGGCTGGCTCCTCCTTTTCAGGGACGAGGGGTGATGACCCGGGCTTGCTCTCGGGCTCTTGAGCACGCCTTTCAAGAGGAAGGGCTTCATCGCTGCGCTTTGAGGACCGACCCGGGCAACCATCCCAGCCGAGCGCTGGCTCGGCGCCTGGGATTCACTTTGGAAGGGTTGGAGCGAGAAGGGTTTCGTCTGGGCCAGGGCTATCGCAACTCTGAAGTGTATAGTCTGCTGAGTCACGAATGGTGAGATGGGCTTTCCTGCTGCTCCTTTTGACGGCTCCGGGGCAAGCCTGTGATTGCCCCCCTCGGCTGCTTCACCTTTGTCGTTGCAAAGTCTTGATCGAGACTCCCCTGGCTCAAAAGCAGTTCGACTACCTGCAGTGGGCTCTAACTCGGAGGTTTGGCCAACGTCTGGCTCTGAAGACTCCGGTCACGGTGGAGGCTATCCATCCTGAAGAGTTGACCACCTTGGGAGGAGAACCGCTCCAAGGTCTTTATGACAACGGCAAAATCTGGATCAGTAACGGGCTCCTTCGCGAGCAAGCCATGGTCGTTCTGGCTCACGAATACGGCCACGCCTGGCATTTCGAGAACCACCCCGACCCCGATGCCATCGTCCCGATTCTAGCTGAAGGGTTCGCCGAGTGGCTGGCCTACCACGGTCTCGCTCGGGTAGGATTTAGCGACGCCTGCGACCGAATCCGCAAAAGCCCCGACCCGATCTACGGCGGCGGTTTCCGCTACTTTCAAGAGCTCGAAGAGATCTACGGCGTGGAGGCCGTTTTCAACCTGGCCACCAGCTGGATCGACCTGGACGGCAACCGGGCCAAGTAAAAAAGCCCCGCCGAAGCGGGGCGCGCGGTAAGAGCGGAAAACTAGCGTTCGCGAACCGACCGTTCCACGTAGCGAATCATCGCAAACTCGGGGTAGGTCGGGAACAGTCCTTGGCGGGAGGCCTGGGAGTCGTAGACCATCTCGACATCGTAGCCGACGCTACCGGTCTTCCAGGAGTGGTCGTTGGTGTCGTTCGGGTCGTTGGAGTTGGCGCCGGTCGTTCCCTGAATCACGCCGCCGTGAATTCGGAAGTTCCCCAGCCCGTCACTCGCCCGGTCGCGATGCCAGCGATAGGTGCCGAAACCGCCGGTTGTGATAGGGCGGCCGTTGGCGTCGGTTTGGATGTTGCCCTGGTTATCGACCTCGGTGCGTCCCGCCAGCATCACGGCGTAGACATCGTTGTAACCGTCGTTGCCGTTCCAAACGTTGCTGTTCTTGGGACCTACCATCCAGATATCGCGGCTGATCAGGCCCAGCACGTGGTCGTTGTTGGGTGACAACTCCGGGTTGCGGTCGCCGTTGCCGTCGAGTTGGTTGGGGTCGAGGGAGACGTTTCGCCAGTTGTTGGGGTGGCCCAAGGTCCCACCGCCGACGTTGCCGTTGTTGGCGTCAAATTTGTCCTGGCTGAACTGGAGGAGGTCTCCCGACAGTTCGATGCGGCCGGACAGGTCGGTGGCCACGGTTTTGTTCTTGTAGATCAGGTCTCCGTTATTTTCTCGGACCATCAAGCCGGTGTTGTCATCGATCTCGGCGTTGCCTTTGACGATCCCTTTGATGCCGTTGAGTTGGGCTCTCTCGCGTACGCTGTTGGTGTCCCCGTCGCCATCGGCGTCGCCGGGGGCCACGAAGATGGTTCCGTTGGGCTGACCATTGAAGACCTTGATTTCTGAAAGCTCATATTGATTGGAGCCTTCTTCATCGCGGACCTCAACCCTCAGTGCCGTCTGGCCGGGGCTCACGGTCACCTGTTGACCGTTCTGGTCGGTCAGGGTGATGGGAGCCTCGGTCACTTCGAAGATGTCGTATCGGTAGCGGTCGTAGTCATCCACGGTGGTCGTGTTGGTGGGAACGTTCTGCTTGAGCTCGTGTTGGTGGTCACCGGTCATCTGGACGCAGACCTCAATCTTGCCGCCGCTCACGCCCCCTCCAGCACCGGCCGGAGGAGTCTGCCACTCCCACTTAGCGCAGTGGTCGTGGGTGTGGAATTTAGGAGGGTTGTAGGAGACCTGGGTGTAGTTCTGTTTGACTTTTTGTCCGGCTAGCGTCTCGTTCTGATAGACTCGAATCACCTGATTTCCGACGCTGTCGAGGCGCATTTCCATCCCATCGACGCGACCGTGAATCAGGATGCCCCCTTTCAGGTTGCCGTCGTTGGCGCCGTTGGCGTCGCTATTGAGGTACACACCCTGAACCAGGGGGAGGGGCTCGCTATTGACGTTGCCAGCTTCTCCAAAGTAGGCTAGCTCGGCCAACGAATCGGAACTGGTAGGGAGCTGGACGTAATCCTTCACTCGAAGCGAGTTCCGGCCGCCCTCGAAGACTTTCTCGTAGCGGCCTGCGACGGGGCCGTTGGCGTCGTAGGGTGCTTCGCTTCCGAGCCAGACGTTGCCGTCCCCGGCGGCGGGAGCGTTGGGGTCGACCCCGTTATGAGTCACTTCATCAAGGAAGTAAGGCCTGGAAGTGGGGTCGTTCCAGATGCTGCTGTTGGTGACCCGAAAGCGGAAAAAGTCGTTGGTGTGAACGGGCCCCGAGATACCCACGTTGCCGTCGACCTGGATCTCCTGGCTATCGCCGAACTGTTCAGTGTAGAAGGCGAACGATGCGAAACTGGCCTGACGAACCACCATATCGACTCGTCGGACGGGGCGCCCCCTCAGCAGAGCCGTGGAGGTGATGGTGAAGACGCGGGGGTCGAAGTTGACCAGCGTGGGCGGCATTCCGTCCTGGACTCGAATCTGAACATCGTAGTCCCAGTCGGCACTCCCCGTCTTCTCGATAGCCGAGCGAGCCTGTCGGGCGGCCCGATAGCCGTCAAGATTGGGATAGGTGAAGGGAGCGGTCAGATCGGGGGTGTAGTCGGGAAGGTCTTGGGGGTCTTGACTGACGTCGTAGGCCTCCATCTGATCTTCTAGCCAGGCGATGGCGTGGCGGGCACCGGCGTTAGCCACATAGTGGCCCATCAAATCCTGTTTGGAGCGGTTAGCGGCGTGCAGCTCGGAGGGGATGAGCTTGAACATCGCCACCGCCATCAGGAACAGAACCATCATAAAAAACAGCGATAGAAGGAGGACGCTGCCTCGGCGTTTATCGCTGGCTGTAAAGAGGGCGAACATAGCCTTTTCCTTTCTTGAGAATTAGTCGTAGAGGAAGCTGGGAAGTTGGATGATCGCTTCGTGGTTGTAGGTAAGGGGGCGCTCTTGTCGGTTGGCTGCTCGGGCGTTCTCGACCACCGTGACGCGCGCGTTGACGGCGTTCACGGTCAAGCGGCGAAAGCGTAGGTCTTGGATGTCTCGTCCCAGCACGATGTAGTCGCTTCCTTCGTTGGCCAGAGGCAGGGAGGGAAGCTGGGGCCAGGGGTTCTGGTAGAAGGCCAGGTCCTCGCTGGGAGGGTCACTCAAAGGGGCCAGGCAAACGGCGTCGGTCAGCTCGGCGCTGGCGATATTGTCGGGGCGCCCGTCGCTACCGTCCCCTTCAATCCAGACCGCGAAGAGGTAGGTTTGGTAGTTCTCAGCCAGAACGTCGGGGTAGCTGATCATCACCTCGGGGTCATAGGTTGGGTCGAGAAAGTTCTCGGTGGTGCGAAAGATGAGGTGCTGGGGCCAAGTGGTCGGGTCCGCCACATCGAGCGGCGGCGTTCCGACCTGAGGGAACGGGAGGCCGTCGTTTCCGGCGAAGTCGCTGGCCGACGAGATGTAGGGAAGCATCCGGTCGGTCACCACCCGGCTCCTTCGCATCAGCTCCAGATTGGCGCTGCCGTGGTCGAAGGCCGTTTGGGAGTTGTTAAACACCTGCACCAGCATCAGCCCGAGCACACTGACCACTCCCAGTGCCACCATCACTTCTAGCAGAGTAAAACCCTTCGATCGCATCGTTCCTCCTAGTTCCCCACCGCGTGGGGGGCCACAGTCCGAAGAGTCACGTTTCGCTCGTGACTGCCGTAGCCTTCGCCCTTCTCAGTCCAGTAGACCGTGACCGAGATGAGGGCTAACCTATCCTCTTCCGTTCCGCTCGTGCCGTTGAGGTCGCTTAACCTTTGGCAGTTGACGTTTCTTTGGAAGCGGCTCAGGGCGGTGGGACTGAGGTGGGTGGCCCCGGGATTGATGTTCAGGTCGTAGAGGGGGGAGCGGTCGTTGGGCCCGTCGACCAGGCCTGAACCGGCTGTGGGCCAGTTGGTGCCGGCTATCAAACCCTGCCCCATTATGGTCTCGGTGATAATTCGGGCGTGATTGGTGGCTTCGACCATGGTGGCGCCTCCAGCCTGATGCTGAGTGCCCCACCACAAGACCCCGGTCACGCCGGAGATTCCGATCAAGATGACCATCATCGCGATCATCACTTCTACCAGGGAAAAACCCCGATGGTGATACTTCTGGATACCCATACTCCTAACATACTCCGCTGGACCTGGCCTGGGCGTCCTACTCCAGTATTACTTTCGTCGTCCTACTTGGGTAGTAGGACATTTGTCTGACCAGACTGTCGGCGGGCCGGCCCGGTTCAAGTGAACTTGCGGAGCACGCTCCGCCGAGTGGGCGGAAACTGGCCGGTTTGGCCCGAGTTTCCAGCGCGGCCACGGAGCACGCTCCGCCGAGTGGGCGGAAACTGGCCGGTTTGGCCCGAGTTTCCAG
>CAYRFU010000226.1:0-12127 GCA_964423525.1 uncultured Burkholderiales bacterium | reverse complement strand
AGGACGATGGTCCTGACCGTTTTGGCGACGACCGCTTCGAGGACGATGGTCCTGATCGGTTCGACGACGAGCCTGGCTCCGAGCCGTCGGAACTAGGAGAGCGGGAGGGTAAGGAACAGGAACAAGAAGGTGAGAAGGGCAATGAAGGGGGTGTGGACAGTCGCCCCATCCGGGTTTCCCAACTCGGCCTCAACCTGAACCAACTCAGCACTCAAGCCATTATGAAGCTCAGCCTGGCTCAGTATCAGAATATCAACGTGGTAACGGCCCAGCGCAGCCCCTTTGACCTGGCTCTAGAGAGGGAAGAGATCACAGCCGATGCTTTACTCGATCTCGATCCCGACCAGTTGGGAACTTTGCCAATCGGGGGAGACTACCACTTAACGGAAGACCTGGAGCTGATGAGTCCAGGCCTCTCGGCAGATGACATTCTCGATCTGAAAGTGGGGGAGCTAGGTGACATTCCTGTGGGCGTGGGGCAGTAGGCCTCCAGCCAGTTTCCTATCCGGAGCCCTGGTGGCGCTTCTTCTCTTGCTCGGCCCAGCCTGGTCCGAGCAATCTGTTCCCCTAGCTGACCCTCCCACAGTCGAGGCTCGCTCGATACGAGTTCTCGGCAATAGTTTGCTGCCCGAAGAAACGGTTCGCCAGGTGGTTGAGTCCTACGAGGGACGAGACCTCACTATCGAAGATCTCAAGGCGCTCGTCACAGCTCTGGAGACGGCTTACCGAAAGGCCGGATTCCTGCTCGTCAAAGTGACCCTGCCGCCTCAGAAGCCAACTGGGGGTCTGGTGGTCTTGCAGGCGATCGAGTCTCGCATTGCCAAAATCGAAGTGGAAGGCCAGCAGCGATACTCCGAGTCGTTCCTCCGAGACCGCTTTGAAGGAGCCTTTCCCGATCGTTTCTACCGTTCCCAGGATGTGGAGAGAAGCTTGATGCTTCTTAACGAATTGCCCGACCTGGAAGTGAAGGCCCTCTTTCGGGCGGGGGAGGAGCCAGGGACGACTAAGGTGGTCCTCAAGGCTAACGAGGACAAGAACTATCATTTCACCCTCGATTACAACAACTTCGGAACCCGTTTGACGGGCGAGCATCGTTTCGGACTGACTACCGATTTCAGCAGCTTATTGACCGAAGGAGACCGGCTGGCGGTGGGCGGAGTGCTTTCGACTCCCTCGTCTTCGACGAACCTGATTCAGGGAAGCTACGACTTTCCTGTCGGGGAAGAGGGGACTCGTCTCGGTTTTTCCTATGCCAGTGGTGCCTTCGCTGTCGGGCAGGAGCTAGCTTTGCTCGACATTCGGGGTGACGCCGACATCTACACCATGAGGGTTTCCCACCCTCTAACTCGCTCGCTGACCCACAGCGCCGATATCGGTCTTTCCTTCAGCCATAACGATGTCCGCAACTTGGCCGTGGGACAGCCTCTTTCGACCGACGTCTACACCGCCTTAAGGCTTGACATTCTGGGTCAGTGGTCGGACCTTTCCGGTCGTACTATCGCACGAGGGGTCGTGAGCCAGGGCTTGGGGGGAACGGTTCGGGGAGACCCGCTGGCCAGCCGAGTCGGTGCCGGTGCCGATTTTACGAAGTTTGGTATCGAGCTTGCCCGGATTCAGAACCTGAATGAAAGCTTTCAACTGTTCTTTCGGGGGTCAAGCCAGTTGAGTGGACAGCCCCTCTTTGCGGCCGAGCAGTTTGCGCTGGGCGGGCCAGACTCGGTGCGAGGCTTTCCACAGGCCGAAGTGTTGGGTGATGCAGGTTACACGCTTTCGAGTGAGTTGCGGTGGTCTCCACTGGAGCACGACCGGGACCTCTTTCAAACCGTTCTCTTCTTTGACTACGGGGGAGTGAGCCAGGACCGACCTGCCGTAGGACAGCTCTCTCATCAGAATCTGACCGGTGCTGGACTTGGCTTTCGGGTTAACTTCGACCAAACTCGGGTTCGTTTGGACCTCGGCTTCCCGCTAGCCCCTTCCAGCAACTCCCGGCGTCTTTCTCCTGTCCTCTATGGACGAGTAGTCACTCGCTTCTGAGCAGGACCTTCCGTCCCGCAAAACGTTTCCGACTCCAGGGCTAGCTTTTCGGCTGTCGGCTTTTTAAAAAAGCGGTCTTGCACGTAGAAAAACATAAAGGCCATGGCCGTATGTCGGTCCTGGTTCGGCTTGTTGTAGACACTGACCATCTCATAGTCGTGGTCGCGCCACAGCGGTAGACCTTTGGCGCTAGAGTATTCCTCGATCTCTTCGATGAGAGGGCGGTTGGGATGGTTGACGACCCTGGCTTTGTAAACAGTTCTTCCGGTGGTTAAATCCCTGAGTTCGAGAGACTCTGCGAAGGGGTGGACGTGGATGGAAATATAGTGGGCGCGGGTGTCGAAAGGGAAGGTTCGACCGAGGTAAGTGCGGCGCACCTCGCGACCGTCGGCTAAGACCCAGTGGCTGGTGAACCTCTGCTCGCCCTCGGTTGCGGTCGGGTTGCCGCCCGCGTCCGGAGCGCAGGTTGGGGTTTGGCTGGGTGCCTCGATCGCCTCAGGGTCTCCAATAGGGACGCGAATCCCTCGGGTGAACAAGCACAACGGTTTAATCTCTTGGTTTTGGTCGTCAGAGAGGTAGTGGGCCTGCACTCGGTGACGCACCTGACTATTGATGGCCTCCGGGTTGAGATTGAGAAGCTGTGATTGCAGCATCAGTCTTTGCGAGG
The DNA here is from genome assembly GCA_964423525.1 of uncultured Burkholderiales bacterium. Classification (GTDB taxonomy): domain Bacteria; phylum Vulcanimicrobiota; class Xenobia; order Xenobiales; family JADMJV01; genus CAYRFU01. The sequence goes on along the minus strand of CAYRFU010000226.1, from coordinate 9,426 downwards.
AGAGAAGCGGGATGCCGAACCCCTCGGGGAAGCGAACCGACACTTGACCCTGGCTCAGGGTGAAAAGTCTGGGCGTTCCGAAAGCTGGAGCCCCAAAGAGTGCGCGATAGTCAGCCAGCGGTCGGTGAAAAGAGAGGGTTGCGTGACACATCAGATCCTGAGGTTGGGGCTCCCCTGCGGGGCCCTCGGCGACGGCGTCATAGCCGGTCAGCCACACCAGTCTGGGTGGCCCCTCTTGCTCGAGCCAGAGGTCTTGGTCGGTGTGGCTGGGGCCCATCATCGAGGCGTAGAGGCCGTCAACCTCATAAAGGGGAGTGGTGAAAGAAGCTGCCAGGTGGTGACTGGGTGGATGGTTACAAGCCACTAAGAGGATGAACAACAACAATAAGCGTCTCACTTCTCTTTGTTTCTGGTGGCGTTTAGGGTAGTCCTTTGTGTTCGGCCACGCCGGCTACAAAGGGAGTTCCCAGGAACCGGAGGACGGTCTGCTCCGAACAGGTCTCAAAGCCTGCCTCTCGGATGAGGGAAACAGTGCGACGGTTGAGGTGGCACCCTCCAGCTAGCCTGGACCAGATAGGGGTGCAAAGGTCGTGAAGTCGAGCGACCAAGCCCTGGCCACGAATGTGTTCCAGAAAGTGGAGAGACCCTGCAGGTCGGAGAACGCGAGCGATCTCGGCCAGGCATCGTGTCAGATCGTCTACTGAGCAAAAGACCAGGGTGGCCACCACATGATCGACCGAATTGTCGGGCAGGGTCAGAAGTTCACCCGAGCAATCGAGCACCCGAACTCCTGTCGGCGCCCTCTTTTGGGCCGTTCGCCTCATCTCCGGATGGGGTTCTACGGCTACCACTCGACAGAGGTCGTGGAAGTAAGGAAAGTTGGCCCCGGTGCCGGCTCCCAGGTCCAGAATGTCGCCTCGCAACGGCGACAGGAGCCTGGCCCGGGCCCGGGCCAGTCCCCACCGCTCAAACGGGCTCATCAAGATGTCGTAGCACCGGCCTGGAACCATCAGAAATCGCTCTCGTAACCTCTTTCAGAGAGTTGTTAGCGTTTCCAACTAGACTGAGGTTGTCCTACCTTCTGCTTCGTAAATGATAAAGCTGAGAGGTGCAGAGATGATAGGCAGGATCACCGGTGGGCTGAGAGGCGCCGCAGAGAAGGCGCGAAAACAAATTTGTTCTTTACCCGAAGGGCTACCCGGCCAGACCGACCTGGTCGAATTCGGCCGAAATAGGCTGGCAGGTCTTGGTGACTGGGGAGCGGCACGACTCCAAAACCCTGGTGAGTCCTCACTGACGATCGGCCGAACCGCTTTGAAAGTCGGCTCCGTCCTTTGCGCTGCGACGACAATCGCTTGCCTTGCCCTACCCCCATCGGTCTTGATCGGCGCTCCACTGGCGACTTTGCTGACAGCCGGAGCAGGCGCCTCTCTCGTGGGTCTAGGGTCCCTGGCTGCTCACTCTGCTCAAGACTACCGCCAGGGTGAAACCGGCCAACGCTCCGTCCTGAAGTCTTTGTCCCAGACTTTCCGGCAAGTTGAGAGTCTTGACCTCTTGGGTGCCTTTGGCATGACGGCCGCCGCTGCGGCTTTGGCGGCGCCTGTTTCCTTCGCCGTGGCTGCCCCTCTCGCCATAGCTGGCGGCCTGGGAATCGGTTGCGGGGCTCTGAGCACCTTTTCACGAGTTTTTAACCCGGGTCCCAGGGAGGGGCAAGAGTCCCGGCCGACCAGTCAACATAGTCCGTAAGGTAGGAAAGAGAGGCTGGCTTTCCAACTGATCAGGATGGCCCTCTTCAGCTATCTGTTCGATTCCGATTTCAAAAAGCGCGTTCGAGAAGAAGAGCGTCGCAGCGACAAAGACCGACTCGAAGGAGTGGCCCAGGACCCGGTCGAGGAACAGGCTACCATCCGGCGTTTGCGAGAAGACCTGGCGCGAGTGCTGGTTTTGAATCGCTCGCTCATTACGCTCTTGATCAACAAAGGAGTGATCACTCTACCCGAGCTGGCGGAGCTGGCCAAAGAGATCAACTTGGAGGAGGATGCTGAACAAGCCCGTCCCGACTCGAAGCAATCCAAGTTTTGCAAGGACTGCGGCCGGCCCAACTACCGAAGTCGGGCCAACTGCGTCTACTGCGGCTCGCTCCAGCTTTAATCGGGCAAACTTCTCGATAAATCGACAGGAAGATCGCTCTTTTTCAGGCCTTTGAGCGTAGGGGCACTGAGGCAGCTCGGGCTGTCAGGCTGAGTCTAGAACAACTAAGAGAGGTAGTAGATAGGAGCGAAGACAGCGACCCTTTAGTCCTAAGGCAATGGCTGGACGAGGCCGACCAGGTTCTGGCAGACTTCCATCCCACTGCTACTGTTCGATCTCGAGGGTGAAGTCACCAATAGAAAGCTCGTCGGGACCGACTTCGATCGAGACGGCCTGATGATCGCGGGCTACTCGGTCGGCGAGTTGTTTCAAGTCGTAATCGGTCAGAGCCATCCGGACGTAACCTTTCTCGAGCCCCAGAAACACTTCTTCGCCGGCCCTGAAGAAGCCGCGTTTCACGCCTGTTAAAACCTTGGAGGTGGCCAGCGGCTCACCGCTCTGGCGGTCTAACATCTCGACGATGGCGTTCGATGGCTGACCGAAGGAGCCCGATCGTCGGGGTGCCCATAAAAGATAGACCGCATTGTCGGTGACCACCGGCTCTCCCCAGATTTGGTGACCGGACTTTTCGTGACGCCATAGTGGCCGTCGGTTAGCGGAGCGGGCTTCCAGGTTTCCGTCGGTCCGGAAATAGAGATTCCCTCCACGGTCTTGGACTGGGGGAGAGACAAAACGGCCGTCAACCGACCAGAGATGTTCGCGGGTTCGGGGATGATAAGCCTTTCCCCTGATCATTATGGTTCCGTTTTGAGCCACCGTAGGGTCGTTGGCCTGGTTGACCTCGCGACTCCAGGCCAAGGTTCCGTCCTGGGTATCGACGGCGTAGAGCTTGTGCTCGTAAGAATCGGCAAGGTAGAGAAAGCGGCCGTCAGGGGAGCTGGCCGGACGCTCGACGCCGTGGAGTTGGTGAGGAAACTCAAGCTCCCAAGCTCTTCCGGCTGCTCGGGGTCGTAGCCATAGATGGTCGTTCTGGGCTTGGTGCCGCTTGGCACGCTGGGAGTGACGCCCACAATGAGCTGACCTTGCCGGGTGAACTTGGAATGAGTCAGATACCCCTTCTTGGGTGGGGTGATGGTGCGGGTGACTTCACCGCTCAGCCCGTCAAGAACAGTCACGCCCTGGTGGCCGTCGGTGAGAGCCAGGCGGCTACCACCCGGTTCGGGCCCGAGGGGCCGCAGGCCACCGAAAAGGTCAGGACGTTCCTCGTGGGTCCAGAGCGTCTCCCCTGTGTCGAGACAGCGAGCACTGACTTTTCGGAAGAACACCTCCAGGGCCAGGTTGCATCCAGAGCCGTGCTGCCAGAGCGTTTCTCCTTTTTCGGGAATGTGGGCCAGAGTTTCTTGGCCCATCCTGGCCAGAGCTTCCCGGGCCAGCTGCTTTTGGGTCTCTCCCATCAGCAACTCGGCTACCAATTCGGGATCGAGGGTGATTCGGTCGTCGGTTTGTTGAGAGTGGGGAGGGCTGGAAGGGTGAGTGGCCAGGAGAACCGGCCTGGGCGAGATTTTCATAGCGCCTAAGTGTGCCGGAAACACCTTAAAGAGTCCTCAAAGAGTGTGACCAGAGAAGAAGTCCCAAATGACCTCGTTGGCCGAGAATTCCTGGCTGACTTTGCCAATCGCTTCCTCAGGTAGGAATTGCTGTCCACGAGGCCAGGCGTGGCCGCCCCCTTGGATGGTCCAAAGCTCCAGGGGAGCCTGGTAAGGCCAGATCGGGTCGTGAGTCCCGTGGATATGGAGAAGCGGCATGGGCTTTTCGGGGCTTTGCTGTCTGGCAGCGGCTCGCTGGTTGCAGCCAGCCACCGTGGCCACCGCTGCCAGGCGGTCAGAGAGTTCCATCGCCAGGCGGTGGGCCATAGCGGCGCCGTTTGAGATGCCGACTGCGTAGACTCGCTTGGTGTCAACAGAGAGGCGTCCCTTGATGTCGTCGAGGAGGTCGTTAAAGTAGGCAATATCGTCAATTTTTTGCTCGACGGCCGGTGAGGCCACCGCCGCAAAGCCGTTCTCACCGCCTCCGGCGTTCCAGCAGCGGCCCGGGAAAACTCCCACCGGAGTTCCGTTAGGATAGGCTACCACGACGTTTTCTCGGTCGGCTAGACTATCGAGGCTGTCGGGGTGAGCGGGGTCGCCGTCAGGGCTTGTGAGAGCCCGCATAGCTTTGCCGTCGTGGGTGTAGCCATGGATGGCCACGATCAAAGCCGGTGGGTCTTCAGGGTCGTAATTCTCGGGAATCTTCAGGTCGTAGCCCCGGTCGGGCTCCCAGTTTTTGAGTTATTACTGAGGAAGAGATGAGCCGGTCGAGGGGAGGGCGGACATGAGCAACTCCTTCGACTAAGATGGTTTCATCCTATCACCAAGTTGGGCGGGACTTGTTGCGAGGTGGTTAAAGCACGGTTCAGCTGAGGTCTCTCTGGGGGAACTTCTCGCATTCCGACCGTCGAGAACGTCGCCCACCGCTAACCGCGGAGCGCGGGTAGGCCAGGGCTCCGGCGGGGGGTAACCCATCCGGACGATCATCTGCGCTTGCCCCTCAAGACCGAGCAGTTCTCGCAGGCCACGGCGCAACGACGGCACCTGAAGGGGCTGGTTAAGGAAAGACGCTTGCAGGCCCTGAGCAACCCCCGCCAACAGGACGTGCTGGATGGCTTGACCGGCCACCAACCAGTCTCGGGGCTGATCACCCGGCGTCTCGAGCACGGCCAGAATTGGGGCCGTTCTTGCCAACTCCCGGTCCCCTTCGGCGTGACCTTCGCCCAGGTTGAAAGAGCGTTCGAGAACCGGTGCGAGAAGCGAGAAGAAACCGCCGATACAACGGCTATAGCCCGGTACACCAGTAAGATCCTGGCTAAAGTTGCTGCGCATCCATTCGGCCATCTCTCTGCGGAAGGCGGGATCGGCCTCAAGCTGTCTGTCGGCCTGCTCGATGGTCTCGATCAAGCTCTCTCGAACGGTCTCGTCAACCAGAAGCAGACGCGCCCCCTCGGCGGCGGCCGCCTTTTTCAGTTCGCCTAGCACGGCCGCTTCCACCGGTTCGTCCAAGAAAGGCAAAGCCCAGGTGCGACGGCTCGGAATGCAGGCGAACAACCGGTGCTCGTCGGGCGAGGTGTTCACCGGAACGGTCAAGGCCACGCGGGCCAGCAAGTCGCGACCAGGAGGAAGCAACTGCACCAGACTACCCCATCCGTGATGGTGGAGGGCAACAAGCAGGTTGAACAGGGCGGCCCCGCAAGCGATGGTCAACTCCCGACCGTTCGGGTCGACCACCGGCAGGGCTCGTGGCCGTTCGGCGTAGAGTTCCAGAGTATTACCTCGTAGATGGAAACGCCACGGCTGGATGTTGTGAGCAGAAGGCGCCATCACCGCGTATTCAATCAAACTGGGCAGTAGCTGCCGGGCGGCCAGGTCGGACTGAGAAACATTGGTCCTGGCCCCATCATATCCAGCTCTCGAAGGCGGTGCGATGATCCCGGTCAGCTTCTCGGCTGCGCGACCCAGGCGACCCCTGAATATGACGGCGATCAATGTCAATAGAGTCGAGATCTCCTAGAATGGGCCTGCAAATCGATAAACGGAAGGAGGGGTTCGAATATGTCGACCCTACAAAAGGCAAAAGAAGAGAAAGCGCCCGTTCAGGTAAATGATCGGCGGCTGGACCCCTGGGGGGAATTCGATCGTATGCGCCAGGCTATGGACGCTCTGTTCAGTGGCTTCTGGCCGCGTCGGCTGCTGGCCGAGTCGGCCACTCCGGCCGTCAACATGTATCGTGGCCAGCCTGGTGGGAGCGTTCATCGGCTTTCTAACCGGTCCCTTCTGGTTCCAGTTCGTCGGCCTCAACGGCGGCCGAGCGGCCGGCGAAGCACTGGCCGACCGCTGGGCGAGCTGATTCCTACCACCAAGACCAAGCGCTGGCTACTAAACCGGCGCTGATGAGAGCCCCAGCGGGCCAACCGGTCCCAGCCAGCGCTAGACCGGTGCCAACCACCTGGGCGAACTTTCCGGCTGCTCCCACTAACGATTTCGTCATAGGGGCTTCCCCGCGGAGGCCCTCTCCCACTTGGTGCACTCCGTCGATAGCGGACACGGCCGCTCCCACCACACCCAGAGCCCCGGCATAAGGGCCGATAGCAGCTCCGTTGAGAGCGAGGGCGGCGGTGGTCATGCGGCCGGCGAACGAGACTCCCCAGAGACCTGTGCGAACTCGGACCTGAGTCATGCTAGGTTGATCGCTAGCGTAGTTCTCGTCGTGGACCGGGTTACCGTCGGTCACCAGAGCCTCGGCGATTTTGGCGATGGCCTCAGGATTGTGTTTGACCTCAACGTGCTCGCCCAGTTCACCGTCGAAGAAGAAGTTGTCGGCGTGACCGAGAAAAGCACTAGCTCGAGGAACTTCGTTGTCTCCCCGCCACCAGGGGAAGGGGAGTCCGGGTAGCCCTTTCATGTTGAGCTGATTGAATCCGTCGCCGGCAACGACCGTGATGCTGTTGTGGGCTCGAGTCTCCTTGGCAGTGTTTTCGGGAGTGTTGAAGGACCTGATGCGAGGGTTGCCCTCGAGAGGGCCGATTTTCCAGTCTCCGCCGAAGCTCTTGAAGGCCTCCCGACTCTCTTCGTCGAGGCGCACTCCGTCAAATTTGTCTTGTTCCCAACCCAAGCGCTCGATCAGTTCCATTCGTAGGCGGGTGTACTCACCCACCATCGGGATACCGTGATTGGGAGGCACGAGCAACACCAGATTGCGAACCCCGTCTTCGCCCTCGGGGATGTTTTGGATATACTGGCGATATTCGATCGAACCTTTGCACTCGGCCACCACGTCGATCTCGTCGGCGCCGGTGACGCGACGAATGTCGGCTACGGCCTGCTTAATCTCGTCGGCATTGCGGTCGATGGTGCCGAAGTTCTTCGTATACTTGAGGTTGAAGACATCGCCTCCGTGAGCGGCGTAGCTTTGCTCGAAGCGTTCGGGTTTGTCGGCCCGATAATAGCCTCCGTAGGTGTTCTCACTTCCCTCGGTGAGATAATGAATAATGGTGGGCAACCCGACACTCTGGCTGCGCCCGCCCGGAATCAAGAGCACCGGCCGCTCTAGCCTGGGCATGGGGCTGGGCGGGTCGACCAGGACCTCGTCGAAGATGTCGGGGATCTCTGGCTCCTTTGGGACTCGGCTGGAGGCTGCTGGTAGGGTTGGTGTGGAAAACGTTTGTTGAACTATCATTATGACTCCGCGATTTTAGGCTGATTCTCGTCGTAGGCGATACCTGTCAGGTCAGCTTTGAGCTGGCCCATACTGCGATGAAGTTCCTCGGTAAGCTTGATGGCTGCCGGCTTTTTCTTGAGACCGGACGTGACCTCGGCTACTTTTAGAGGTTTACCGGCTTTGACCCGAGCCACTGGGCGCAGGCGGAAGTGGTCAGCCACGGCCGCGGCTCCCAGCCCACCAGCCACGCTGAAGCCGACGGCGGCCAGGGGAGAGTAGGCTGCGACGACACCTCCTCCGAGAGCGCCTACGGTAGCTCCGATGGCACCCCACTTGAGGGTGTTGAGCAGTCGGGGGAAGGGGTTTCTCTCTTCCGGCTGAGTCAGGCTGCGACCCATAGCTGCAAAGCTGGCTAGGCCGGCTAAAGAGCCGCCCACAGCCGAGGCAGCGATGGCGGCTGGCCCGCCCAGGCTAGCAGCGTAAAGGCCGCCCGCGATAAGACCCAGAGAGCCGATCAGGCCGGCCGTGAATTCTAGAGGACGGAGTTTGTCCTCTTCCTCGTAATGGGTGGCCACAGGGTAGAGGTTTTCGGCCCCAGCCCTGACGGCGATGGTGCCGGTTCCCAGTTGGAGGGGATCAACTTTGTTGGGGTCGGTGCTGAAATGACCTTCCGGGTAGATGCCGAGGGCCGTGCCCTCTTTGACCAGCTCCATACTGTGCCGGACTGGGCGGGTCGAGCGGCTGGCTTTGTCGACAGGGAAGGCGCCCATGGCTGTCACGACCTGGCCCTGGAGACCCTGGAAGTTGTTATGGTCGGCCAGCGAACGGACGTCCCTCGGGATCAAGGTGCCCATCAGGGCCGGGTCCATCATGTTGGGATGGGTAATGCAGTATATGTCTTTGCCTTCTGGGCGAAACTGGTCGAGGCCCTCGGTCTCGACCCGATATTCGAGCCTCAGCAAAGAGCCAAAGATCGGCTTAAGCCAGCCCTTTTGGGGCCGGGAGAGCCCGTCGTCCGTCCCAGTATAGTTGGTCAGGTCGTCGAACCCGAGACGCTGAGCCACGTCGGTTCGGGAAACTCGCATGTCTACTCCTCGCGGTGAATTCTAGAGCACAATCCGACAAGACCCTGAAAACACCCTGAACCTCCAAGGGCCGAAACGCCTTGCGCTCGAACGGCGAGGGGTGTTAGACTCGTCTTTACCGATCGGTCAAGAAAGGCGGTTTTTATGAAGCTATATGGAGCAGATGTTTGTCCCTTTGTCCACCGGGTCCGACTTGGACTCGCAATGAAAGGGCTCGAGGTGGACTATGTCGCCATCGACCTGGCCAATAAACCAGACTGGTATCACGACGTTCTTCCTTCTGGAAAGGTGCCGCTACTAGAGCACGACGGCAATCGGATCTGGGAGTCGATGATCCTGCTCGAGTATCTCGAAGAAGTTTTCCCTGAGCCAGCTCTCTATCCCGCTACGGCCGGTGACAGAGCCCGGGCCCGCATCGCTATCGACTGGGTGAGCGGTCAGTTCATCCCCGTCTTCTACAAGCTTTTGAGTGAGGACAGTCAAGAGCTGCGGGAGCGGGCTCGAGACCTTTTGGAGCGACTTTCGGGGGAACACTTGAAAGACCAGAGTTTCTTTGCCGGCTCTGAGCCTGGGATTCTTGACATCGCCATCTATCCCTGGTTCGAGAGGTTCGGGGTGTTGGAACACTATCGCTACTTTGCTCTGGAGGAGCCGGCTTTGAAAGCCTGGTGTGAGCGGATGAGCGCCCTTCCCGAGGTGAAGGCTATAGCCAATCTTCCCCAGTTCTACATCGACCTGTATGCTCGCTACGCTAAACAGGAACCGGCCTCTGTGTGAAGGCCAGCCACTATCGTAACATCGCCATCCACTGCGCCGCCTGTCGATGCCTTCTCTATCGCTATCGAAAAGGCGTTCGCGGTGGTCTGGTGAAGTGCCTGCCGGATCGCATTCTCGAAGACCGCACGCGCGGAGATCTGAAATGCCCTCAATGTGACACTGAGTTTGCCGGGAGCAACCCCAAATTCATGCCCTGCACTCAAAGTCAGTAATCATGGGGCTT
>CAYRFU010000225.1:0-12197 GCA_964423525.1 uncultured Burkholderiales bacterium | reverse complement strand
GTTAGGCGCGCCGCCAGCGTTAGTCCTGAGCCAGGATCAAACTCTCCGTCCGATGGTTTTGCCGAGCTTTCACCCGACAATTCTATCAGAACCGAGCACGTTAGTGCCTGGTCAAAATCAATTACGATCTTAGGTGTCTCCGGAGCCGGAGCCCCATTGACGTAAGCCATTCGTCACATTGGCGTATGCCACTATCCAGTTTTCAAAGACCGATTGGGTCCGCCTCAGAAGAGAGGCGTAAGAGGGATACTAGCATACCGTTGCCGGGCTGTCAATCCCCTGCAGAAACTTTCTTCCTCGGAGCCAGTGTTGGCACCGCGGAAGTGCGTTCCGCTCGCAGAGTATAGCACCGGCCCCTAGCACTGTCAACCATTGATTTTTATTCAAAATTGGCCTCTCAAACGACTGTAGAATAGGCCTTTCTTCTCCAGTGCAATTTGTGCGAACAGAAATTCGAGACAACTTTTTTGCTACCGCAAATCTGAAACAAACTTGATTTCCCGGCAAGATCCAGCGGGGGGCAGCTCCGTCTCAGAGGCGAGAGGCTGGCACTCCTGTTAAGGGGGTTTCTCGAAAAGTCCAACGAAGACGATTGCCCACCACTTTGGGTGGCAACATCACAAAGCCATCTACGGCCGTGAGGCTTCCTGCGGATGGCTTGCCTGAGGAGAGAACGTGCCAAAAGTAGTTCTAGCTGGCCTCTCGGTCCGCTATCGAGCCCGGGTTCAGGGGCGCCTGAAAATGCTGGACTTCGTAGCCACCACCAGCGGCAGTGAGACCCTCGAAACGATCAACAACGACGAAGTCGGCCTGCTGATCATCGACGAGACTCTCACCAACCCTTCAGCCGAGGCTGTCTTGGAGGAACTCCGCCTCAAGCGAATTCCCAGTATCTTCTGCTCCAGCGAAGGCAAGGGAGACTTCCTGAAGAACCTGGTTCGCCGTCTAGGGGTGAGCATCGTTCTCCTCAAACCCCTCGACCCCGAAGAATTGGTTCGTCACTGCGCTCTCATGATGGCCGTCCCCATCCCCAAGGCTTCCCTAGGCAACGAAGGCGATATGGCCGGAGCGCTTCAAAAGGTGTGGGAGAAGTATCAGCCAGTCAACCTCCAACGCGTCACAACCATTCGCGATAGCCTTCTTTCTCTCCAGGAAGGCCAACTCACTCCCGAGGCTCGTCGAGGAGCCGAGCGGGAGGCCCACAAGCTGGCTGGAGGCCTGGGAACCTTCGGATTCCAGAAAGCCGCGCTGGTGGCCAAAGAGCTAGAGAGAGCTCTGGGGGAAGGTTCCAACGTCGACACCAACAACGTCACCCGCTATCTTGGACTGGCTGACATGATCGCCGCCGAGATCAGCGGGGAGGCCGGCCGAGCCGCCACTGTGACCCAGAAACCCAGCGAGGCAGAACCCACAGTCGAAGGCGAAGAAGCTGCTCCCGCCCCCAGACTCCTTCTCGTCGTTTCGGGGGACGAGGTGGTCGAGAAGCAGGTTGCAGAGATGAATCAAACCGTCAAAGCGAACCTCGAGATCACCTCGGACTGGCTCAAAGCCAGGGAAGTTTGGATGGGTCAGAGTCCCGACCTGGTGGTCCTCGACCTTTCCGAGGACACTAGCGGGGAACGATGGACCCTCTTCCGGGACCTGGGAAATCGCTTAGGCCACGTTCCTGTCTTGAGTCTTCTCTCCAAGAAGAACTTGGCCGACGCAGCCGCCTTCGGGTCTCTGGTAGGCCGCGCCGTGTTGCTCAAGCCGCTTCAGGAAGGCCAACTCGAGACCTCGGCTCGAAAAATTCTAGCCCGGGGAGATGCTACCCAAACCCGCATCCTGGCTGTGGACGATGACCCTCAGGTCCTGGGTGCCCTGGAAGCACTGCTGACTCCTTTGAGAATGAACGTCACCACTCTAAGCGATCCCCTCGAATTTTGGGACGTCATCGATGAGGCCACGCCCGACGTCTTGATTCTCGATATCGACATGCCCCACATGAGCGGTGTTGAGATTTGCCGTGCTGTCCGTTCCAACGCCCGCTGGTGTCAGATCCCCATCATCTTCTTAAGCGTCTACAACGATTCCGAGACCATCAACCGACTCTTCCTGGCGGGAGCCGATGATTACGTCAGTAAGCCCTTCATCGGTCCCGAGTTGGTCACCCGAATCTCCAACCGTCTGGCCCGCACTCAGAAGGCTGACGAGCCTGAAAGCCCGTTGGCCGGCTTCAGCTCTCGGACCCGGTCCGTGGATAAGATTAGAAGCTATCTCGACCAGGCAGGCAAAGAGAGAGTGAACATCTCCCTGGCCCTGCTTCATGTCGATAAATACGACCAAATCCTTAAAGAGCATGGTCGGCTGGCCTGCGACAGAATCGTTGAGGAGCTGGGCCGAAGACTCTTGAAGGCTTTGAGGGGACAGGACGTTGTCACTCGCTGGGGTCGTTCAGAGCTAGCCATCTGCCTCTACAACATCGAGAAGTCCCTGGCCGAGAACAGGCTCGAGCACATTCTCCAACAAGAACTAGCCTCGGCCTTCGCGCCCTCGGACGGAATCAGCGTGACCCTGACAACCAGCGTCGGAATCGCCCAATATCCCGACGACTCGGCCAATCTCTCTTTGCTCCTGCGCTGTTGCGACCTGGCCCTTTCCAAGGCCAAAGGAATGGGGGGAGGCCGAATAGTCTTAGCCACCAGCCCCACCGACGAGGCTCCCGAAGCCAAAGAAGTCGAACTGGTGGTGGTCGAACCTGACGAAGGGAGCGCCCAGCCCATTCTCGAGGCAGCTCGTTCCTACGATATGACCACCGAGTGGTTCCAGCGCCCCGACTCCGCCCTGCAAGAACTGACCGGGGACCGCCCAACCACCATGGCCAAAGTGATTTTACTGCACGACCCGAGTCTACTCAACGACATCGGGTCGCTAGCCCGGATCACCCGAGTGGTCGTCTACGCCGAGGACCAGCAATCCGTCATCGACGCCTTCGACCAGGGTGCCTTCGACTGCGTCTCGCGCTCTTCAGCTCTGCCGGTTTTGATGAAGCGGCTGGAGCGGGCAGCCGAAGCCTGAGCCTACTCAGCCGAGGTTTCTTGAGTGGGAATGGCTTCCACCTGCCACCCCTGAGAGGAAGAATACTGAAAGAGCTTGAGCCCATAGCGTTCCGGATTGGGGTTACTCACGATATAACCGTCAGCCAAATGCTCGTAGTTGTAGTTCTTACCGGTTAGAGGGTCCTGGGGATGGCGCCGGATATACTTTGGGAAGAGAGAATCTAGCTTCTCGGGATAGGCTCCCGAATTATCTTTGGCATACATCTCTAACTGGGTAGCCAAAAGATCGATGTGATTCTTCGAGAGCTTGGCCATCTGCTCGAATCGGCGCCGCTCGGCTTCCCAGGCCAGCCAGCCCCACTCCAATTGAGAGAATTTGAGGGCGGGCCCCTGGTATAGAGACGCGTCGGGAAAGCCAAGGGTATAGCTTTTGTGCTTCGGTCCAACGGTGTAGGCGAACGGCTTTCCCGTGGCCGGGTCCAACGGAATCTCGACCGGCTTGAGACCTTGAGGCACCCTCTCATTGTAGGCCTGATTCAGGTCGTCAAGGGTGGCCGGATAAACGCCAGCCTCCATAAAGAAGTATTCGACCAGAGACCGGACTGTGCTCAGTTTCCGGGCCGCATCGGCGTAATCAGCCTTCTGGGCGGCAGCGGGAAAGCAGAGGACCCCCGCGAGGAGGCCCGACAACAAAAAAGATGAGAGACGGTTCATTGGCCCATCCAATAATCTTTCAACCATTTACTGCGAGTGGGGTGACGCAGCTTTCGCAGAGCTTTTGCTTCGATCTGACGTATTCGCTCTCGCGTGACCCCAAATTCCTGACCGACCTCCTCCAGGGTTCGGGGTCGGCCGTCTTCTAGGCCAAACCTGAGCTGGAGCACCTTCTTCTCGCGCTGGGTCAGGTTCTCTAGCACATCTTCCATCTTCTCCTTGAGAAGCTGGCTTGAGGCCGCTTCGGCCGGAGCTACCGCATCGGAGTCTTCGATAAAGTCACCCAGATGGGAATCTTCCTCATCACCGATGGGGGTCTCGAGAGAAATCGGCTCTTGAGCGATCTTCATGATCTCGCGCACCCGCTCCTCGGTGAACTTCTTCTTCTTGCGAACCTCTTCTTGAACGAGGGCATCGCCGGCTTCGAGCTGTCTTCCATACTGCTTGGAGGCCTGGGCTCGAATCTCTTCGACATCGATCGGATACATCTCACGGGTGATCTCCTCCACGGAGGGGTCTCGACCCAGATCTTGTAAGAGCTGGCGCGAAACGCGAATCAATCGGTTGATGGTCTCGACCATATGGACCGGAATGCGGATCGTTCGAGCCTGGTCTGCCAAAGCTCGAGTAATCGCTTGACGAATCCACCAGGTTGCGTAGGTGCTGAACTTGTAGCCTTTGCGATAATTGAACTTCTCGACCGCTCGGATCAGCCCGAGGTTGCCTTCTTGAATCAGGTCCAAAAAGAGCATGCCGCGACTGATATACTTCTTGGCGATACTGACTACCAATCGTAGGTTAGCCTCGATCAATTTGCGCTTGGCTTCGGCTCCGTCGGCTACATCGTATTCCAGAACTTTCACCTTCTCGAAGCGTCCAAGAGAGCTATTCTTGCCGTTTCTGAGGGTTTCTTTGAGGGCTTTCTTGCCCTTTTCCCAATAGCGCTCTACCGTCCGATTCTTCTCGAGAACCTCCTTGGTGGCGGCCACCGGATCTTCAGAGCCACGGCAAGTTTTAAGGCGATTGAGAACCTCGAGGGCTTTGGCTCCCTGATGGACCGATTGTCGGAGCCTGGCCACGGGCAGCCGCTCTTCCGAAGAAGACAGACGGGTGCGGGCCACCTCTCCCTCATCGATCTGGTCGTTGAGGACGCCTTCAACCGCGTCCCACAGGTCGTTCATCTCAAGCAGTTCTTTGAGGGCCATCTCACCACGCTCGATGCGCTGAGCTAGACTGATCTCTTCCTCGGGCTTGAGCAGGTCGACCCGTCCGATCTCTTTGAGATACATACGAACCGGGTCATCAAGGGTGACGCCGGCGGTCGACTCTTTCTTCTTCTTCTTTTTCTTTTTCTTCTTCTTGTTGGTCTCGGGCTCAGGCTCCTCAACCACTTCGTCAACCCGGGCGTCGACAATCTCGATCCCTTCGGCGACCATGCGACCAAAAATCTCATCGATCTGCTCAGGGCCGAGGTCATCTCGCTGATAGAGAAGCTCACTGAGGTCTTCGTAGGTAAGAGACCCCTTGTTCTTCTTGCCCTGGGCTAGCAGTTTCTTGACTGCTGCCTCGAGAGGGTCGTTAGCTTTTTCCTTATTCTTTTTGCTCATCGAACACCTTTTAGCTGTTGCTGAAGCCTTAAATATTCTTGGTAGAGCTCGTCATCCGAACCCAGGGTCCCCGCCTGGGTCTTTTCCACCACTTGCCTTCGTAGGCCTTCGACTTTCACCTCGAGCCCCTTCTTGCGGACGTCTTTCACGAGTCGGCGTATGTCCTCTTCGGAAGACGGAAGGTCTTCTCCCATCAGCACCTCGGAAAGTTGCTGAACCGAGAAAGTGTCGTTCAGGAAGGGAAGAAAATCTTGTAGAGAGACCGGCTCCTCCTTGTGCTCCATTTCAAAGAGAGCGGTGTAGAGGGGCCTCAGTTCCTCGCGCAAGATTTCGTCTGGGGCTAATTCGCCCTTCACCAGCCGTATCCAACGAGGCTCTGTGGCACAAGCACTCAGGAGCCGCTCTTCTATATCGGATAGGCGCCGGCCCGTTCGAACCAGACGTCTGCCGCCGCTGGGGTCGTGCACACCCTGGAGTTTCCAGGTGAGTCTCTGCTCGTTCACGTTGAGCAGATTGGCGACCTTAACGATGTAGGCGTCTCGCCGGGTGGAGTCGGCAATCCTTCCAATAGCGGGCAGAACTTCGCTTGTAAAATCTTGTTTCCCTCCCGGGGTTGACAGGTCGAAACGCCTTTGGCTACGAGCGATCAAGAAGTCCACCACCCCCACAGCCTGGTCCAGGCATTGCTGGATGGCCTGCGCTCCCCCTGAGCGAGCCAGACTGTCAGGGTCCTCGCCGGCCGGAATAGGAGCGACCAAAACTCTCAAGCCCACCTTCTCGAACAGGTCGATAGCTTTCAGAGTAGCTGACTCCCCCGCCCGGTCGGCGTCGTAGGCCAGCACTACCTGGGGAGTGTAGCGACGGAGAAGTTCCACCTGCTCCTCGGTCAACGAGGTTCCCAGGGAGGCCACTCCCAACCCGATCCCGACCTGACTCATAGCGATGACGTCTAAATACCCCTCACACACCACCGCCCTTTCGGCCCGACTGACCGTGCCGCGATGCTGGGCCAACCCGAAAAGATGCCGTCGCTTGCTGTAAAGGTCGGTCTCGGGAGTGTTAAGATACTTGGGGATTCCGTCTCCCAAAACCCGGCCTCCGAAAGCTAGCACACGACCGTGAGCGTCGCTGATGGGAAAAACCAGGCGACCCCTCAAGGTGTCCACTACGCGACCGTTTTTCTCCCTAAGGATCCCAGCCTTCACCCCGTCCCCACGGGAGTAACCGGCCGACTTAAGCTTCTGGGCCAGGGCCTGACCCCCCTCAGGCGCCCAGCCCAGCCGAAATTTCTCAACCATGTCGGAACTGAGGCCCCGGCCCGAGCAGTAGTCGAGGGCGGCTCGTCCCAGGGGACTCTTAAGAAGCATCTCGTGATAGTATTGAGCGCACCGTTCCAGCAACTCCAACAAGCGCTTTCGCTCGGTTTGTTCGGGAGTCTCTTCCTCATCGAACTCGACGGCCACCCCCACCTCGTCCCCCATTTTCTTGACCGCCTCGGGAAACGACAGGCCATCAACCTTCATAAGGAAATTGAAAAGACCGCCTCCCTCCTGGCACCCGAAGCAGTAAAAGAGACCTTTCTCGGGATCGACCGAAAAGGAGGGGGTTCGCTCGGAGTGAAAAGGACACAGCCCCACCAATCGCCGACCCTGGCGCTTGAGCTTCACGTAGCGGCCTATGACCTCTTCGACGTTGCACCGATTGAGAATGGTCTCGACCGTCTGCTCAGGGATTCTGGCCATCGAAAGCCTCCCAGGGACTTTGCCACCCCCCCCGCCAGCTACGGGGCAGAAGGTAAGGCAGAAGGTCTGAATTGTGACGGAGAATCCTGACCACCGATAGGACTATGGAGAACCACTCTCTCACCCTCTTAGTTTGTCCAACTCCTCGGGGCGAAGAAACCTGGTCTGGCCGGCTTTCAGACCGGTCAGATGGAGCGGTCCAAAGCGAACCCGTCGCAAGCGCACCACCGGATAGCCAACTTTCTTGAGCATGCGACGGACCTGACGTTTTCGACCCTCTTTGATCTCCAACTCGAGAAGCTCCGAAGTCTTCATTCGCGCTTTGCAGGGCGCGGTCGGTCCGTCGTCGAGCTCGACCCCCTGCTCGAGTTGGCGCAGGATCGCTCGGGTGGGTTGTTGGGACAGCCAGGCGTGATAGACCTTGCGGACCCCTTTACTGGGGTGGAGCAGTTCATGGGCCAAAGGTCCGTCATCGGTGAACAACAACAAACCCTCCGTGTCCTTATCGAGTCGGCCGACGGGAAAAAGCCGGGGCAAATTGGGAGGCAGAAACTCCATCACCGTCGGTCGGCCTTGGGGATCCTCCACCGTGGTGATATAGCCGGCCGGCTTGTTCAACATCAAATAGATTCTCCGGGAGGTCCCCACCACCGGTTGGCCGTCGAACTCGACCTGGTCGATAGCTGGGTCCACGCTAACACCGAGCAGAGCCGTCTCGCCGTTGACCTTCACCCGGCCGGCCCGAATCAGGTCCTCGCAGGCTCGCCGGGAGGCCACTCCAGCGGCCGCCAAAAACTTTTGCAATCTCTCACTCACAGCCAGTGATTCCGCTCGCGACCCCGTGAAACCTGGGAGAAGGATCCGTCTGGGTGAAACAGAAGTTTGCCCACAATCACGGGATCTAGGAGTATCAATGGCCGACCTTTCAAAAGTGCTCAGCAAAAACGTAGTCTACGACGGAGAGGACTACACGCGTGACTCCCTCCAAACGATGGTCAAAGAGTATCAAGACCAACACGAGGAGCGGATCGGCCAACTAGAAGAGCTAAAAGGCACTCACGACACCATCGCTCGCGAAATGACCGACGAGCTAGCCGAGCAAAAATCGGTTTGGGACTGTGTCAAAGACGCCGCTTCGGGCGACGTGATGTCGGCTGCCAGGGGTCTCCTCGAGCGAATTCCGGTCATCCGCGACCGGATGCCTGACCGCCCCATCTCAGAACTCCTCCAGGAAAAAATCCACGTCACCGAGACCAGGATTCGAGAAGTCGGGGGCTTCCTGGACCGAATGGAATCCGAGATCGAAAATGTTCGCCAAGACATCGTTCGACTCAACAAGAAGATGATCGTGGCCGCTCAGAACGAGGAGAAGGCGGCCGAATACATCCTTCAACTCAAAGACATCGAATCCCAACTGAAGGCTGAAATGGAAGAGCTGGGGGACGACGTGACCGCCGCTCACCGCGAAAAGCAAGCCGAAGTTGACGAGGTTAAACGGATGATCTGGCAGCACGGAGGCAAGCTGCGGCTCTACTCCAACGCCGAAGATCGGATCTCGTCGATCGTCAGCATGAACAACAACTTCATGGAACTTTTGACCAACCTGCACACCAACATGCAGACTCTCTATGATGCCGGTCAAGAAGTGCTCGATGAACTACGGGGCAACTTGACCTCGTTGACCACCGCCACCGAAGCTAGCGAGCTGACCATGGATATGAAAGACGCCATGGATTCGCTCAAAGATAGCGTCAATAAGGTCGCCACTCTGGCCTCCAGCACCTCTCTCTATCTCACCCAGAACGTCGACCGGATGACCTCCCAGATGCGAATCTACGACGAAGAAACGCAAAAGCTAGTGGAGAGCAACCTGGAAGCCGAGCGCGAGATTCAAGAGGCCCGTATCGACGAGACTTTGAAGCTCGCTCAAAAAGAGTTTGGCCTCCTCCAAGCTGCCCGAGACGGAGAGAGCAGCTAACTCGCTCGATGGCTTTCTTCAAGAAGGTCCCGAAAGCTCCGCAGTATCAAGACGACGAGCCGCCCGCCCCGGCCAACGAACCCGAACCCCAGCCTCAACAGAGTTCGGGCGAGCGGGACGCCACCAAACAGTTGGAGGGGGAGCAGGCCCACGTCTACCTGAGGCTGCTTCAAAAGCTGATCCGGGCTGGGCGTCCCAGTAAGTTTTTCCCCGACGGGAACGCCCTCGAGAACCTGGCTTACTTCATGACTTCAAAGGCCACTAGGGGCCTCCACGACGAGGTCCAGATCAACCTCAGGACCGGCCTGCCCACCGAGCCCTACCTGAGTCGAGTCATTGCCGATAAGGAGATCGCCTCACGGTTTTTGGCCAAGCACGATATCCCCGAGCTCAAGACCCGCACCGACGAAGCCTCCGAGCGCCTCAAGCGGCGACTAGAGTATTACCGGGACCTCAGCAGAAAAGACATCCCTAAACGCTACAATCTCGAGTTGAAATTGATACGCGTTCTGGACGAGCGCAGGATCGCGAGGTTCAAAGCGATCTTCGAGCGTTACGACCCGGGAGAAGGCGTCTTCACCCGCTACAACATCGAACTCGCTCACGAGCATCATCGGTGGAGCCGGCCCAAGATCGAACTTCACGGCGACGACCTTCGCTACACCGAAGAGTTCCGAAACGTGATCGCTCGCTACTCCTCGGACGAGGCTGAATTTGCTTTCGTCCTGTTATCGAGGGTAGAAGGCATCACGGTGGAGGAGATCATTCGAGGCCGGATCGGCCCTCTCTGGATGGAAGGGGTATCCATGCCGGCCGAAATCCAAGACCTGATGCACCAACATCCCGGCAACTTGATCCTCAATTTCCCAGAAGAAAAAGTCCATCTTACAGAGAAGGAAGAAAAGGTCGACAGCAATCGCGATCCGTTCGGGCGGCTTTACCGCCAGTCGCTTGAGCCTGAAGCCAAAGCGGTGGCCGATGCCCGAGCCGAAAAACTCGGCTACGTGGTGCACAAACAACGAAAGTTTAGCTGCACCCCCGGGATCGTGAAACCGTTCCAAGAGCTCCTCAAAGCCGCCGGCAAGCCTTGCGTCGTCTATCCAGTGCGCTCATGAAAGACCGTCAGTTCATCGTCACCGAGGCCGATCTCCATCAAGAGATCCCCCTGGTCCGATCCACCATCAAAATGCAAAGCCTGCATCAACTGATGCAAGCCTCCTTTCCAGGTCCCTACGGCCTCCACTCGATTCACCTTTCGTTGCTCGACATTTTGGAGCAGGCCGGTGCTCAGGCTTTGGAAGTGTCCAAGAAACTCAAGAACAGAATTCTCGATGAGCGGTCTCAAGCGGGATTTGCTTTTTCCACTCGCACCGAACCAGTGGACGATGCCTTTTGCAACTATTTTGGGGTCTTCGTAGCCGCCGACACAGCCGCCGACCGAGCCAAAGCTTTCGCTCAAGAGATCCCCGAAGTCCGGGGTTCCCTGTCGGCCTCCTGGGTGGAACAGCTCAAAGCCATGTCGGAACGCCAACTGGTCCAGGTGCTAGTGGGTGAATTCTCCGGTTTCCTGGACCACCATCGGAACCATCCTAAAAAAGAACTCCGAATCAAAGAACCCGAGCAGATGCCGGCCTGCGCCTACGCGTTTTTTCAGCTCCTGGCCAACGGCGTTCGAGAGCTGGGCACCGACGCCGAATACGAGCGCCACCGGCAGGCCCTTGAGCAGCTCCAAGTCGATATTTGTGGGCGCCATTACGGCGGCTTTGAAGCGCTGGCCACCCCGGCCGAGGACAAGGAGCCCGGTGAACTTCTACCGATCTCGCCCGAAGACATCGTGGGCAACAAGGAGTACATTGAGGCTGGGCTTCGACTGGCGCGCGACGTTGCTGGATTCGACTTTGAGCGGGGCGAGAACCCGAAAAAGCTCAACCCCGTCCTCTTTGGTCAGGGGGCCCCGGGTTGCGGCAAGACCATCACCGCTCACGCTATCGGCAATTTTTTTCTCGATTACTGCCGCGAACGGGGGGTGCCGGCGCGATTTCTGGTCATTCGCCGGACCGACTGGGCCTCGTCTTTCCAAAACGCGTCGGCCAACCAGCTGGTCAAGATTTTCAAAGAAGAAGTCCAGGCATTCGCCGGGGTGGTGGGCGTTTACTGGCCCGATATCGACACCGCCTTCGCGGCCCGCTCCGACCCCGGCTTGCGCTCGGAGGAGTCTAACATTCTGGGTGCCAGCTTCGGCATCTTCGATGGAACACTGATCCCAAAGAACGGCAAGTGGTTTTTGATCTGCGACGCCAACTATATGAACATGGACGAAGCCACCCTCAGCCGCATCACCCAAGACCCCTACAAGATCTACGGTCCCGTCACCCCCGAAGACTATGTCGAGCTGATGCGCGAGAAGAAACTGAAAGAGTTCGCACCGCTGCTCCAGCTCAACGACGAAGAGTGGCTTGAAATCGGACAGTTGTGCATCGATCACGGCTTTTCAGGGCGCAATATCGACAGCATCTGCCAGAAGATCTCGACCGAGATTCAAGACGTCGAGCCCCCCGAGGAATATTATCAAGTCTCTTTCGACGAACGAAGAAAGATTCTGAGAGAGCTGGCCCAGCCCATGACCAAAGAGCGGCTGTGCGAGATGCTCGACGGCTACAAGAAGTTTGAGCAAGAGGCTAGCCAACAGACGGAGAAGGAGAGGTTCGATGCTCGGGTCCAGGAAATCGTGCTTAACCTGTCGGCCAAGAAGGCCGCCCTCCAGGCTATCGAGGGGGCCTAACTCCTGGCTGAGGGGCCTGATCCTCGTATTAGCTTCCCTCCTGGTCTTGGCCGGGTGTGCCCAGCAACCCAAATCCTCGGGCCAGCCCAGCCAGGAGATGCTCGATGCCTACGACGACCTGTATGGCGACGAGACCCCGTCGCCCGACGCCACCACGACGCCCGGGCCCCAAGAGGAACCGCCCAAACCGAGCGAGACCCCCTCACCTGAACCAGTCCAACCTCCGCCTGAACCAGTCCAACCTCCGCCTGAGCCAGTCCAGCCTCCGCCTGAGCCCACCCAGCCTCCGCCTGAGCCCACCCAGCCGTCACCAGAGCCGGTAGAGACCGCTGAGCC
>CAYRFU010000224.1:0-12198 GCA_964423525.1 uncultured Burkholderiales bacterium | reverse complement strand
GCTGACTTTAATCTCGATCACCCAGCCGGCATCGACAGAAGCCAGACCACCAGCACACCGCAGCGTGCTGGTGGCCAAACCGACCGTCTTGAGCTTAAGCCGACCGGCCTCCCTGGGAATGGCCCTAGCCCACTCGAACAACCCAGAAACAAATCCTCGGCCCTCCTGAAAACCGGCCAAACCGGCCGCCGGAGCAGCCGAGAGAGCCCCGGCCCAGGCTCCTTTTCGAACGCTTCTCGTAGGATGTTGGCCCCCTTCGACGCTTTTATCGACTGAGTCGGCCAGCTGACTACCCACCTCCCGAGCGGCACCGTTTTTGACGAAAAGATAGATGCCGGCAGCTGAGACGAGAGCGTCAAATCCCATGTTGACGGCAGCCAGCACCGGCCCGCCCAAGAGAAAACCGGTGATTCCGGCGTAGACCTGCCCCTGAGCGGTATTGCCAGCGATCTGGAGCCAGGCGGTTGTAGACGGACAAGGCCGGTAGTCCTTATCGAGGCTCTTGCGAACTCCGTGGTAACCGCCCAAGGCCGCGCCGGTCAAGAGGTTCGGGATCAATCGATAAGCGCCCGCGCCTAGACCCACGACCCTCTCAAAACCATCTCGAGCTTTGCCCAAAAGGGAGCGCTCGCGAAAAGTTCGAACCCGGTCGGTCCCGCTAGAATGAAATGGTTGAGCAGTCATGTTCCCTCCGCCTGATCAGCTTAGGGCCCACCCGTTAAGACTTCGCAAAAAGTCTAAGGTAGCTCGACCTCACTCAGCGGTTCGGTCGAGGCGGCCGAGAACGCCTGCCGCCTGGTGACCCTGGGCTCCTGCGAAGAATAGCACCAGAGTCTCCACGAGCCCGCTCGCACGAATCTCGCAATCGACTCCAACGACCATGACTCCAATTCAGCGGGGGAGTTAGAAACCATGATGACGATTCGACAATCGTGGACGGGACCTCAGGAAGGTGGATGGACATGAGTTTTGATACACGAGGAGCCGGTCAGGCGCCAATGTTTCGAGAGCTCGACCCTCGGACGGCGGTCCCTAAAGGGCAGCCGGTGGGCGATATCGACCCCGGAGACGTCGCGCCCCAAGAGATTGAGCCGGTTGACATCCGGGAGATGTCCTCAGCTTCAAATCAAGCTGAGCAGCCCAAAGGTCGGTCCATTCCTACACTGAGCCGGTTTCAGCAGGGTTTGCTGGTAGGGGGAGTAGCATTCACCGCCATCAGCACCCTTTTCGGTGGGGGAGGTGGAGCACCCCATGCCGACGAGCTGACGGAAACTGCTCAGAAAGTGGTCTTGGACTCGACTCGAGAAGGCTGGAACGCGACCGACTCTCTTGTCCAGATCTCCCGCCAAGGCGTTCAAGACGAAAAGCAGCTTGAGATCATCATACGAACTGCCGAGGAAGCCTCCGGGGACTCCTGGGATGGGGCTCACAACGTGGTGGTGTCCGCTCTCCAAAACGAAGAGCTGACCGAGGTGCACGTCGACACAGTCGGCGAAATGCTCGATAGCCGTGATACCAACCCGAAATTTGATGAAACCCAGGCCGTCATCGAGACCCTTAGGACCGACAACATCAATCCCAGCCACAACCGGTTGGCGATCCTTATCGACGAGTATGCCGACGCTCACAAAGATTTCACCTACGGCAACAAATTACTCCAAACGGGCCTGGCCAACGCCCGACTGGCCGACGAGCAGGTCGAGACCATCCGACATCTGCTTCAGACCGAGGGTCACCAGAACCCCCATTTCAACACTCGCAAAGCCGCCCTGGCGGTGGCTTCGAATGCTCCCTTCGATGAGCATGCGAAAGACCTGGTGGTGGCCATCGCTCAAGCGGCCGCCGAGCAAACCGACTTCAAGGACGCTAATCAGTTGATCACCAGGGTTGCTGAAGAAGAGTTCAGCGGCCAGAAGGCCGAACTCAGCACCCATTTCTTGAGTGCTCAGAATCTCGAAGGCAACGACGTTGCGGGGCTTCTCGAGACCATTTTCGACGGCTATAGCCTGGATGATAACCAGTTCGAACTGGCTGCCCAAATCGGGCACTCTCTAGCCAGGCACGACTGGAACCCGGGACCGGTCCTCTCGACCAAGCCACTCTTAAAACAAGAAGAAGCGCCCCGCATCAAGAGGCTGCTGAAAGCGGAGGGTATCGACCCCTACAAAGTGATTGTCGGCTCTATCGACAACCGAGATAGCGAGCGGGCCCTTACCGCCGAGCTGTTGGAAGAGTTGACCGTGGCTGAGGCTCGAGTGGTGACCGGCGGCGGCACGCGCCATCTACGCGAGGCCCACACTCGCCTGTCCGAAGTGATGAACGAAAGGGGGGAGCAATACAATTACAAAGAAGGACTCGGCAGTGCGATTCTCGGGTCAGCCCTCGAAAATCCCGACTTCACGGAGCATAACCTGGCCGTGATTGAGCACGTTCTAGAAAGTGAAAGGGGCCTCGACAACGGAACCAGGAGTGCTCACGAAATCTGGCATGCAAAGTACGGGCACCCACGTTTGCTCG
This sequence comes from uncultured Burkholderiales bacterium, assembly GCA_964423525.1. Taxonomy (GTDB): domain Bacteria; phylum Vulcanimicrobiota; class Xenobia; order Xenobiales; family JADMJV01; genus CAYRFU01. The sequence goes on along the minus strand of CAYRFU010000224.1, from coordinate 9,681 downwards.
AGCTGGCGGCTGAGGGCCCGGGCCTGAATCAAAGCCAGGCTGAGGCGATGTTCGCGCTAATGGATGAGCCTTACGGGGTCCAGATGCAGTTGCCTCGCCAGGTGCCTCATAACCCCGACTTCGGGGCGAACCATCTCAAACTCTTGTCCAATCTCCTGTCTCGGGCTTCCTTCGGAAACTATTCCGATCAGAAAATGGCCATTGAGACTGTGATTTCCGCCCCCAGCCTCGACCAGGAACAGACGAACCTGGCGCTCTCCATGGTCGAGCTTAGTGACCGAGGGCCTCAGTGGATGGAGCTTTTTGGTGAGACTCTCCATACCCCTGTAAGCGCCCAACAACGAGGGTTCTGATACCCTCAACATCAATCCCAGCCACAACCGGACCAGTTCGGGCCAGTCAAGCCATCACCGATGTGTTGGCAGGTTGAACACAGGAAACCGAGGCTTTGACGAGGTTCCGCGGTTCATCTGATGCTGGGACGTGCCAAGTGTCAACACGCCCTCTAGTTGCCCGCTCTAGAACCGACCAGATAGCCAGCCAAAGTGCTCAAAACGGTCGCCAACAAGCCCCATTTGAGAAGCCCGGCTAAGCCTACCATAGTTGCCCCGGCCACCAGCAGAGCTTTGGGGCCAAGGTCTTGGTCATCTCCCTCTTCGAGGAGAACGCAGCCGAGCAAAGCAACCGGCCCCGCCCCCGCCCCAAGCACACTGCAACCTCCACCCAGGAGAGCGCCCCAGGCTGCGAAAACCAGGCCTCTCTGGGGGGCAGGTGCGGGGCGCAGGTCGATCCTCTCGCGAGAGAAGGTGGGGGGAAACGTGGTCATGACTCGGTCCTTTCATCATCATCTTTGGCGTGCTCCCATTAAAGCACCCGCAACTCAGCTAAATCTAAGATCGGAGGTTCATGACGGGATCGCACCGAGCGACCATTGACTTTAGGCCGGACCAGCCCTAAGATCGGAGGGCTTTGCTCGATCCACTCGCTGCTCTCTATCGCAAGACAGGGTCTCTGGTCACTCACCTTAACTCGCTCGAGACTCGGCCCGAGAAGTGGCCCTGGCTTCTACCGCTCCTCTCGAGGTTAGCGGCCGTGTCAGCCCGGCGAATAGCTGATTTCTTGGACCGGCGGCTAAGAGACTGGAGACCCGAGCAGCTGGCCGCTAGCGAACTCAGCCTGAGACCTCGTTACGATATCTACGGAATCGATTGCAGCTGGTATCGCAACCTTGAGGTGAAGACCTTGGTGGGATTTGGAACAGCCTCGGTCAGCTTGATGGGGTTGGCGAGCTGTCACCCCAGCGGATTCATTCGAGCCGACGCGCTCCCGTTCCTCAAGCCCAAAGGGGGCCTTCGCTACCTGCTCCTTCGAGTCAACGACTGGGTTGCGGTCGTGCGCCAGGCCGCTGCTCGTTTGGTTGAAGAATGTCTGCAACCCGACCGAGCCGAAGAATGGATCGAGTGTCTCCAGCTGGTCTACCGACTCGAGCGATGTGGAAGGGCACACCATTTTCAGCTGATCGAAAAAGTGGAGCGATTCCTGCGTCAGCCGGCCTGTTATGGTGCCCTGGAGCTTGGCCGGGCCCATCCAGACAAATTCATCCGGAGGTCCTGCTACAGCCTATCTGAGCCCTACCCCGGTCTGCTCGAAAAAGGTCTCAAAAGCGGCGATCCGTTACTCTGGAGCTGGTCCCTCAGGGAGGCCAAGTCCCGTCTTGCTCGAGTCGAGTGGAAGGACTTCTTAGTCAAAGCCCTCGGCCACAAGGCTTACCAGGTGAGACGCCAAGCCCTGACCGACCTACTGACCTTCGGCCCCGAGCAGGCCGAGAAATCCCTCCGCGAAGCTCTCCTCGACAGCAGTCATTCCGTCCGCCACCTGGCCCGCTACTACCTGAAGAAATGGAATCTTGAGTCCGACTTCGTCAACTTCTATCGAGATCGCCTCGAACAGACTCCGGTGGCCATTCTGGGCTTTGGGGAGTCGGGAGGTCGAGGGGAAGAACTGCTCCCCTTTCTGGAGAGGGAGTCGCCGAGGGCCAGAGCGGCCGTTCTCGAGGCTCTCGGCCATCTTGACCCGAGGCGCTTTCAAGCCCAACTCCTGGATGGACTCCAGAGTTCCAATCCGCCCAGAGTTCAAAAACAAGCCTGCCGACAGTTAAGCAAAGCTCCTTTGCCAACCGAGAAACTCTTTAACCTGGTGCGCGTGCATCAATCTCGGTCGGCTTTGAGATTGCTCTTGTCAGAGCCCAGTTCTTTACAAAGACTCGAGAATCTCTTACGGGTGGCAAATCTGGAGGGAGAGGTTAGTGGGATAGCCCTGCAACGGCTTCGCCAATCTCTCGACCGAAAGCAACTAGGCTCCTACACCCCTCCACCCGAGCTTCAGGCACGCCTCCTCCCCCTGGCTCAGGCTGTGGTAGACCGGCTCTCTGAGCAGCAGGCCCGCGAGCTGCTGAGTTTTCTCTAACCCACGTCTCGCCGGGCTAGAAGGAAGGCCGGCCTACAGCTGGAGCGTCAAGCCCCAGTCTCTTGAGAGTGCGACGGTCGATCTGACAACTCACCGGGAGCCCTTTCTTCTTCTGAAAACGAGCCAAGGCCTCACGGGTGTCAGGACCGACCTGCCCGTCTACCTCCTGGTCGGAGAAACCGAGAGCCTTCTGAACCCGGCGGACCAGACCCGAGTCATCCTCAAGCCAGAGGTCGTCCCAGGCTAGCTCACGGCCGGTGATCAGAACCTCCATTCCCTCCTCAAACTCCGGATGGGAGAACAGCTCATCCATATCGTCATTGCGCAAAGCCATACAGCCGAAGGTCCAGTTGGAATGGCAACCGTGGCCGTGAATCTGAATCTCGCCCCCGATGCCCACATCGGAAAGGGAGGGGTGCTGCCGAGCAAAATCGTAGCGGACCCGACCGACGGCGTTGGGATAGTTGATATCGTAAGCCCGATAGAAGGTGGCTTCCGGTTGGAGATAGCGAATCTGATAGCGACCCTCAGGAGTGGAAGCGTTGTCATAACAAATCTTGCGTCGCTCTACCCCGGGGCCCATCGCGATCGGATACCGTTTCACCACTCGTTGTCCATCCAGGACCGACAGGGTGTAGTGGACCTTGTCCACCCAAAAACGAGGCTCATGAACGGTTGCCAGAGCGCGATCGGGAATCTCGACCCTCACCTCGTCCACGATCGTTCCCTCTTTCACCAATCCATAGGTGTAGCTCGTTCGGTCGGCGACAGTCGTGTCAACCAGCTGGTCCCCTTCACAAGAGAACTCGACCCAGGGAGAACGGGGCGAAGTGAGTTGACCACGACTTCGCACCACTTTGGCCGGGCCGTCTACCGCTAGCACAACCTCCCCGGAGGCGACTTTGACGGCTTCTATCGCCCCGGGCTGCTCCAGAATGGCCTTCTTCAGAACTGGGCGTAAGGGAGGAGGCGACGGGGCAGCCTGGGGGACCGAGAAGCAGCCCACCAGGCACAGAGCCAGGATGATCACCCATAGCCTCATCAAGCCAGACCGAGGGTTGAAAGGGCGGCTTCGGTGTTAGGAGACAGTCTCACCTCAAGGTTCTTCTGGCGAATCTCGACCAGGGATGCCCGGCCGGAGCCGTCTGAGACCTCAAAGATGGGAAGCTCCTCGAAGCGGTCGGGCTGGCTCCCTCGCCGCCATTCCCATCCGAGATAGTTAATGAAGGCCTCACGAATCTTCGGATCTTCCAGTCGGTCTTGGCGCGAGAGAGTTAAAAAGAGAGCCCTGATCGCCTCTTCGATGCGAGAGAGAACTTCATCGAGGGCTGCCCCGCGAGCGACATCGTTCCAGCCGAGATCGGCTTCCAAACGCGGGTCATCCACCACCGCCTTCATCCCCGGAGGAAGCCAGGTCTGAGCCCCCCGAGAGAGCGGCAAAGGCCGACCTTGAGAGCGCAGTTCTAGACCCCGTTCCCCACGCTCACACAACCCCAACTCCCCGCCACCACCTTCCAGCGGAACCTTTTCATGAAAACACCCCGCCAACACCGGCTCGAGAGGCGGCTCTTCTAACCAGCGCTCATACCGTTCGTGCCACCCGTGCGTCCTAGCCAAAAGGTCATCGCCGAAGAGAGCGTTGGGGAAAAGCTGGTGAAAGGAGACCGAAAGAGAGGAGTTCAACAGTTGCACCACAGGCCGGTCTTCTTTTAAGGAATGTTCCCAGTGGCGCCGGGTAAAAAGCACGTCTGACTGTCTAGCTAGCTCGACGGTGGAAACCCGCCCTCCCCCAACCACCGGCCACAAAGCTAAAGTTTCTAACACTTCTCGGTAGGCACCCTGAGCCAGAATCTCCAAGAGGCGAGGTTCAAGAGTTTGCCGGGAGACTTCGGGTAGATTCTCAAGCGATTCGACCAACCGGTTGATGAAGGCCTCCTCTTGAGCTTTGAGCAGCTCAAGAGCCTTCAAGCAGCCTAGGTCCGAGACCAGGCCCTGATGAGATAGGTCGGCGCTTCCCGAAGCTAACCAGGCCGTGACTTCACAAACCGGGGACCACGGTATGGGAGGAGGCTGGTAGTTCAGACCGTGGACCACCAGTCGGAGACGAGCCCGGGTGGTGGGCCCGATACCCAGCAAAGCGGAAAACTCTCCTGGCGAGGTCCTTTCCTGCCACTCGACGTGGTGGTCGTCAGAGGGAAGCTTCCAGGGAACCTCAGCATTGGTGAGTTTGAGGCCTGTCACATAACCGGAAGGCCAACCAGGGTTGACCGGCTCTTGGTTGACCTCGATCGGGATCGGAGCCAGTCCGCATCGCTCCCGTAGAAAACGGACCTCGGGAAGAGGGCGGTTGAGCTGAGTAAAAAACCGCTTCACCGCTTCGAGGTCGACGGGAGCCCGAAAGTGAATGCGGGATTGCTGACTGCGAGCCTCGTCTACCCACTGCTGCTCCGACTCGACGTGCAGCATCAGTTGGCCGCTCTGCAGCCATAACCAGCGCGGTCCCAGGGCGGCAGCCGTTTGAAGCCCCAGAGCCCAATGATGGAAGGCCGCCTGGGCCGGATGAAAGGTCAACAGCGAAGCGAACAGATGCTCCAGCTCGAGGCGGTCCAGGTCCGGTCCGTCGAAATCGACGATCACGTCGTCGCTATCGATCGAGACGCAAACCTGCCTGGCTTGATGAGCCACAGCCCCGGCCACCAGGTGAACCACAAAAGAGCGAGGGTGCTCGAGTTGAAAACGGGCCATCTTGCGACGAGCAACCTCAGGCTCGAAGGTGAAGGCTCCTTGGGACAAAGCCTCGCCCTCATTGCAAAGCTCGCGCAAAAAGGCACTCATCTCATCCTCAAGCTGATCCCCCTCAAGCTTTTGCTCGGCCAGTTCCACCAACTCCAAGGCTAGGCCGGAGCCCCAACCTTGAGTCAGCACCTCCTGGAGTTCGGCCGGCTCTAGACCTTGCAACTCATCGAGCACTTCCAACGGTTCTCGGAGGGCCCGCTCAAGCTGAAAGCGAGCCTGTTCCAAGAAGTCATCTCGAAAGAGCTGGAGACTGGCGGCCATCCGGCCCAACACGGTAGTGGCTCCTCGTTTGGAGCCGTAACGAAACGACTCGGAGGCAAGATCGCTGAGATAGGCAGACAGCACCAGGTGGTTATTCAAGAACACCGGCTGGGCCGCCTGAAAGGGAGAGACGGCTAACTGAACCCGAAAGCGACGCTTCTTGCGACTGTGGGCCACCCGCACCCAAGAATGGATACGCCCCTTTTCGGGACGCCGAAAAAACCAGCTTCCCTCGTTTCGACCTTGATAGGTGAAACGGGGCAACGCCTGATAAGCAAGACGACCGATCAAGTCGGTCATTTGGGAACGATGAAACACTTCACTCCCTCTGGCCGAGGGCTACTTCTTCTCGGCCTTGCCGTTCTTCAAAGTCTTCTTATCGGTCTTGGTGGTGGCTTTAGTTTTGGTCTTGGTCGCGGTCGGATTCTTGGTCGGTGGAGTCGGTGCAGGGGTTTGTGCCACCACTGTTTTGCGATGGTCGATGGCAGCCTGATAGGCTTTCAAATACTCGATGGCGCTCATATCCCAGGTAAAACGACGACCCATGGCCGTCTCTCTCATTTTGGTTATGTGAGCGGGCCGGTCGTAATAGGTGCTCACGGCCCAGCCAACCGTTGAGTAGAGAGCGTGAGCCGAGAAATCGTAAAACTTAAAGCCAGTGCCGTTTCCGGTAGCTTCATCGTAGTTCTCAATGGTGTCGTTGAGACCACCCACAGAGCGGACAACGGGGAGAGTTCCGTAGCGGAGAGAGTAGAGTTGATTGAGCCCACACGGCTCAAACAAGCTTGGCATCAAGAAAAAGTCGCTACCCGCTTCCACCAAATGGGCCAGCTCTTCACTGAATCCAAAATAGACTCCCACTCGGCCCGGATAGCGAGCCGCCAAAGTGCCGAACTGATGCTCTAGACCCTTATCTCCGCTACCCAACAGAGCCAGCTGTATCTGCATCGTCCAGAGCATCCCCTCGAGAGCCTCGGCCAGGATCGTCAAGCCTTTCTGCTCGACCAGCCTTCCGACCGTGCCAAAAAGAGCGACGTTGTCGTCGACCTCAAGACCCATTCTTCTCTGCAGAGCTTGTTTGCAAAGCAATTTGCCGGCCGGCCATTGGGAGCAGTACCGGTGAGGGATAAAGGGGTCGGTTTCGGGATTCCAGGTGATATAGTCGACCCCGTTGAGAATGCCTAAGTATCGCTCTCCTTTGGCGTGGAGGAATGACTCCAAACCGTAACCTTGACCGTTTCGAGTTTCTTCAGCATAGGTCGGACTGACCGTGTTGACCACATCGGCAAAATAGATGCCGCCTTTGAGCATATTGATAGCGTCGAAGCTCTCGAACACGTCAGCTCGAAAATGCTCCCAGCCCATCCCGAGGTAGTGATAATGGCTCTTGGGATAGACCCCCTGGTAGGCCATGTTGTGGATCGTCAACAGAGCCGGGCAATCGCCGATCGGATTCTCGCCCCAATCCCAAGTCCGCAGATAAGCGGGCAAGAGCGATGACTGCCAATCGTTGACGTGAATCACGTCTGGTTGAAACCCTTTGTCCAGACAGAGCTGGACGGCCGCCCGCGACAGGAACCCGAAGCGACGAGGATTATCGTCGTAGTCGTTGTGCCACTGGTCGTGATAGAGACCCCAACGGTCAAAGTAACCTTGATGGTCGATGAAGTGAATTTGGACCCCGTCGCGCACGGTTTTATGAACCGCACACCACTCTTCAGCCTCCCCCATCCACACGCCCATCGGTTGATGGAAAGGTTCGATCCGATGCTTGTGACTATCGACGGCGGAATACTTCGGCACCACCACCCAAACCTCGTGGCCGCGAGCTACCAAAGCTTTGGGCAAGGCCCCCACCACATCGGCCAAGCCACCCGTCTTGGCGAAAGGTGTCATCTCCGACGAGACCATCAAAATCTTCATAGCGGCCGCTTCCTGTTGGCGTCAGGCTCCTCCTCCCGTCAGAGGGGTATTCCCGGGGGGCTCTAAGACCTGGGGATGACTTCCCATCTCCCCGTTCTGCTAGCCATCCAGACAGCCGTTCTAGCTTTGGCCGCGCTGCTCGGTTACGGACTGGGAATTCCCTGGTGGCAAAGCCTTGCCTGGCACCCCAACCTCCCTCTGGCAGCCCTGGTGGGAGTCAGTTTGAGTCTCTCGAGCTGGCTCCTTTTTGAATGGGCGGGACGACTGGGCCTGCTGGACCTGGATTGGTTCATGAACCAGTTGATGTTACCCCTTTTTGGAGGTCTTCGGGTCTATCACGCCCTCTGGATCGCCGCCCTGTCCGGTTTGGCTGAAGAGGCTCTCTTTCGAGGGGTGGCTCTGCCCCAACTCGGCTTGATCGGGAGTAGCCTTCTCTTTGGCCTGCTCCACACCGGAGACCGACGTCTTTTGCCGATGGGCCTTTGGGCAACCCTAGTGGGTTACGGATTGGGTCTCTATTGGCTCGAAACGGGGGACCTGGCCGGATGCATGGTGACCCACGCCAGCAGTAATCTGACCTCTTTGATCATCTTGGGGAAAAAGGGAACCCCAAGCCCCGAAGAGTAAAGTCCCTGGCTCCGTGACTATCGACCTGGCCATCGTCCTCTTCTATTTCGGCATCGTCCTGTTCGCAGCTTTGCGAGGTGCAGAGCAAGAGAGCACAGCTGAGGAATTCTTTGTTTGCTCCCGCTCGCTGCGGTGGCCTTCGATCGCTTTGTCGACCATCGCTACCAACGTCCACGGTTATCAATTCCTGGGCATGATGGGCTCAGCCTACCTCTTCGGGCTGGCCCAGGCTAATCTTGAAATCAACGCTGTTCTGGGCCTCTTCTTAGCCGCTTTCGTTTTCGTCCCCCTCTATCTCGAACGCCGCGCCTTGACTATTACTCAATTCATCGAGTCACGGCTAGGGCCTCAGGTAGCGCTCGTTTATTCGTGCGCCAACATCTTGATTTTCTCGACTCTGGGTCTCGGTTCGGCCCTTTTCTGGGGAGCCTACGCGGCCAACCTGGTCTTCGCCGACTTTCTTTCCATCATCAGCCCCGACCCCCTGACTCGCACAGCCGTGCTGGTGGTCGGTCTGGGAATCTTCTCGGCCAATTTACACCTATTATGGTGGACTGAGTGCGGTGGTGCGCACCGACGTGATTCAATTCGCTATTCTGCTGGGCGGCGGCATTCTGGTGCTTCTGGTCTCTGTTCATCACCTGGGTGGCTGGGGCGCTTTGTATGAGAAGACTCCCCACCTGATGCATCTTCATCTCCCAGCCGACCACGATAAGCTTCCCTGGATCGCCATTTTGGGAATGTTTCTTCTCAACATCAATTATTGGGGAGCGAATCAAGCCGTTCTGCAACGTTCGTTGGCCGCCAAGAACCTCCGCCAGGCTCAGATCGGGTTTATGGTCGGGGGGGGTTCTTAAGTATTTGATGGCCGTAGTCATCGTCATTCCCGGCATCGCTCTGGCTGGCATCTTGGCCGAGACTCCCCTCCCTGACCCTGACCAGACCTTTCCCTATCTGGTCACTCACTTTCTTCCTCCTGGTGTCAGAGGCCTGATTCTTTGCGCCCTATTCGCCTCCCTCATGAGCACGGTCGACTCGATGTTCAACTCGGTAGCGACTCTCTTCTCGGTCGATATCTATCAGCGCTATCTCAAGCCAGAGGCCAGCGACGCCGAGCTGGTGCGAGCTGGCCGCACCACGATCCTGGTCACTCTCTTCACCGGCATGGCCGTGGCTTTTTTGCTCCTCTGGGCCAAGATTGCGAACCCTCAGGAAGCTTTCACCCATCTTCTGAACGAGCTGCGCTACTATATTAACAACGGCATTACCGTCTTGATCTCAGTGGCCGTTTTTCTGGTCGCCCCCTCGGTGCGAGTCGCTTTGGTAGCCGTGCTCTCGACGGTTCCGTTCAACCTTCTTCTCCAGTGGCAGCTGCCCGAGCTGAACTACTTTGTTCGCTCCTCGGTTGTCATTCTGACCGCCTTTTCCCTAGTCGCGGCCACCAGTTTCGGTCAATCTCGCCATCGCCAGCCCCTCTTGCGACCGGCAAGCCCCGAGCTGTGGCTTGCCGGACTGGCCTTGCTCGGTTCTCTGGCCCTTTGTCACTTCCTTTTCCACTAGAGGGCGTGTTGACAATCAGCGACGACCGTCACTGCTTTCTTTCCTTTG
>CAYRFU010000223.1:7848-12218 GCA_964423525.1 uncultured Burkholderiales bacterium | reverse complement strand
CTGAGCTGAGCGGTCGGGCTCCTTTTCGGGCGCCCGGTAACGGGTGCAGCCGAACCGCCCTGCTGGGAGGGCGTCGCCCCGGTGAGGTCACCCGAGCCCATCGCGGGGTTCTCTTCCTTGACGAGTTCCCGGAGTTTCGGCGCGACTGTCTGGAGGGTCTGCGCACCGTTCTCGACCGGGGTGAAGTGGAAGTGGTGCGCCACCAGTTCCAGGCCGTTTATCCAGCCCAAGTCATGTTGGTGGCGGCGATGAACCCGTGTCCCTGCGGTTTTGCCGGGGACCCTGATCACGAATGTCGTTGCAGTGATAGGATGGTCTCTCGCTACCGGGCTCGTCTGTCAGGCGCCTTAAGCGATCGATTCGATCTCTTGACCAGCCTCAGCCGTCCCGCTGCCGAGTCCTATTTTGGGGGACCGCCACCCGAGAGTAGCGCCGAGGTGAAGAAGCGAGTGGCCCAAGCCCGAGCCCTCCAGAGGGAGCGAGGGGAGCTCAATTGCGAGTTGGAACTCGAGGCTCTGGAGCGACACCTCGGCAAACCAGGACGCCGGCTTGTTACAGCTGCTGTCGAGCGTTTTAGCCTGTCGGTGCGAGCTTACCTACGCTGGCTGCGGGTGGCTCGCACCATCGCCGACCTGGAGGGAAAGGCGAAGGTCAGCAAGTGCCATCTTTCTGAAGCTCTCAGTTATCGTCTCGAATTTCGGTAGTGAAGTTCCCGACCGTCAACACCTCGCCGTCGTTGTCCAGGAGAACCTCGTCGTTCACCAGGGCCTCGACGGGTAGGTCGGGGTGGCGTGCGATCCGGCCGAGCCAGCCACTCAGTCGCTGTACAGTCGGCTCGAAACGACCCAGCTCCTTGTTCAGCAGGACGTCGGGGAGGTCGAGCAAGAGTGCTTTGGCGCCCTTTTGCAAGACAGAAGCCGGGTAGTTCTGGCGCACCAGCCAACGGGAGATGCCGGTCTTGCTTGTTTCGGTGACCTGCTGATACTGGTCGAGGTCTTGTAAGAGTGTATCCCAACGTTGCAAGTCGCCACCGGCCAGGCGAAAGGCGGTGTAGTCAACGATCTCTTGGGCTCGACCCGCGGGAATCAAGTCCTGGCGAGCCTGGCTCAGTTGAGAGAGGACCAAACCGGGTTCGTGGCCGGCCAGAGAAGTATAGAGCTGGGCCATTTCTGAACTCTTGCTGATAGCCCGAGCGTGATAGGCCAGGTGGGCTTGAAGGTCGAGCTGCTGATTCAGCTCTTCTTCATTCTGGCTATGAGCGGCCGCTTGAGTTAATAGTTCCAGCCGTTGGTCGAGGCCGACTCCCCGGTCGACTCGTTCCAGATAGGTCAGACCCTGCTCCAGTGAGAGACCCCTGAGAAAGTTGTCATCCGGCAACTCTCGACAGGCCAGAAGCAGAGAGGTCGCCGGAGCCTTTTGACCAGGACAGGCGGCCACCTCGGTCACCGCCTGGCTGAGTTCCTGACCCACGAGGCCGGCTCCCAGCAAACGTTTGTAAAGCCCTAGCCCGGCGCGCATCGACTCCTCTTCAAGTTGGGAGATAAGCTCTAACTGCGAGGAGCAATCGTGGCCTTCCAACTGTTTGGTGGTGACGGCGAACAAGTCTTGATTGAGACGGTAGTCAGAACTTCCTTTGGGCAGGAGCTCGTCCTCCAGAAAGCGGCGGTGCCGAGCCGCCAGCTTGAGCCCCTCCTCGACTCGGTCAGGCTCTAGAGTGACCAGGGTCCACTGACCGGTGCGGCCTAGCCGACACCGGATCTCTTTGGTCTGATAGACTGTCACCGGGTCGTTGTCAAGAAGACGGTCGTCGCGATCGAGCTGCTTTAGCCGGGCGGCAAATTCGGCATCATCCAAACCGCTGTCGCGGCCGGTCCCGTGGAAGTAGTCAACGACCTCCAGGCATTTCTGGTCATTACGATAAGATCGATTGTCCTCCCGGCTATATTCGATGCTTCGATAATTACCGAGCATCTCAACGGGGAGAACTTCATCGCCGTAGTACTTGAAACGATAACCTGTCTGGACTAATCCCCTCAGGGCCGAGCATTCGTTTGGATCTCGTAGTCCTTCTGTGTCAGCCCCCAGATAGATGGCGTCGAGTGCGTGGAGAGCATGCAGATCGAAGATTTCTGTGGCCTGAGTTCCGCTTTGGCGAACCTGGACACCCTCCTCGCGGGTCAGAGCCTCCACCGTCTCGAAGGGTTCCAGAGGTCGCTGCGACCCGAGTATCCGAGACCAACCCTTTCGCTCCTGGAAGAATTCCAAACCCTGGCTTTCAAGTTCTGTCACGACCCCGTCTAGTCTTCTTTGCTGTTCCAGCGTGAGTTGACCCGCGACCCCCTGGGTGGGCGAGGCCGAGGCCAGGGCCGAATGGACGGCTGTCCAAAGGTGGCGACGTTTCGGCTCTGACAGGTGGACCTTATCCACGACGTCGTCGGTGGCCTTGGGCGCCGCACGCCGGCTTGTGGTTGGTAGGGTGGGTTGGGTCTGGATCGGTTTCAGCATGGGGGGCTAGGATGGCCGTTGCTTCTGAAAAAGCCCTTAAAACGGCTTGGTGTGACGGCTGACCACTCGTCTACGGTTCCACAGCGTCGCTCCGAGGGGACTTCGCGGGGTGAAGCTGCTAGTGGAAAAAGATGCGGCCGTCGGCAACCCGGCTAAAGGTGAGCGGGATTCCGCCGTTTCTTTGGTAGTGGTAGTAGGCTCCGCAACCCATCGACCGCTTTTCGAGATACTCCACCCGGGTGCCGCGGAAGTGGCTGGTTCGGTGGGCCTTCAGACTGCCATCCTCACCGGCAGCCACCGTCCACACCCCGATTCCCAGATAACCGGAGTGGGCTCCCAGCCATTTCAGGAAGGGAAGGTGAGCCAGTCGAGAGGCCCAGCCGGCAGGGTAGAACCCGTCCCAGTTCATGGCCACCAGGTTACCTTGACGATGGCCTTCCCTCTGACGTAGGGCATTCTCGATCTCCTCAGCTCGGGACACAACTTTGTTAGCAGTCGAAACCAGGTCGGGCTGGACACCAGCCACCATCATCGAGGAAGCGTAGGCAGTGGGCATACTTTAAGAATAAATCTTAAGAGTTGACCGAAAACGTTGCCAGAAGCTGGACCTGTGTAAACAAAATGTTACAGTTTCTCAACACATTCAAGCCAACCGTCTCGGCAAAGGACCTCGGCTAAGCGTTCGATCTCTTCTCCCAGTGGACGGTCCTCGGTAACCGGGGGCACCGTCTCCCACACTCGTTCACAGGCCGCTTGCACCGCCGGTCCCGGCTTTCGAGGTTCGCGAAAGCGAAGGGCCTGGGCCGCCGTCAAGAGCTCGATAGCCAGAATCTTCTCCACATTTCGAACCACTCTCAGCGCCATCAGGGCAGCCATCGTTCCCATATTGACGTGGTCCTCCTGGAAAGCCGACATCGGAATGGAGTCGACCGATACCGGGTGCGACAGAATCTTGTTCTCAGAAACCAGATAGGCGGCCACATACTGAGGCATCATTAAACCCGAGTGGAGACCGCTCTCTCCCACCAAGAACGGAGGTAAGCCGCTGACGTGGTAGTTCAGCATCCGGTCGATTCGGCGCTCCGAGATGTTGCCTAGCTCGGCCAGGGCAGCCGTCATTCCGTCGAGGCACTGAGCCATCGGCTCACCGTGAGCGTTGCAAGCGGAGAGAGCCTGGCCCGGAAAGATCAGAGGATTATCGGTAGCCGAGTTGAGTTCGACATTCAGAGTTTGGGCCGCCCTTTCAAGAGTCTGGAGAGTGCTCCCGTGAACCTGGGGAGTGGTGCGCAGGCTCAAACAATCTTGCAGGCGACTGCTATCGAGCAGCTCACTCCCTTGGGTCAACTGGCGTAGACTGGCTGCCACCCGCACCTGACCGGGGTGAGGCCGGACGGCGTGAACCCGGGGGTCAAAGGCCGACGGGTTGCCGCAAAGCGCCTCGAATGAGGCGGCCGCGGCCAGGTTGGCCACTCGGGTGACCCGTAAGGCCCTCTCGACTGCCAGGCCTCCGATTCCCACGATGGAGGGGGTCCCGCTGATCAGGCTCAACCCCTCTCCGGCATCCAGTTCAAGCGGTTCCAGCCCGGCCGTCGCTAGCGCTTCTCCCCCTCGGAAGCGAGCCCCCATAAAGTCGGCCTGGCCCTCTCCCATTAAAACCAATCCGGCATTGGCCATGTGGGTGAGCGATCCGATGGAGCCCTGATTCGGCATGACCGGACAGAGGTTATGGTTGAGCAGATTTATCAGGCTCTCCACGAGGACCAAGCGTACTCCCGAATAGCCGTGACTCAAGTTGACCACGGCCGCGAAAAGAATGGCTCGAACGACCTCATTGGAGAGAGGTTCCCCCACTCCACAGGCGTGGC
>CAYRFU010000223.1:0-7838 GCA_964423525.1 uncultured Burkholderiales bacterium | reverse complement strand
TGAGAACGATGTTCCTCGACAGTCTGGCATAGTCGTCGGGTGATAAGTGAACCTGGGAAAGTCCACCCACGCCGGTGGTGGTTCCGTAGATCGGTTGACCCGTCTTGAGAAGTTCTAGAAGGTAACCTCGAGAGGCTTCAATTCGGGCCTGGCGCGAGGGGCCTAGCTCGACGCGGACGGCACCGTGGGCGGCCAGAGCCAGGTCTTGAAGAGTAAGACTTTGGTCGTCAAGGAAAAGTCTTTCGAGCGAGCGTGTCAAGGATTTCCCGGTCGGCTCCTTCTGCCAAAAGTTTGGCCGGAATCAGCCGTGAGAGCACGGCTTGAAAACCCGGCTTTTGAACTAGAAGGTCTTCAAGCATTTGGCAGGCCTGTTCCTTCTCGCCGGCGTTGAAAAGCTCCACGGCCGACCAGAAGCGTAGTTCGGCAGCCTCCGGGCTGAGCTTTTCGACCCTTCCCCGGACTTCCTGAGCGTCTCCCCGTTGGGCCGCTTCCAGCAACGGACCATAGCTCGAATAGTCTTGATGGAGTCTGAGTAGTCGACCCAGTTCGGCCACAGGATGAGGGTGGTCCATAACCGACAGGTCCACCACTCGGTCTTGGAGAGGATGGCCCGCAGCGTGGCCTTCCATAACGACCAGGGCCGAACTCTGACCGCCGCGCACATCTCCTCCTTCTTGTTCGGCCGCTTGGAGGGCCGCCAGCAGTCTCTCTTCGAGGGCTCCCTCGGTGGCTTCGAAGGCGCGCCCCATGGCCTCGGGAACCGTGTCTTTTTCCATCAGGTTGGCCTGGGCCACATAGCCTTCTCCGAGGTAGCTTGAAGCGTGACCAACGCACAGCTCGCCGGTATGTCCGGCCACCCGTCCCTGGATGTCGATCAACCCTACCTGACGGCGTTCGAAGACTGGGTCCTCTTGTTGAAATCGGGTCAGGGCCTCAGCGGGAGAGCGCCCCTGGGCCATCAACTCCAGGCCGAGCGGTCCCAACGCTTGGTTGGTGGCGGCCTGGGTGGCCACCGCGCCCACCCCTGGCCGAATCCAGGCCACGGTATCGCGGACGTTGAACCAATGGCTCTCCACCGCCACTCCCAGCCGCCCCGATTTGGGGCAACGGGCTACGATGGAGTAGGTTGAGCAGTAAGCGGTGGTTGCCCCTAGCGCTCCCGGCATCGCTCCAGCCACGGCGGCGGTCCCGACTTGGGCTTGGCACTCTGGTCCTCGACTCTCCCTGGGCGACAAGTGGCAGGTGTCTGCGACCTTCTCAAGATACCTGCGACCGGGCCTTGCGAACCGGTGGTAGGCTTGAGTGACTCTGGTCATCACGGAATGGAGCACTGTGACCCAATGGTAAAACGACAGCGTTAAAGGGCCGTCATAGTGGGGGCGGGCGAAACCACAGGACCAGGCCCAGTAAAACGGCACTGATGGCCAGCCACCTCTCCCGACCTTGTCGAGGTAGAGTCAAGCCGTAGAGGCCTCCCAAAGCGATGCCGGCCCCGTGGGCCACGTTGTCAAAACGGGCATCGGGCACCAGGGAAAGGACCAGGCCGGCCGCCAAGACGACCATAAGTCGCTTTCGGAAGTCGTCTTCAAGCGAATCCATTCCCCGTAGGATTAACAACAGAAGAGCTGCAGCCAAGCCCAGCACGGCCCCCGACGCCCCCACAGCCGGGCGCTGCCAGGCAAGCTCGGAGGAGATGAGATTAGCGGCGAAGCCCACATAGACAAAGAGATAAGCGGTGTGAAGTTTGCCGATGATGGGCTCCAGCCACCAACCCACCACCAGCAGGAAGCCCGTGTTGCAGACGAGATGAAACAGGCCGTAGTGGAGGAACATCGAGGCCAGCAGTCGCCAGCTTTGTTCGGAGAAGCCGTAAAGGGCTCGGCGGGCCCCCAGCCGGCTGAGGACTGTGGGATCGGTGGAGCCTCCCATAGCCTCACTGACCAGCCACAATCCTATCAGAAGGGTGGCCAGCGCCAGGGTCACCGGCCTATTCACCGGTGGGGTGGGCCTCCCAGTGAGGGCACTCGAACGGCTCAGGCTCTTTCAGGCTGGTGGAGGGGTCAGAGTCCATAAGATAGTCGTCCCGGCTGGTCCACCCCAGCACTTTACACCGGAATTTGACGTACTCCGTATCCGCGATCTGCTCAAACTCTCGGCCCTGTTCAACCACCTCAAGGTGGCGACATAAGGCACAGATTTTGAACGGGTCGGCCACTACTGCCGTTGCCAACTGGCTCGAAAGCTTTGGGAGCTGTTGGTCACGGAGATGGAACCATCGCCCTGGAGGGTGCCTTGCATTGCATCGCCGTCCGGGGCAGTGTAGTCGAGGCGCAGGACGCCATCGCGACCGGTGGCTAACCAGACGTCGATATTGGGCCCGCCGTCGATCGACAGCCACACCTTCTGGATGTTATCGCTGTAGGCCAAGCTCAGGGGAGTCCCGGAGGACGAGACCCAGTGGCCTACCACCATATCGGGCAGGCTATCCTCAGCCAGGCAGCAGGTCGAAAGGGCCAACAGCAAAACAACCAACAATCTTCTCATGAGAATCGCTTCGCTTTACGTTGGGTGGAAACCTCGGCTGACGCGGCCATACGGTTTTCCGCGTATACTCCACGGGTTTCCCGCGTGATCAGAGTGCGACCATGAAGTCGCCGTAGCCACGGTGGGCGGGGCTGTCCCCAATCAAGTCCTTGGCTAGCACGTAGGCCGAGGCTTTGGGGCTGTCTCCGGGGGTCACCAGCAAAGGAGCCTCTTCCTCTGGAACCTCGGGTTCGCGGGCTTTCTCAGTCTTGGCCACGTTCTTGCTGGGTCGGGAGGGCACGAAGGTGGCGGCCGCTTGGGGCAGCGGGGTATCCTCGGCTACTACCACCGGTGTTTCCACCTCCTGAGTCGTGACCACAGTCGGCTCGCTTTCGGCCACCTCGGGCGATTCCGTCGGCTCCGGCCCAGGGGTCTCCACGTGGGTGGCCCGGATGGCTCGGGCGGCCGCTTCCAGTCGGTCGAGGGTGGCCAGTTCCTGGCTCGGCTGAACGGTTTCCACGGTGTCTTCCGGCACCACCTCAGGGGCCTGTTCGACGGTCTGACTCTTCGTTACAGGGCCCGTTTGGAGAAGCTCTTTACGAAAGCTGCTGCCACCCGTTCCGATTGGAGCCTGGGCCTGGTCGCCACTGGGTTTCAAAGCCGAATGGACATAGATGGCGGCGGCCCAAGTCTCGAGGGCGGTTTCGCGGCGTTCTTTCCTGCTATCGATCTCTTCTATTGGTCGTGACATCACTGCAAGTGTAGGCCAAAGTGGGGCTTCAGACTTTGAACTTTTCGTTACAGGTGTGCTAAAGTTGTCAAGGATGCTCAACGATATCCTGCAGGGCTTTGTCGCCTATTTCAAAGACGACTACGATGGTCTTGAAGACCGCCGTCAGGTGATCCGTCTTCGGTGCCGCTACTCGGTCTATATTATCTACCGCAAGAAACCCCTCGAGGCAACCGTCGTGGACATGGGTGTGAAAGGACTAAGGCTTGACATCTTGCATCGCCTCAAGCCCGACAGTCAGGTGGCCGTCCTCTATCGAGCGGCAGTTCGCCAAAAGCCGGTCATTTCGGCTGAGGATATCGAGAAAGATTACCAGGCGGCGGTCGCCGACCACGGGGTCGTCTGCCGCGTTGCCTGGTGTCGTCGGGACCCCTACTCCGGTCAGATCCAAACAGGTATCGAGTTCGATGACACGCCTGAACGAATGGCTAAGTCGTGGGTCAAGACGATTCTGAAAGAGACCGGTTTTGATCGCGATTCGATTCACCAAAAGCGAAAGAACGTGAGAGTGCCGGCCTCCATCAAGTATGAGTGCGACACCATCAGTCAGGGCTTGGCCAGGGGCACCGTCCTCAATCTCGGCGCCGGCGGGGCTTTGCTTCAGGCCGAGCAGGAGTTGCCTGATGGTGTGAATCTGATTATCGGACCGTATAAGGATTTGGACAAGCTCTACGTGTCAGGCAAAGTGGTGAGCCGTCGCCAGGATTCAGCGGGGCAACACTTTCTGCACGGTGTCCAGTTTTTCGACACCTCCAACACCGCCACCGAACTCCTCGGTAGCTACGTTCGTATCCTTTTAGAGGAGAGCCAGGCTTAAGATCCGAGGGAGTCGAGAATGTAGGCGTATTCGAAGGCCCGCTCCTTGAGGCGAGCGTCGCGGCCCGATTGGCCACCGTGACCGGCTCCCATGTTGATTTTGAGCAGCTGGTGATTAGTATCGGTCTTCAGCTCACGAATCTTGGCCGTCCATTTGGCCGGCTCCCAGTAGGAAACACGGGGGTCGTTGAGCCCACCCGTAATCAACATGGTGGGGTAGTCTTGAGCGGAGACGTTGTCGTAAGGTGAGTAGCTCTTCATATACTCGTAGGAGGTCTGGCTGGCGGAAGGATTACCCCATTCTTCATACTCGATTTCGGTGAGGGGAAGGTCGGGGTCGAGCATGGTGTTGATGACATCGACAAAAGGAACGTGGGCCACCACCGCCTTGAACAGGTCAGGGCGCAGATTGGTGACAGCACCCATCAACAGTCCCCCCGCGCTTCCCCCCATGACGGCCAGTCGCTCAGGTTTGGTGAAACCAGATTCGATAAGGTGCTCAGCCGAGGCGATAAAGTCGGTGAAGGTATTCTTTTTGTTGAGGAGCTTCCCGTCCTCATACCATCCCTTGCCCATCGTGGAACTCCCTCGAGGGTGGGCGATGGCAAAGACCACACCCCGGTCGAGCAGGCTCAAGCGATCGGCTGAAAAGGTGGGTGGAATATTGACACCGTAAGATCCGTAGCCGTAGAGGAGGGTTGGGTTGTCGCCGTCGAGCTCGATGTCTTTTCTGTGAACCATCGAAATCGGAATGCGAGCGCCATCTGGGGCCGTGGCCCAGCGACGCTCCACCCGATAGAGGTCGGAGTCAAAGCCAGGAACCCGGTCGCGTTTCTTGAGTTCAAGCTGGCCCGTTTCCAGATCGTAGTCGTAGGTCGACCACGGGGTCAGCAGAGAGCTGTAGTCAAATCGGAGCTTGGTGCTGTCAAAGTCGCCACTGGCCTCGGGTCGGACCGTGGAAATCGGGTCTGGCATCTCGATCGAACGGAGCGAGCCGTCGTCGAATCGATAAACGGAGAGCTGCTCGAGACCTTGACGGCGCTCTTTGAGGACTAGATGGTCTCGGAAGGGCGTGATCCCTTCCAAAGTCACCCCTCCCGGGCTTCGATCACCTCAGTCAGCTGGCCCGGGTTAGCGACCGGGGTTTTCACTAGACGACGATCGATCGCCCTGTCGTTGGTGACCAGGTAGAAGTGGTCGCCGTGGTGAGCCAGGTGGTATTGGATGCCCTGCTGGCGGGGCACCACGACTTGGGGTTTGGCGGTCGGATCATGGGCGTCAACCACCTGCCACTCGGAAGTGACCTGGCTGGTCGAGCTGATGGCCAGGAAATCCCCACTCCGGGTTTTGTTCACCCGGACGTGGAAACGGCCATCCGGTTCCTCGAAAAGGAGCGCATCAGTCTCCGATTGGCTGCCCAGAGCGTGGCGGTAGACTCGGTCGGGCCGCATGGCTGAATCGAGGGTGGTGTAGAATAGATGGTTGCCGTCAGCCGACCATTCCAAGCTAGCAGCGGCGTCGGGAATTTCATCGCTCAAAATCTCTCCACTGGCCAGGTCTTTCACTTTGATGGTGAACCTCTCCGAGCCGTTAGTGTCGATTCCGAAAGCGACCTTTTGGTGGTCAGGACTGATGGTCATTCTAGAGAGGCGAAGGAAGCCTGATTCGGGCACCAACTCGTTGAGATCTAGGACGATCTCTTCCGGGCCCTCTTCTCCCAGAGTCCTACAGTAGATGGGATACTGGTCCCCCGGCCCTGGCGGGCGTAGTAGAGGTAGGGGCCCTGTTGGATAGGGACCGACTGGTCGTTAGTGGTGACCCGACCCTTCATCTCGGAGAAGATTTCGGTCTGGAGAGCCAGGGTGGGCTCCATCACCCGTTCCGTGTAGCGATTTTCGCTTCGCAAGTGAGCCAGCACCTCGGGCGAGGTCTTGTCGTGCATCCAACGATACCAATCGATGCGCACATCGTGGTGAGTGACGTCCGTGTGGAGCCGCTTAGGCGCGACAGGCGGTTGGGGACGACTGACGGTTGGTTTGGGTATCAGGCCAAGTTCGTTGGGGAGGGAGGTCTCAAAGCGGTCGACCGAAGGGGAAGCCTGACTGGTAGGCAGAGTCTGACGAAATCCCGTTATGGGTCGCAGCTGGCTCAAAATCGTGATCTTGTTATAGCCGACCCCGGGGACTCTCGAGAGGACCTCGATGTAAAACTTTCCGACTGATTTCAGTTTCAGGCGCTACACTCGCCCCATGCAACTGACGGTCGTTTCCTTTAACGCCTCGCGTCTCGGCGTAGAACGAGGAGCTAAAAAAGCTGACGACTCCCCCGAGACTCTGGCCAAACGGCGGGCGGCGGCTGAGGCCCTCCGGGTCGCGGACGGGGACGTCGTGGCTCTCCAGGAGGTTCGATCAGAGGCTAGTCTCGAGCGCTTCGTCGAAGAGCAAGAGCTGGACGAGGACTATCCCCATCGGCACTTCTTCAAGAGCAACGATGGCGGTGGCCATCACCAGGGCCTGTTAAGCAAGTTTCCGATCCGGGCCGTCGAGAATCACCGGGATGAGGTGTTCGCGCGCGGGGTGGGAGAGGCTGATATTCAGGTGGGACCCTACCCGGTTCGATTCTACCAGGTGCACTTCAAGGCCGACCCTTACTACGCTGACAATCCGACCGCCGAGGAGATCGAGTTGGCCACCCAACGCCGTAACGAGGAAACCCAAACCTTGTTGGAACTGATGCGAGGGGACCAGCCGATAGAGCATTTTGTGGCCGTCGGAGACTGGAACGATACCCCCCAGTCTGAGAGCGGACAGGCCCTGGTCTCAGCCGGTCTGGTTGATTGCCACGAGGGAACCGAAGAGCTGTCTCATCCGGCCAGCGGTCGCCGACTAGACCGCATCTACGCTTCGACCAGACTGGCCGAAGGATTGAGCGAGGCCAGCCTCGAGGCAGCCATCCCCGACTACGATCACCGGCCTGTTAAGGCGACCTTCACCCTGATTTGAAGGCATGAGAGCCTGTTGAAAGAACTCTCGGAAAGGGATGCCCCAGTCCGGAAACGCCGACTACCATA
The DNA here is from genome assembly GCA_964423525.1 of uncultured Burkholderiales bacterium. GTDB lineage: Bacteria > Vulcanimicrobiota > Xenobia > Xenobiales > JADMJV01 > CAYRFU01. The sequence continues at coordinate 639 of CAYRFU010000223.1, read as the reverse complement.
TGCCGTTGTTTCGTCTCCCTCCGGTCTTCCGAGTGCTGACGGCCGCCTCCGGCTATCTGGAGGGAAGCGGCCAGCTAGCAGAACTTAGAGAGGCGGTGGCCGAGACCCACGACGCCTACTGCACCTATCTCGAGGAAAACGAGGACGCGCTGCTAGACAATCCCGGCGAAGTCGACTTTTGCGAAGAGCTCCTGGCTATGCTGGAGCAGTTCCCTCTTGACGCTCCCGAACCTCGAGAGGAAGCTGAGGTGTTGCTGGGGCTCGTTACCGATTTCGAGACTCGATTGCGCCAGCGAGATCTCCAAGATCTGGCCGACCAACTGGTCAACGATGACCAGGAAAGAGAGGCCTGGAAAAGGCTCGACAAAAACGTTCCCGAGGCGGAGCTGGAGACAAGATACTATCAAAAGATAGAAGCCCGCGTCACCGACGTGGTGCGGGGCCGTAGGGATCCTGACGAGGTGGCAGCCTATCTAGAGTCGCTCTACGAGAAAACGATGGCCAGGCGAGAGGCCTATGAGAACTCCCTTGGTCCCCCGGAGGACTGGTCGGCTGAGTTGGCCCTGGCCGACGGTCTTCTGATGGACGGTTATGAGGATTGGCTCAACGCCCTCGAGGCCCTGTGGGGGGCCTGTTCTG
>CAYRFU010000222.1:7511-12293 GCA_964423525.1 uncultured Burkholderiales bacterium | reverse complement strand
TCGTCATCGAGCAGTTCAACGGTAGCCTCGAGACCAGCCAGCAAAGCCCGACCCGCATTCGCGAGCAGGAGGTCGTCCAGGGGATCGTCAGCGATATCTTTCTCAGCCAGGAGTATGAGAAACTCGAGACGACTATCGCTATCGAACCCAGACCAGACTTTCTGCACCAGGGTGAGACCATCGATTGGCAGGGGACTCGAACGACGACCACCACCATCTTCGCCGACGGCAGCACCGAGGTTCGTCAGCTGTTCACTCAGCCCCCTGGAAAATAGCAGGCCATTCGTCGTCCTTGACAAAGCGCCCGCCGATGCCCGAGCGGTCCTGGCTAGACAACCCCACCCGACAGATGTTCGCAGTCGGTTTTGCCGTGCTGTTTTTCGAGCTGTTCGCTATCCGCTGGTTTCCAGCCCATATTCGCCACCTGGGCTACTTCACCAACTTCGTGTTGTTGGCGGCCTTCTTAGGATTGGGGGCGGGGACGCTGCTGGGTCACCGCAAAGGGTCTTTGCTCCATCTTTTTCCGGCTAGCCTGACCACGGTGGTGGCCCTGGTCTGGTCGGTGAAGCTGGAGATGACCATCTCCACTCCAGAGGTCATCTACTTTCAGAACAGCCAGCCCGATGCCACCGCCACCGAGCCACTGTTGCTCCTGCCTTTCCTCTTTGTGGTGCTGGTCTGGCTCTTCACAGTCCTGTCGACCCCCCTGGGTCCCCTTTTTGCCAGTCTTCCCCCGTTGTCAGCCTATCGCGCCAATCTTTGGGGAAGTTTGGCTGGTATCGTGGGCTTCACGTTCCTTTCGGGTCTTCATCTGGGACCGGTGGTCTGGATGGTGGTGGTCGCGGTTTCGGTGTATCTCCTTTTGCCGGAAGAGAAGAAGAGTGCAGTCAGTATCGTTCTCCTGATGGTGGGGTGCTTACTGGTGGCCATGCTCGACTACGCCTACATCTGGTCGCCTTACTACAAGATCGAGGAAAAGCCGCTGATCCATCAGGGACGAGAGTTAGGCCATAACATCCTGGTCAACAATACCGGTCACCAGATGCTGATCCCCAGCCAGTTGGTCGATGGCGAACCGATGTATGCCGAACTGTATCGCGCTCTGCCTGGTAAGGAACTCGACAACGTTTTGATCATCGGAGCGGGGGGGGGGCGGGACACCGCCTACGCGCTTCGCCAAGGAGTCGACCAGGTCGACGCCGTGGAGATCGACCCCGTGCTGTTACAGTTTGGCTTTGAACTCCATCCAGAACGGCCCTATTTCAATCCGCAGGTGACGGTTTATAATCAGGATGGACGCACCTTTCTGGCCCGCAGCCAGAAGAAGTATGATGCTGTTATCTTCGCTCTCCCCGATTCACTGGTGCTGGCTTCCAGTCACGCCAACCTGAGACTAGAGAGCTATCTTTTTACCGTTGAATCGTTTCAGGATGTCAAGCGCTTGCTCAAGCCCGACGGCGTCTTCGTTCTCTACAACGGCTATCGAAAACTGTGGTTGGTCGAGAAACTGGCCGGGATGGTGGAGCAGGTTTTTGGCCAGGCGCCCACCATTACTCACTACCAAGACAATACCACCTGTCTTCTGGCCGGCCCCGGGGCTGCCGAACTCGAGCCGACCACTTTCGAGCAGCACCCACCGGCTACCGATGATTGGCCCTTTCTTTATCTGGCCAAACCGTCGTTTCCGGCTCTGTTCGGCTGGAGCATTTTGGTGGTGCTGGCCACGACTCTGGTCGTTCTGACCCTGGTCGGACGGCCCCGTGCGATCCTCGAGCAACCCCTATTTTTTCTTCTCGGGACCGCCTTTATGTTGCTCGAGACTCGTTCGGTGACGTGTTTTGCACTGCTGTTCGGTTCGACCTGGTATGTCAACGCCGTCGTCTTTTCGGTGATCCTTCTCCTGGTGGTGGCGGCGGTAGAACTCAACAGCCGTTTCCAACTCTCCCGGGGCTGGCTCTATAGTGGTCTTCTGATGACACTGATTCTCAACTACCTGCTTTCCCCCCACGTTTTTCTGGCCAACGACCTGGCTCGAGCCGTGCTGGCCCCGATCTTCTACCTGCTGCCGATTTTCTTCGCCAACCTGGCCTTTACTCGCGATTTCAAAGTATCCGATCAGGCCCAGGATGCCTACGCTGCCAATATGGTGGGGGCGGTCTGCGGAGGATTGGCTGAGTACAGCTCCATGGTCTTGGGATACAGCAATCTGCTCCTGATCGCCCTGGTGCTTTATCTGATAGCCTGGGCTTTAACCGTTCGGAGTGCCCAGTAGACTCTTGAGTTACCTCCAAGACGGGTGATGACGGCATCGCTTTCGAGGCCCGTAGAGATTCTGATGTCGTCAAAGAGATCGATTCGAGTGGTTGGGTAACCCCAACTGGTGCCCTCTACGAGCTGGATCCCTTCCGCCCGGGCTCGTTTCAGGACTCTTTCTTGAAGTGACTCTAGAAAGCTCCTTTCTCCGTTGATGTGGGCGTGAATGTTCGAGTAAGGGTCTCGGGACACAGCGACCCCGTCGCTGAGCTGAAATCCGCTGTCGTGGCCAGGGTTCTGAGGAAACTGGTTTCGGAGAGTGCGGAAGAGAATGGTGTTGCCACTGCGGCGCCAACCGACCATATGCTCGAGGTTGGCTGCCCCCCTTCCTTCCCTCTGATGGTTGTAGTAGGTGAGGTCCAACAGGTTGGTGCCATAAGACGTCTGAAGGGATCCATCCTGGGGCGGCCTGAGCCTTCATCGATTCCAGCAGGTCGGCGGCCTGTTCGCTCTGGTCCGGGTGGCTATGAATCTGGACCACCCCCCCGGTGAAAGAATCTTGAGCCTCAATTCGGATAAGAACGGAGTCCCAGCTGGGAGGCTCCCCGAAAAGTTCTGGAGTGATCCTACCCCGATGATATTCCGGAGTGACAGGATAACGCAGCAACCCGTTCTGGCTCTTGCCGTCCCGAGCGGGCGAGCAGAAATCTTGACTGTGTAAGCCGAAAACAAACCAGTCTTTCGTCTCAGGCGTTTGGGGGGCGGTCTCGAGTTCGGCGAACAAAGCGCGGCCCAGGGAACCGACTTCCCGATTCCCTTTGAGATAGCCACAAAAGGCTCGCTGCTCCACACTTTGAATGAACATCTCGCCTGCCTACCATGGCAGATTGTCGTCAAGAAGGCGTTAAGCGCCTGGCAGGCCTTCGATATCGAGCTTGTAGATCCGTCGGTCGCTGAGGTCCTCTTTGTCCATCCAAAACCAGACCAGGGTCTTTCCGTCCTCGGACAGGCGCGGAAAGGAGCTCAAGCCGTCGTCTTCGGTAACCTTGACGATGCGACCGTTGGTCTCCAGGTAGATTTCGGTGTCGGCCGGGGCCCCTTTGCGAAAATCGAGTCCGGTCCAGGCGATGGTGCTGCCGTCTTCAGAAAGACAGGCCCAGGTCTCGTCAACCTTGTCGAGTCCCGCCACTACTCGTTCTGTTCGGGTGGTCTCATCGTGGAAGACCAGGTCGTCGTTGCCTCGGGAGTTGTCGGTGAACACCAGTTGGGTGCCGTCGTGATTGAGGCTGGGCCGGATGATGTCCCCTTCCTTTTCGAGAAAAGGTTTGACCACGCCGTTCTGGTCCTGCATCCAGAGCTTCATTTTGCCCCCCTCGAGGCGCCGCCAGACGACCCGGCTGCCGTCCCCCGAGACTTCTGGAAAGAGATCCCAGGGGGGTCCCTCCACCACGGTCGACACTTCGCCGTCGACCCATTTTTTGATGTCGCCCTTGCCCAGGGTGCCGTCTAGGTCATCATCCCATACGATGGTGCTGCCGTCGCTCGAGATTTTGGGACCCATTTCGTTGCCCGGACCGTCGGCGATCAGCTCTCTTTGACCGTTATGGTAGCGCACAATGTCCCAACTCCCGGGCTGATTGAGGCTGGCTGCGGAGTAGCGAGTGTAGGTGACGGTCGAGCCGTCGGCCGAGACATCCGGATGCATGCTGGCGTGGTCGTCAGAAAGGCGGACGGTGTCCCCTTCCTGATAGAGATAAACAGCTGTGGTCTTTCCGTCATAAGCGTTAAAAACCACGGTCGTGCCGTCGCCCGAGATTTCAGGGCTTCCCACTTCGCCACGGGCGATCACCGAGAGGGTGCCTCGAATAGATGGATGGATGTTCATGTCGTGCCTCCACGGATTGCACGGCCGGACATGCCATGGTGTGCTGTCGAGGCTGCCAGAACGTTACCAGGATGCTACATTTCGGCGGCCCTCTATGGTAGAGTGGCGCTATGCCAGAGCTACCTGAGGTTGAAACTGTGCGAATGAGTCTGGAGCCTTATTTGCCAGGGAGACGCGTCGAGAAGGTCACCATAAGAGACGCCCTGGTGGTCAAACACCCCGCCCCGAGCGCCTACCCCGCCGCTCTGGAGGGGCAGAGCTTTGGAGAGCTCCGTCGTATCGGTAAACTGTTGATCCTGGAACTCGAGCAATACGCACTACTAGTCCATCTGGGAATGACGGGTCAGCTCACCTTTCGCCACCCTCACCGAGCCGATACGCCTTTCAGTCGCCATCAAAAGACCGGCCTCCAGCGCACCCTCCAGCATCCCGTCGACAAGCACACCCATATCAGTCTCGACTTCGAGGATGGTACGGCTCTTCACTACCGGGATATCCGAAAGTTTGGCAAATGGCGGCTTTATCCACTGGCTGAGGTAGCGACTTGCCCGGAAGTCCGTCGTCTCGGTCCAGACCCTCTCACCGACCGGTTCACTATCGACTATTTCAAAAAGTATCCCTACCGATGGGTCAACCTGGACCAT
>CAYRFU010000222.1:0-7501 GCA_964423525.1 uncultured Burkholderiales bacterium | reverse complement strand
ATTTCAAAGATCGGCTTGGAGCCAGTCGCCGCTCGATCAAGGCCGCCCTCCTCGATCAGGCTGTTCTGGCCGGAGTTGGCAATATCTACGCCGATGAAGCTCTCTTCGCGGCCGGAATTCGACCCCGACGGGGCTGCCACCGACTCAGCCGAAAGGCCGTCGCTCGTCTTTATGATGGCGTTCGCTCGGTCTTGCGGAAAGGGATCGAGAACGGCGGCACGACCCTCCGAGACTTTCACAACGGCCAGGGGGAAACGGGCTACAATCAGGAGAGTCTTCTGGTTTACGGTCGCTACGGCCAGCCGTGTCCGACTTGCCAAGAGACTCTACGTCGGGCTACTGTAGCCCAGAGGACCACGACCTGGTGCGCAAGCTGTCAAAAATAGTTTTGGGGATTGTGCTGGCTTTGGCCCTGTCTGGCTGCCGCCAAAAGGTGGAGGCTCCCCCTATCGTCGTCGAGCCGGTCACCCTCAAGCTGAAGAGCCCCGCCCCCGAGCGGGCCGTGGACCCTCCTCGTCCTCCCACCGCTTCCGTCCCTTCTCCGCGACCGCTCCCCCCTAAGCCTGTCTCCCAGATTTCCCTGCCCAAGAACGTGCGAGCCGTGAACGACAATCTGATACTGGCCGGGGGAAGAGCCGGTCCAGTCCTTCTTCAGGCGGCGGCCTCGACCGTTACCGAGTATTGGGGCGCCGCTCGCCAAACGCGGGCCCGCCAGGGTAAGACCTTCCGCTGGTGGGAATATCCGGAGAGAGGCGTTTGGCTCCTGGTGGAACAGGGGCGAGTGGTGCGCATCGGCATCGAAAGCGAGGCTTTCTTGACTCCGGAAGGGTTTGGGGTGGGCAAGAGAGCCAGTCCGGTCGAGGTCGCCTACGGGCCCGGGGAGCGACGACGGGCGACGCCCTGGACCGAGCAAGAGTACGCTCGTCCGGTCGATGTCCAGTTTGAGCCCCATCAGCCGCCGGAACGGTTTTTCCTGGACTATCGCGAGCGAGGAATTTGTTTTTTAGTGGATACGGCCATGGACCGAATCATGGCCATCCATCTCTTCCTCTCGGGAACCGATCCTGCTGGTCCGCCGATAACAGGGGGAGAGAACCGCGATGCCCCAGAGGCCCAGAACTAGACCCATCACAGCCACACCGGCGCCCGCTTGAGGATGGCCGGCCAGCAAAAGACGAGCCCCAGCGTAGGCGAAGAAGGCACCCAACCCTACCAGGCCGCTCCCCAGAAGCCACCAGAGTGTGCTCATAGGCCTAGCACTCTCTCGGTATAAGCGTTGCGGAAGACCCCCTCGGGATCAGTGCGTTGGGCCAGGTCGCGGAACGTCTCCATCTCGGGATAAAGCGGCTCCACCTCCTCTTTGGTCAAGGGGAAATGCTTCCCCCAATGGAGTCTGGTTTCGTTCTGGCGAGTCAATGCTCGGGCCAACAATGAACAAAAATCGTAGTATTCCTCCCGGTCGTCTGGTCTCTTATAGGTGAACACCGAAAGGGAGTAAGAAGGTGCCTCAAGAGAGGCTCCCATCGAAATCAGAGTGTCTTCGGGGAGAACTTTGCGAAAGAAGAAAGGGTAGTGCTGGACATAGCTTCCCTTCTTGTCCTGGAGCTCGTCCCACATTCCCATCTCTCTGAGAGCGGTCTCGACCGCGGGCGCGGGCTCAGGCTCCTCATCAGCGAAGGTGTCGGTGACGTAGCGCACCAGTTCGACCGATTCCGCCAGTTGTGATTCGGGCACAAACAGTTCCATCTCCTCGTGGCGAAAGTAGTCGTGACCCATGGTTAGAATCTGCTCGCTATCAGCCGTGACCTCGGTCTTCAAGAGCAGATGAGGACTAAGTTTCAAGAAGTTCTTGACGGCCCCGTCCCCGATCATCATCGCGCCTTTCAAAGCAGCGTGAAAGAGCACATCCACTCCGACCGTGTTGAACACTCTATGCAAACCCGCTTTGACAGACTCCCAGGTGGAAAGCTCTCTCATTTCCACGGGAGTCCGTTCGAAGGCAGCGTAATCCCAGCGGTAGGGCACCAGAAGAAACTGGGTCAGGGGAGCTTCTTCATAGCGCTCCAAAACCGACTCGAGGGTAGGGTGGGTGGCCACTTTTTCGTGGACCAGATACTTGGGGGTCGTGGCTACATCGACCGACAGAATCACACCCATACACCCGAGACCACAACGGGCCGCCTGAAGTTGCTCACCGTCGCGATATTCAAACACCTTCGGCTCCCCGGTTTCGGGATCGTAGGCAGCCACTCGCACCCCCTCGATAAAGTGGGATAGACTCTGCTTGCCGCTCCCATGGGTGCCGGTTGAAATGGCTCCGGAGATGGTCTGTTTCTTGATCGCGCCCAGAGTGGGCAAGGTTCGCTCGCTCTGGCTGTGAAGGGTATCGAGAACGGTCTGAAGGGAGGCGCCAGCCCCCACTCGGGCCAAGGCGCGGCTCCCGATCTCGACCATTCTCACCTGGTTGAGAGCGGACATATCCAGAGTGACCCCGTCGCTGACAGCGACATCGCTCCAGGAATGGAGCGAGCCACGAGGCCGGATTGTCTGGTCTTTGTGCTGGCGGAGAATCTCGAGCACGGCCTCTTCCGATTGGGGTTGGTAACAGGTCGCCTTCCAGGTCTGGTTGCCCCCGAAATTGGTGATTTCACAATTTTTTTCGGGCTGGGGTCGAGAAGCCGTCAGCGCCCGTGGCGCGGGGGAGAGGCTGTTTGTTACGATGTTCATCCAGCCACCCTAGAGAGCCGGACTCAAACAATCCTGACAAAGGAGACGAGACCAGGAGCCTGAAGATTATCCAGAAGCCACCTGGAGGAACGTCTGATTTGAAGGTTCGAGCTGCCATCGCTCACAAGCCCAACGCCCCCCTGAGTATCGAAACTATCGACCTGGAAGGCCCCAAAGCGGGTGAGGTACTGGTAGAACTCAAAGCCACCGGAATCTGTCATACCGACGCCTATACTCTCTCAGGTCGAGACCCAGAGGGCCTTTTCCCCTCCATTATGGGCCATGAAGGAGCTGGAATCGTTCAAGAGGTGGGGCTCGGCGTCACCTCACTGAAGCCTGGCGACCATGTCATCCCTCTCTACATTCCTGAGTGCCGCAACTGCAAGCGATGTCTCTCCCGCAAAACCAATCTCTGCGGTGCCATCCGAGCCACTCAGGGAAAAGGAGTGATGCCGGACGGTACTAGTCGCTTCTCTCTCGATGGCGAGCCGATCCATCACTATATGGGTACCTCAACTTTCTCCAACTTCACCGTGGTGCCCGAAATCGCTTTGGCCAAGATTCGAGAAGATGCTCCTTTCGACAAAGTCTGCTACATCGGTTGCGGAGTCACCACCGGCCTGGGGGCCGTGTTGAATACAGCCAAGGTCCAACCCGGAGATCAGGTCGCCGTTTTCGGTTTGGGTGGGATAGGGCTTAACGTCATTCAGGGCGCCCGCATCGCCGGGGCTGATAAGATTATCGGGATCGACATCAACCCGGCCAAGAAAGCGATGGCCGAGAAGTTCGGCATGACCCACTTTATCAATCCTACAGAAGTCGAGGGCGACCTGGTTCCTTACATTCAGTCGCTCACGGATGGTGGTCCAGATTTTTCTTTCGAATGCATCGGCAAGGTCGAGCTCATGAGAGAAGCGCTTGAGTGCACCCATATCGGGTGGGGGGTCTCGGTCATTATCGGAGTGGCCGGCGCCGGCGAGGTGATCCAGACCCGCCCTTTCAATCTGGTCTGCGGCCGGGTCTGGAAAGGAACTGCCTTCGGCGGGGCGCGCGGTCGCACTGACCTGCCCAAGATTGTCGACTGGTATATGGAGGGCAAGATCAATATCGACGACCTGATCACCCACACCATGCCGCTAGACGAGATCAACGAGGCCTTCCACCTGATGCACGAAGGCAAGTCTATCCGGAGTGTCGTCGTCTATTAATTGAGGGAGGTCGTGATGAAACCAGTAGCTGAGGTGGCCAAGAGGCTGAATTTGGGCCGAGAGCATCTCATTCCCTTCGGGGAAGATAAAGCAAAGATTCGCTTGGAGGCGATCGGAGAGGAGCGACCCGGCAAGCTCGTTTTGGTCACGGCCATGTCGCCTTCACCAGCCGGTGAGGGCAAGACCACCACCTCAATTGGGTTGACTGACGCCCTCAATCTTATCGGTAAGAAGGCCGCCGTGGCTCTTAGAGAGCCATCCATGGGGCCGGTCTTCGGGATGAAAGGGGGAGGCACGGGCGGAGGTCAAGCTCAGCTGACTCCCGCCGACGAGATCAACCTGCATTTCACCGGCGACTTCCATGCCGTCTCGTCGGCTCACAACCTTCTGGCCGCTGCCCTAGACAACCACATTCACCACGGTAACGCCCTCGGGTTTGACCCTCGCCAGATAGCCTGGGAAAGGGTGATGGATTGTAACGATAGGAGTCTGCGTCAGATCGTGGTCGGACTAGGCGGTAAGCTTGGAGGGGTGCCTCGCGAGAGCCGTTTCGACATCACCGCCGCCAGCGAATTGACGGCTATCCTGGCCCTGGTAACCGATGCTGAGGACCTGCGTCAACGTCTGGGCCGGGTGGTTCTCGGAAAGAGTCTCGAAGGCGAGCTGATCCGGGCTAGCGAGCTCAAAGCCGAAGGCAGCCTCCTGGTTCTTCTCAAGCACGCCTTACTCCCCAATCTGGTGCAAACGCTGGAAGGGAATCCGGCCCTGGTCCACGCTGGACCTTTCGCCAATATCGCTCACGGAACGAGTTCGGTCTTAGGAACCTGGGCCGGCTTGAATCGAGCCGATATCGTGGTCCAAGAGGCTGGTTTCGGGGCCGACCTCGGAGCCGAGAAGTTCCTCCACATTTTCTGCCCGGCCGCCAAAGTCGCCCCCTCTGCCGTTGTCTTGGTGGCCACCATCCGGGCCATGCGCTTCCATGGTGGAGTGGCCAAGAATCAGATCGCGGAAGTCAACCCGGATGCCGTCGAAAAGGGTCTGGCCAACCCTCTCGGTCACCTAAAGAACCTTCAAAAGTTTGGTCTTCCCGTGGTGGTGGCGATCAACCAACGCCACGACGACTCGCCCGAGGAGGTGCGCCTGGCTCTCGACCGATTTCAGAAGGAGGGGATAGCTGCTTGCACCCACTCCTGCTTCGCCGAGGGGGGCGAAGGTGGGCGCGAGCTGGCTGAACGGGTTGTTGAACTGCTTCAGCGCTCTAACGGCTCCGGTCTTCACGCGGTCTACGGCGCTGACGATCCTCTGGCCACCAAGGTTGAGAAGATCGCCTCGGAGATTTACGGAGCTCGTTCTGTTCTTTTAGGCAAGAAAGCTTCTCGTCAACTGGCTGAAATGGAAGAGCAGGGCTTTCGCGACTCGCGCATTTGCATGGCCAAGACCCCTTACTCTTTCTCGGATGATGGCGCTCTCGTGGGGCGTCCAACCGGTTTCGATGTCGAGATTCGCGAGTGTCGTCTGGCCGCCGGAGCGGGCTTTGTCATTCCTATCTCGGGCGACATTATGACCATGCCGGGACTAGCCAAGAAGCCCAATCTCGAGAGAATTCATCTCGACGCCTCCGGCCAGCCTGTTCTCTTTTGACCATTCGTCGCCAGGAGTTCACTCAGCGTCCACCCGGGTCTCCGGTGATGTATCAGAGTTGGGACGAGCTGCTTTTTCTCCACTGGGAGATGTCTCCTGGCCTCCTGGCCACGACTCTCCCCCGGGGTCTTCATCTCGATCTTTTCGAGGGCAAAGCTTATCTCGGGATTGTGCCCTTTTTTATGAATCGGGTTCGTCCTCGCTTTTGCCCTTGTGTCCCGGGGATTTCGGATTTCCTCGAGATGAATCTTCGCACCTACGTCCACGATGACCAGGGACGACCCGGGGTCTGGTTTTACTCTCTTGACGCCAACCAGGCCTTGGCCGTCGGCATCGCTCGCCGCCTGTTTCATCTGCCCTATCAGCACGCCGAGATGGCGGCTTCGGTGGGGGATTGGGTCGATTATCGTTCTCGACGGGCCTGGACTCGAGTCGTGTCCCACTTTCGCTATCGTGGCCTCGGGCAGCCGACCGCTTCCGCCCCTGGCACCCTGGAGTTCTTTCTGGCCGAGCGCTATCTGCTCTTTTCTCTCACCGGCGGTCGTCTTCGTCGTGGTCAGGTCTATCACACGCCCTATCCCCTGGAGGTCGCCGAGGTGGCTCTCTACGACGATAATCTGCTTCTCCTCAACGGCTTTCACCCTACCGGTCGGCGGCCCGACACCGCTCACTATGCCCGGGGCGTTGAAGTGGAGATCTTTCCTCTATCGGGCTGATATCGCGACCCCAGTTGGGCCAATGAAAAAAGGCCCTCTCTCGAGGACCTGTTTGGTTGCGGGGGCAGGATTTGAACCTACGACCTCCGGGTTATGAGCCCGACGAGCTACCGGACTGCTCCACCCCGCGTCGCCTCCCGCATTATAGAGACCCCGCTTGAGAATGTCAACCCTTTTCGGGTGCGAATCTTTGCTCTATCAGGGTTGGCCCTATTTTGTCGGGCTTCGGCTCAGATTCGCGCTTTCGTGTGTCACAATTCGGCAACCTTTTGGCCAACTCGCTGTCACCTTTCGGCAACGGGACCGATCGCTTCCCTTATTAGACTCAAGCCATGCTTGAAATCCCTGCCAAAGCTGGCGAGATGATTCGCGAGGCTCGCCGAAAACTCGGACTGAGTCAGGCCGGTCTGGGTCGCATTCTGGGTCGAGAACGTCAGCGGATCTCGTCTCTCGAGAGGGGAGTTCGTTTGCCTGACGAGCACGAACAGGCTCTCCTTTCCAAACATCTTGATCTTGATACTGAGAAGTTGCGACTCGCTTGCGTCGCTTTGCCGGTGGGCGGTCCGTCTAACCTCCGGCGTCGTTTCCGAGGTCGAGACAGGGAACACTTCTACCCTCACCAGGATCGACCGACATCAGTTCGTTTGGGAGCTGCGTGGGCTCGGAGTAGAAACCTGATGACGACCCTCATGAAAAGGCTCGGGCGCCGTCACGATCGGGAGCAGGTCGGGGTGTTTCTCCGAGATGCAAGTTTCGATTCGGACTCGGAACTCTTCGCGAGCTTGTCCCTCCTGGCAGAAGGTTCCGAACCGATTCTAGCGGCGCCCACAGACTGGGGCTTTGAGCAGCTGGCTTTGGTCAACCCTAAGGATCACTTCCTGGTGGGGCATCGCAAGAGCCCGGCCCTCGTCCACCGAGCCTGCGAGATGATTATCTTTCCCCAGATGACTTTTCTGGCGGGTAAACGTGCCCCTCGGGTCGACCTCCTGGTTGGCCGCTATCGAAAGGGTCAGGCCATTTGGTATGTGGTCGAGATCGATGGTGAGGGTCACCGGTTCGACTACAAAGAACTTCTGATTCCCCTTCCCTTTGTCCGATTCGGCCCTGACGAGGTCCTCGCACCGAACTTTCTGGCGCGGGTGGCGGCAAGTTGTCCTGGGCACGCCTAACGTTGCCGGCCAAGCCAGCCAGGTCGGCCCAAGCCGGTCA
>CAYRFU010000221.1:0-12362 GCA_964423525.1 uncultured Burkholderiales bacterium | reverse complement strand
CCACCGTTCGCGAGGGCCGGGACCGTCCTGCCCACCGAGCGCCCACCGGACCGCTTTCATCCAGTGACCACCCAGGCCGCGGGCCTTCTCCAAGGCTGAGTCTCGCCGATCGCCAGGCAAGCGCAGTAAGGCCTGAACCAAATCCGCTAGGTCCGGCTCGTCGGGGAAAAGCCTGAGTCGCTCTACCAGCACCACAGGGTCGACATAGCCGCCCCAATGGGTTGGCTCGCACAGCATCGCCACGGCCTTTCTCCGAACCACCCGTTGGGCCAGAGTCCGAAGCCTTTGCGACATAAACGGAAAGGGCCCGGGTGCGCGATACGACTCCGGTAGAGGGTTCTCCACCAACCGGCCCGTGAGCCAGCTCAGGAGAAGATCCCGGAGGAGGGAAGAAAGACCCGACCAACCCGAGAGCATACCCAAGACAGAATCGGACCGGGGAGGATCAGTGTGTCTGCTTCGAACGCCTGGTCAAGACCGTCCTGAGGGATCACGATCCATCCGTCTTCGAGTTTCGCAGTCAGGCCGGCTCCTTCGAGGTGCTGGGATATGCTCTCGACCTCGAACAGCTGGTGGTGCAGCTCCTTCGGAACGCGGCCGAAGCGTCGTGCCAACAAGAAAACGCGAGAGTTCTAGTGACCCTTCGCCATCACCATGACAACCTGGTTTTCAGCGTTGATGACAACGGAAAGGGGGTTCCAGCCGAAATCCAAGAGAGGATCTTCGAGCCGTTTTTCACCTCGAAGCCGGTCGGCCGGGGACTCGGTCTAGGCCTTTCGGTGGCCCAAAGAATCTCTGAGCTTCATCAGGGCAGGCTGGAGTTGGTCCCCTCTCAACTAGGGGGAGCTTGTTTCGAGGTGCAGCTCCCACTGATTAGCGACGCTTGCGACGCTGGGGCTTCCAGTCATAACTCTTGATGGGCAGTCCTGAACGACGCTTGAGCTGCTGGAACTTTGCCTGGTCGAACTCAGCCACCAGCGTGACGGCCGAGCCTTTGCGACCCATTCGCCCGGTGCGACCGACTCGGTGGGTCAGAAGTTCGGGACTCTCCGGTAGCTCGTAGTTGACGACCAACTCGACATGGTCGACATCCAGGCCTCGGGCGGCTACGTTGGTGGCAACCAGCACTTCGGTGCGCCGATCTCGGAAATCAGCCATCACTCGGTCTCTGGCGTTCTGGCTCATGTTGCCCTGGAGGCAGCCCACTGAGTAGCCCATTCCATCGAGTCGCTGAGCAAGACGACGAACTCCGCGCTTGGTTCGACCGAACACGATGGAGCTGCTGGAGCCGTCTAGTAAGCTCTTTAAGGCTTCGTTTCTTTGACCCGACTGGATGCTGAGAGCCACGTGATCGATATCGGGTTCTTGCTCGGGCTCGGGGGTGACTTGGACGATGGCCGGGTTGTGCAAATACTTGCGGCTGGCCTGGTGGACCCAGTCCGGCACGGTCGCCGAGAAGAGGGCGGTCAGATGATCGTGGTTCAAGCTTTTGAGGATCGCTTCCAGGTCTTTGGCAAACCCGGTGTCAAGCATTTCATCGGCCTCGTCGATAGCTACGAAGCGGACTTCGTTGAGGGCGATGGCTCGTCGGCGGATCAGGTCGAGCAGTCGACCCGGAGTCGCTACCACCACCTGGACGCCTCGCTTGAGGGCGGCCATCTGGGGACCGATGGAGCGACCGCCATAGACCGAAAGGGTTCTGATCTTATCGGCTTTGGCCAGGTCTTCAATCACCATAGTGATCTGGTTGGCCAGCTCCCTGGTGGGGGTGATCACCAGGGCTTGCACCGCTCTCAGGTCGGGTTCCACGAACTCTAGCATCGGAAGGGCGAAGGCCAGGGTTTTGCCTGAGCCCGTGCGGGCCTGAGCGATCAGGTCAACCGAGTCTAGAAGCAAAGGAATCGCCTTCTCCTGGATGGGGGTCGGGGTGGTGATTCCCTGTTTATTGAGGGCGGCCAGGCTCTGGGGCAGCAGGCCGAAATCAGAAAAGTTCATAACGGGTGGGGGTTCTTTCTGCGCTCGGGGCGCTCTGGGAGCTGGGGGAATTTGACGAGGCTCCCGTGTGGTGTCTCTAGCATAGCATACCTGTCAAGCTGGACCACTCTAGCCTGGGCCGACGGCCCGCCTTTCTCGAGGGGACGTCGCCGGCTGCAACTGGGGACTCGCTTGGGACGGTCTGCACAAAGAAGCCAAGGCGGCCGACCTAACCGTTGTCGATGTAGAGGTCGACCTGGTCCTTGAGAAGATCGAGAGGCAGGGGCCCATTGGTGAGCACGACTTCGTGAAACTTGCGGATATCGAAACGGTCCCCTAGCTTCTGCCGAGCCTGGTCGCGGTAGCGCAAGAGGGTCAACATGCCGACTTTGTAGGCGGTAGCCTGGCCCGGCATCACGATATGGCGCTCCACCATCTTGACGCAATCGCCCAGGCTGTTGGGAGTGTTGTTCCGATAAAAGGCGATGCCTTGCTCCCGAGTCCACTTCTTGGCGTGGATCCCGGTATCCACCACCAGTCGACAGGCGCGCCACAACTCCATGGCCAGGCGGCCGAAGTCCGAGTAGGGGTCCTGGTAGAACCCGATCTCTTTGGGGAGAAGCTCACAGTAAAGTCCCCATCCTTCGATGTAGGCGGTGTAGTGAGTGAAACAACGGAAACGAGGAATGCCGTCCAATTCCTGAGCGATGGAGAGCTGCATGTGGTGGCCGGGAATGCCCTCGTGAAAAGCTAGAGCCTCCATTTGATAACGGGGCACGTCTTTCGTGTCGTAAAGGTTCACATAGTAGATCCCGGGCCGACTCCCATCCATCGAGGGCCGCTCGTAGAAAGCCTTGCCGGCGGTCTTCTCCCGAAAAGCTTCGACTCTCTTGACCACCATCGGGGCCTTGGGTTGAGTCACAAAGAGCTCGTCGAGGCGAGCTTCCATGGCCTCGACCAGGGCGGTAGCCTCCTTCAGGTAGGCCTCTTTGCCAGCCTCGGTGTTGGGAAAATAGAATTCAGGCTCGTCTCGCATATGGGCAAAGAACTGTTGCAGGTCGCCCTCGAAACCCACTGTCTCTTGGATGACGCGCATCTCCCCATGGATTCGTTCCACTTCGCGAAGGCCAAGCTGATGGATCTCGTCAGCCGTGAGGTCGGTGGTGGTCGTTCTCTCCAGAGCTCTTTGATAGAAAGCTTCCCCCTCGGGAAACTTCCAGGCGCCGGCGCGGTCGTCGGCTCGACCCCTCTGGTCTTCCAAAAAAGAGATAAGACGGCGATAGCCAGGCGCGAATCCGTTCAAGAGCGCAGTCTCGGCTTGAGCCAACAGCGTCGCTTTGCGAGCGTCACTCAGGTCGAGTTCCTGCAACTTCTCGGAAAAATCACGATAGAGCAAGTGAGGCTGGCTCGAGCTATCGAGAGGAGCGCCCGTTAGAATGCCGCGACAATCGCTGAGCACCCGGTCGAAAACGAAGCGAGGAGGCAGAATCCCGGCGGCCTCGCGCTCCTTAAGGCTTTCGATCAGTTGGTCTATGACCAGCGCCACGCCTTCCAAACGAGAGATATAGGCCTCGGTGTCTTGCTCGTTGTCGATGCGGTGGACATTGACCAGGAAGGCGGGGAGTTCGGACTGGCGTCCGAACATCTGGTTAACAGGGTAGTTGTAGAGCCGAAAACGATCGTCGGCAAGCCGGTTGTGGGCCCGCCGAACGAACAGATCGTAACTCAGCCGAGTCTGGGGGTCGAGTTGGGTTCGGTCGAGTTGCTGAACCCTCTCCAGGTAATCCCGGGTCACTTGCAAGAACCGTTCGTCGGCTCGCGAACTTCGGTCGTCCCAACGGTGATAGTCGGTCTTTTGACCCAACTGGCTCATCATCTCAGGCGAGAGCGAGAGTTCTCGCTCGAAGGCCTCTTCGAAGAGCAGGTTCGCTTTCTGGGACTCGTCGGCTCCGGCCAGGCCCAACAACAAACAAAAGATCAGCAAAACAAGACGCATGGGGCAAGGTTCGTCGGGGCAGGTTGCCCAGCTGTTGCCTCGATGTAACCAGCTAGACATCCAACGAGTTTGTGGGAAAATAGAACTATGCACATTCAGCCCGGCTACAGTCACGCAGTCTACAATCCCGCCAACCCTCCAACCTTATGGGGGGCCGAACCGTTTGGTCAGAGAGTCGGGGAATGTTGCGAGCATGTGCACGGCGCCCCCCGAGGGAAAGCCGGGATGTGGGCCGGCATCGGTGGCCTTATGGGGGCCATCCTGGGCCAGCTCTTTATACCGATTCCAGGGCTGGGAGCCCTCATAGGTGGCTTGATAGGAGCCCTTCTAGGGGGGTTGTTGGGTTCGCTCGGTCAGACAGCTCAGCACTGCTGCCCTCACACGATGGGCCAGCATTACGGCCCCAACAACCAGCAGATGGCTCCCTGGATGGGCTTCACGCCCCCATACGGAACAGTCCCCTTCCCCATCGCCTCGGCCCCTCCAGGAGGGGAACACAGCCAGCGAGTGGACCCTCTACGGCGCTTCCACGACCTCCCCGAGACCACCCACACCCATCCCGTTCCGACTTTGAAGCCGGGTCAAAGCGAAGCTCCCGAGTTCGAGCGTCAAATCGATGAGAACGAGGCCGTGGAAGACGCCCTGGTGGTCACCGTTCCGGCTCAGGAACTCGAAGAAGGCTCCACTCTGGCCCCTGTCGTCAACCATGAGGTCGAGTCGGATGGCGACGCTACCGTCAGGACCGAAACCACCATCGAGACCGCCGCCGTGGGTCCTGAGGCCACCCTGGCCCCCGATATCGACCAGGTCGTAGAAAGCGATAACGAAGATGCTTCGGGACTGGTCCAGACCGAGATCACAACCGGGGAAGTGAAACCCCAGGCTCGGGTCGAGCCCGACATTCGTCAGGAGGTGACCACCGACGACGGGATGGCCGAAGCGATCGCCCTTACCGAGGTGACGACCGAAGCCGTCTACGAAGAAGCGACCCTCGCGCCCGCCACTGAGCAGGTGGTCGAGACTGACGATGGATCGGTCCAGGCCCAGGCCGATAGCCGAGTCACCACGGGAGATGTAGCCGGAGAAGTCCGACCGGACTTGGTCCAGGCGCTGGAAGCTGACGATGGCACCATCGAAGGCACGGCCTACACCACCGTCGAGACGGGAGATGTGGCCGGAGTGGCGGCCCCCACCACAGCCGTCACTGCCGAAAGCGATGAGGGAGCGGTCGACCTGACCACCTCCAGCGCCGTTACGGCTGAGCGGGTGCTGGGAGAAGTCATTCCCGAAACATCCCAGGCCGTCGAGACCGACGAAGGCGACATCCGTGCGGTGGCGGCCAGCGAGGTCCACGTAGGGGAAGTGATTGAGGGTGCCACCGTGGCCCCCACCGTGGCTCAAGAAGTCACCACCGATGAAGGCGAGGTCGAGGCCTTGACCGGCAGCTTGGTGACAACAGGTAACATCGCAGGCGAAGTTCGTCCCCAGGTGACCCAGACCATCGAGGCCGACGAGGCACCCGTCGAAGCCCTGGCTGAGACCGTGGTCCACAGCAGCGGTATTGAAGAAGATGGAACCCTTGCTCCGGTCGTGGCTCAATCGGTCGAAGCTGACGACGCTCCTGTAGGCGCCACCGTCGAAGCAGAAGTGGTGGTAGGTGCGGTCGAGGAAAGGGCGGTGGTCGCGCCCGAGTTGACTAGCACCGTGGAAGCCGAAGACGGAGCGGTGACCGCCAATCTGGCCAGTGAGGTGGCTGTGGCCGATGTGGCCGCCGACGCGGTGGTCAGGCCGGTAGCCTCCCAGGAAATCACCACCGACGACGGTGAGATAGCAGCCCTGGCCACCTCTGAGGTAAATGTGGGAGAGGTGGAGACGGGGGCTCAGGTTGGGCCCTCTATCGAGCAGACTCTCGACGCCGACGATGCCGACGTGGTGGGTCGAGCAGAGGCTACCGTCACCGCTGAGGAGGTCGCTTCCGGGGCAGTCGTCGAGGCCACCATCGCCCAGACAGCCGACTCTGAAGACGCTACCTCATTAGATGCCACCGTCACCGTCGAGGCCGAAGAAATCGAAGAAGGGGCTACGGTTGAGGCCACCATCGAGCAACGAGGCGAAGGCGATGAAGAAGTCACAATGCGAGCCGAGATCGATGCCAGCGAAGGGGTGACGGGCACTATCGTCCAGGAGGCCGAGGCCGGCCGAGGCCATACCATCGACCAGGAGGCCGTGGGCACCGACGGTGACGATACGGTCACCCAGGACGCCGATGTCTTGGGCGGATACGTCACTCAGGAAGCCACCACCGGTGCGGGAGACGATGTCGTCACTACCGATGTCGATAATGGGATCCTGGGCGTGATGGCTCCCGAAGGCGACGCTCGCCTCGATTTAGGAGGCGGCGATGACGTGCTGACTTATGACGGCAATTCCAACGACAACGCCATTCGCATCACCACCGGCGACGAAGGCACCGCCTCCGACCGAGATACCGTGACAGTCGAAGCGGGCGGCGGAGACGACACCATCTCGGTGGCCCTTTCTCGCGACGCAGACCAGTACACCATCGACGGTGGACGTGGCTCGGACGACCGACTGGTCGTGCGCGAGGGCGACCACAAAGTCCGCATCGTCAACGACGACGGCGATGTCCTTTATCAGTCGGACGATTGGCAAGAGGGTGACTCCACCATGGAACTCGACCGGGTGGAACAGTTCACGGTCTATCGCGAAGACGGTTCCTACGCTCGTTGGAACGAAGACGAGGGACTGCAGGTGCGGCGCGACCCGCCCAGCGAGGCTGAGCTAACTCCAGTCGAAGCGGCCAGGGTGCTGCGAGACAACATGGATTTCATGGACACGGCTGCCGGAGTCGACGCCGCCGACGGCATTGTGGGACGGCCTGACCTGGAAGCGATGCGGGAGCACCCTGACACCTCTCCCGAGCTTCGCGAAGCGATCGACCTGATGCTCGACAACGACGCCATCTGGCGCTCAGTTGATGCGGCCGGGGCGCGCTCCAACCGGATCGACTTAGAAGGGCTCAATGCCTACATCGACCGGTTCGAGACCAGCCCAGGTTTTAGCCAGGGCCCGATGACCGGCCGCAGAGCGACCGAGGTGATGAGCCACTATCTGCCGATTCTCGACACGGCTCCAAGCTCTGGCAATGACAACCAGGTTTTCAATCTCGACGACGCTAGGGCTCTCCTGCGGGATAACCCGGGAGCCCCGCCGGAACTCCGCCAGGCGGTCGAACACCTGCTGGACAGCGAAGGGCTGCGCGGTGAACTCGACAGAGCTGGCGGGACCTTCAACTGGTTCAGTGACGACGCCTACTCTAATAACGACCTGAATGAGTACCTCGGCCGCTAAGGCAAGCCCAGTTCGTCGCTGGTGAGTAGAGTCTCGAGACTCCAACCCGGCTCGGGAGGAGTCCAGTCGGTCGGCGGCTCAGGTTTCTCAAGGACGTTCTCCAGAAGGCGCGCAAGACGTTGGGTGGCGTCCGTCACCGTCTTGGCGCGCTGAGCGTTCCAGGGGTTCCGTAGGAGAGAGAATGCGAGCTGGAGCCCCTGGGCCGTTTGCACTGAGCACGCTCCTGATGTCAGCGCCTGAGGCGCGGCGCCAAACTCATCTAATCCAACGCCGTAACCATGGCAGCCACAGCCGCCTCAGCCACCGGACTCGCGATAGGGGGAGTCATCGCTCTGGTGGCGGGGCGAAGCATCGGAAAATTGGTCCTCGGCAGCTTTAACGACCATCCCAAACCTGGCTTACCCAAGACCGACCAAACGATCACCGACCTTGAGCGAAAGGGTGCCAGCAGGATGGAGAGGCTGGTGGAAGGCTACCGGGACATGGTGGCGTTCAGCGAGAATCGGGGAGTGGCCCTCCAGACACTTGAGCCGCGGCACCGGCCCTGGTGGTGCGAAAGCAAAAAGCGGCCTGAAGCAGCTAATAGGTGTAAGCCCACGACGCGCCTCCCTCACCGTTGGGAATGGGTGCCGTCACCAGAGTCTGTTTTCCGCTCCCGTCGGGCTTTGAGATGACCAGGTCGGTCCAGGGTTCATTGACGCAGAATTGGCCATCCGGGGAAAAGTTGGAACCGGCTGCAGAAACAGCTGTGGTCGGGCCCAGAGTAGGAGTCGCCCCCGTAAAGTCCACTATAGCTTTAGCGTAGTTACGGGTTTCGCTAGAACTCCGAAAATAAAGGGTGTCACGGTCAATAGGGTGGAACTGAGGCCACAGAACAAAGCCCCCTGGACTTTCATAGATTTTGGTCCAGTTGTTGGTAGCCACCTCAAAAACGAATAGCTGCGTTGGGCTGTGTCCCGAACTGGTTGGGACCGTCGGCCCGCCAGCCGCGACCAACCAGTCCCCCGACGGATGCCAGCTGGGGTCCGTCAGTTGGATTGTCGTCCAACCCCCTTCGATTCCGCTCTGGCCCAACTGTCGAAGCTCTTTGCCGTTGTGGCTTGACAAAACCCCGTCAGTCGGCAAGATCCCGATGCCCGGGTCACTCCCGTCTAAGCTCAAGACGAAAACTTCCCAGTGACCACCCTGACGGCCCAAAAACGTTAGTAACGTTCCGCTGGGGTCAAAGCTCGGGGCCTCGACGACATGTGTGATCCCAAAGGCCTGAGGGTCAAGCAGTTCCTCCAAATGGGTGCCGTCACCCTTCATGAGATAAAGTCGGGGATTACCGGCGCGGTCAGACCAAAAGGCGATCTGAGAACCGTCAGGCGACCAGATGGGTTCGCGGTCTCCAGCTGGATGCTGGGTCAAATTCGTCAAGTCGCTTCCGTCGGCGTTGATGACGCAGATCTCAGCGTTGCCATTGAGCCTTCCCTGGAAAAGAATCCGTCCTTCAGGGAGAACCTGCACGACCCCGGTGAGGCCAACCCGTCCGGTCGTCTGGCCGCCACGCCCATCGAAGACCTCATACTCCAGGGTAAAGAGATCCCCCGCCTCGGCATCAGGAGGAGGATACCATTGATGAAGAGAGCGCCAGACAGCCTCTTGGGGGTGCCACTCCATAGGCACCGGCTCCTCAAAATTGAAAGCGCCGCCCTCAGGGCAGCTCCAGTGAGCCAAGAGCTGATCGCCGTCAGCGTCAGTCGCTTCGAGCCTTAAACTGACGAACCCCCCGAGTTTGACCGTGCCGGAAGCACCGGCCGGGAGGGTGGAGGCGACCGGTGCCGGGTGGAAAGAAGAGGTGGCCGCAGGGGCCTGATTGGCGGTCGTGAGCAAAGCAGGCGCGACGGGCGCTCCCAAACTCGGTGGAAAGGGCTCTTGGAGAGTCACCGAAGCACCCTCTGGCAAGCCTTTCCTCAACCCTATCTCACCAGCTTGCGTTATCGTCACGGTAAAAGGATTGGCCGCCGTCGTCAGCACAAAGGTATCCACTCCAGCGACCTGTCGGCCGCTGTATTCCACGCCGTCCGCGCACACGATTTCCCGTTGCCCGTCACGGAAGGGACTACTGCTGACCAAGGTGCCAGAGGGGAGAAAGACCAGAACTTCAAGACCATCGGGCGGTTCCCAGGTAGCCAGGGAAAACTCGGTCCCGTTAAGGTCGCTGCGGTCTGGATCGGCCTCTAGATTCCCGGGCTGCACCAGACCGAAAAAAATCTGGCTCCCGGGCGCCCGGGCAGAGGTATCGACCACCCTGACCATTCTGGGGCGGTGGTGGCCCTCGAGTCTGACCAGGCTCTGACTATGGCCCCTGGACCCGCTGGCGGTGGGGAAAGCCACAGCCACGGGAAACCCTTGGGCTTGGGCCGTTTTGCGAGCCGCCCGAAGCTCTCCCGCTAACAGAGTCGCTACAAGCTCTGCTCCTTCGTCTTGAGCACCCTCGCTGAGGGTCCATAAACCGAAGCTCAAAGACAGTAGCCCGATAACGATCAGGACTTCCGCCAAGGACAGGCCAAGCCGCTTAATTTTGTGAGTCTCTTTAACCACCTAGCCTAATCAACTCCGATTCACCCACCGCTTTGACTCCGTTGAAGCGGGCTTCAGCTTTGACCGAGACCTGTCCAGGTCGAACCGACCAGGAGTCGGTGAAGGGATTGTAGCCGTGGCGATTTCGTATCACCACACGGTAACCACCCCGATGGCTGGCCGAGCGGTCGATGGTGGCGTTGCCGTCTCGAGGTGCCACGATCCAGGCGAACGTGACACCCGGAATCGGTCGGCCATTGGCATCCAAAAAAGTCGCCTCAAACTCTACCGGAGCCTCCGGCGGCACCGGGTCGGTCGCGCCTCCCACCCGACGAACGACGACAGCACTGGAGGGGTCAACCGGTCGAGGTGGAGCGCAGAGAGAGCTCGTCACCTGGAGTTGCTCCTGGCCCCAACTGACCGTGCACCGGACGACCACGCGCGTTGCAGGCAAAAGCCGACGCTCTGATGGAGCGTACTGCTCTTCAGTCGGTAGGTTGGGAGTCAGGACATCCTGGCTTGGAAACATTCGTTCTACCGTGATCTGAAAACCGTCTCGCTGGCTAGTTCCTGTCACGCCCGCCCAGTCGCTGGCAAAATGGTCGGGGTCCCGAGCCCAGGCCCGCACACGGGCCAAAGTGTCCTCGGCCAGGCTAGCTGCTTGACTCAACTGGCGAGACCGTTTCAAGTGACTCAAACTTCGGTCGAAAAGATTGAGGATGAGGAGCACACAGGCCGTCAGCAAAAAGATGCTGACGACCGTCTCTGCCAGTGAGAAACCTTTTCGCTCCATCGTCCAACTCTTCCGGGCTGAGGGGGTACAAACCTCTCACGGTGAAGGTCCGCGTGGTGGCCCGGAGAAACCAGGGAAGTGTGGGACCTCGCTGGCAAAACTTTGGAGTGACTTTAGCAGAGGCTCTCATCTCCCTTTTTCTGTTCGGATTGGTGTTGAGCATCATTCCTGGCATCTTCCAGATGGTTGGTCAGTCTAGCCGACTCCAAGAACGCGAAGAAACCAGAAGCGAGGCCCAGCAGGTCCTCGAGCAGATCCGAGGTGAACTCACCGGAGCCTTAGAGATACTCGTTCCCTCGCCGGGAGCGACCGGCCCAAGGCTGAGCTTTCGTCGTCTGCGAGCCAGCTATCGGCTCCCCCCCCAGCCTGTGCCACCCACCTGGGACCGCTCCTCTATCGAGTTTGACGAAGTGAGCTATGAACTCCAAGGCGGGTCGCTCCAGCGACAGGTCACCGGAGGGCCTACACGGTCGTTCCTGAAACAGAACTGTTTGGGGTTTTCCGCCGCCCGGCTGGCCAACGAAAATCTCTTGATATCGCTCAACCTTCAAGAATTCGTGCCTGTCACAATCGAGGTCTTCCTACCTTGAAGACTTCGCAACGGGCCAGTTTATTGGTGTTGACTCTCTTGGTCTGCGCCCTTTTGCTGGTCTTGGGGGCCATCTTCCTAGCCTCTCGAGCTAGTGATTACAGTGCCGCTAAAGCTAACGCCCAGGCTGTTCAGGCCAGAGCCCTGGCTTGGGCCGGGCTCGAGGACGCCCGTCTGAAGTTCCTCTATGATTACAACTTCCCCCCAAAGGCTGCCGAGGACCAGCCCGAATACGAAGTGGTGGAAGCGGTCACCGACCCTGAAGGAGAAGTGGTCGGTTACTACTGTGTCACTATTCGCCAAGACACCGCTGATGACCCGGTCAACTTACTGGTAGTCGAGTCGACCGGCATTCTGGGCTCCTTGGAAAAGCCCCAGGGGCGGAGAAAATTGGTCGGTCTCTTCGATTTGAGACCAACCAGTGCCACCTATTTCCGATGGCTTACCGTCGTCGACAAAGGAGCTCTTTGACGGGATTTCAGGAACTTTTGAGGCCGATTTCGTAATCTGGTGAGACAACCTGAGGAGGTGTGTGTATGCTCCAGAAGGATCAACTCGTGGTCCACTCGACCTTCGGCATCGGCCAGGTGCGCCGCATCGAAGAGCAGCAGATTCTAGGCCAATCGGTGAAGCTCTGTAGCCTGGAGTTCGTCGACGAGGACGGCTCCGCGTTCGAAC
The DNA here is from genome assembly GCA_964423525.1 of uncultured Burkholderiales bacterium. Taxonomy (GTDB): domain Bacteria; phylum Vulcanimicrobiota; class Xenobia; order Xenobiales; family JADMJV01; genus CAYRFU01. The sequence continues at coordinate 395 of CAYRFU010000221.1, read as the reverse complement.
TGAAGCTTAATTCGAATAAGCTCGACCGTTCACCGGTTCGTCCTCTCATCGAAAGTCAGGAAGTCCCGGCAGTTTTCCAGCGCCTGAAAGAAGCGGAACTCGAATGGTCGAGTAACGCCAATCAACGCCGTCGAACCTGCGAAGAACTTTTGAAAAGCGGTAATATTTTTTACCAGTGCGACCTGATCGCTGGCCTACGCCAACTGTCAGAGCACAAGCCCCTAACTCCTCGCGAGCAAGGCCTGCTTGACCGAGCTGTGACAGTCCTCGTGGAGGAGCTGAGCTGGGTGACTCGGGCCGAAAAAGAGGACTTGACCGCGCAGGTCCTGGCGGCCTAGCTTTAGGGCGTGTTGACAATCAGCGACGACCGTCACTGCTTTCTTTCCTTTGGTTGA
>CAYRFU010000220.1:0-12365 GCA_964423525.1 uncultured Burkholderiales bacterium | reverse complement strand
TACCAGGCGGTCTAACCCGAGGGCGATGCCGGCGTGGGGGGGGGCCCCGAACTCAAAGGCATCCAGTAAAAATCCGAATTTTTGGCGAGCGTCGTCGAGAGTCAGTCCGATCTTGTTGAGCACCTGCTCTTGCAGCTCTCGTTGATGGATCCTGACGCTCCCCGAGGCTAACTCGTTACCGTTCAACACGAGGTCGTAGGCCGCTGCTCGCACTTTGCGGGGCTGACTGTCTAATAACTCGATGTCTTCTGGGTTGGGCGAGGTGAAAGGGTGGTGTTCAGGGGCTAGGCTATCTTCTTCTTGGTCGTAGTAGAAGAGCGGGAAATCGACCACCCAGTGGAAACGAAATCCCTCCTCGGCTAGCCCGAGCTTTTTGGCTAGTTCGATGCGAAGTTTTCCCAGACCCAGCGAGAGTTCTGGGTCGGGGCCAGCCGCTAACACCACCACCCCGTCATCAGGGGCGCCCAGGCGGTCGAAGATGAGACCCATTTTTTCTTCTCCCAGGAACTTCAAGATGGAGGACTTGAAGCCGGCTTCGCTGCGGAAGGCGAAAAAGAGGCCTTGGAGACCGCTAGCTTCGGCCAGGGCCTTCCATTCGTCTTGAACCTTGCGCGAGATGGCTCCCTGACCGGGCACCACCAGAGCTTTGATGAGGTGGCCTTGGGCCTGGGCTTCCTGAAAGACCTTGAACTCGGTCTCTCCGACCAGATCCTCCACGCAATGAAAGGCCAGGTCGTAGCGTAAATCGGGCTTATCAGAACCGTAGCGACTGATAGCCTCGGAGTAGGGCATTCGAGGGAATGGCAGCTCAAGCTTTTGGCCCATCACTTTCTCGAAGGTCGAAGCGAGCATCCCCTCGACCACTTCGAACACCTCGTCCTGACCAGCGAACGACATCTCCATATCGATCTGGGTGAACTCAGGTTGGCGGTCGGCTCGTAGGTCTTCGTCGCGAAAGCAGCGAGCCAGCTGAAAATAGCGATCCATTCCCGAGACCATCAAAAGCTGTTTGAAAATCTGGGGTGATTGAGGAAGAGCGTAAAAACAGCCTGGGTGAACCCGACTCGGCACCAGGTAATCGCGCGCTCCCTCGGGGGTTGATCGGACTAGAGTGGGGGTCTCAATCTCGAGAAACTCTTGACTGTCGAGATAGTCTCTGACGGCTTTCGCGATCTTGTGGCGCAGGACAATATTGGAAGTCATCTTGGGGCGGCGCAGGTCGAGGTAGCGGTAGGCCAGTCGAGTCGACTCGTCGACCTGTTGCTGCTCTTCAGCGACCTGAATCGGTGGGACCCGGGAGGGATTAAGAATATGGAGTTGCTCGACCTGGACGTCGACCATTCCGGTGGTCAGGGCCGCGTTCTCGGTGTTGGCGGGACGTTTATGGACTTCCCCAACGCAGGCCAAAACGAATTCGGCTCGCACCTTCTCAGCCTTGGCAAAAGCCTCGGTCATGTTGGGATTGATGACGCATTGAGTGATACCGTATCGGTCTCTGAGATCGATAAAGATCAACCCCCCCAGATCTCGGCGGCGATGGACCCAGCCCATCAGGACGACCTTCTTTCCGACGTCCTCAACTCTTAACTCATCGCACCGGTGGGACCGCCGCCTGGCTCCCATCGGTTCGGCTCTCATCGCCTCGGCCCGCATCGACTCTCCTCTTTCTGGCTATTGTTCCAACCGGTTTCTGGCCTCGCCGAGCAGTTCCTCTAGGGCCCCGGCCAGAGCTACGTTAGCAATCTCAGGTTGGCCTTTGGCGACGGCTCGATGGGGGACCCTCCAGGGAGCCCACTGTTGCTGACAGAGACTCATGTCGCTCGGTTCGTAGGCGACCACCACCGGTCGTTTGAGAGCGGCCGCCACGTGGACGGCTCCGGTATCGCAGGACACCACGGCTCGGGCCGCCCCTAACCTTTGGGCCCATTGGCGAAAACTCAATCCACCCTTGAGGTTCAAATCGGGAGCGAGTTGTCGAACCTGGGCTGCCAGCTCCTGCTCGGCGGGCCCGTAGGTGATTTCCAGTCGGCCCAGGGCAGCCAGCCTTCTGGCCAAGTCCACCAGGGCCGCGGGGCTCCAATCGCCTGTGAACCAACGCACTCCCATATGCAAGACGAGCAGATCCTCGGGTTCTGGTGGCTCGATTCCGAGCTCCAGGTGTTCTGGCTCATAAGGGATTCCCAACAGCCGGGCCAGGCAACCGAGCTGCTCGACTTCGTGAGCCACTTTGCCGGCTCTGTCCACTTCCATCCGATGACGATGAGTCAGCCAGATGCGGCTTGCTAGAGCGACCAGGGGCCGGCCAGAATAGTAGTAGCCCAGGCGATAGCGGGCTCCCGAGGCGTAAACGGTCTTTAAGCTCTGACTCCGAGGTGCCAGGCTGATGGCCAGGTCGATTTTCTTGGCCGGACGGGTCAGAATTTCATCGACCAGATCGGTTGTCTCCAGGACTTTGCGAGTGTAGGGGTTGAGGGTGGCCAGGATTCGAGCTTCCGGAAGACTTCGCCTGAGAGCCCGCAGGAAAGGGGTGCTCAAGATTAGATCCCCGATATGGTCAGTGCGCACCACCAGCACTCTACGGCAACGGTCTAGAGGGATCACAGCGCCGTCTTAATGCCGCTGACGTAGTGATATTGCAAGACGATCTCCCGGGCCAGGTGAAGGCGGTCCGCGAGATTCCAAAGCCAACGGTAGAGGACAGGGCAAGCGCGGATGAGAGAATGGACCGACAACGAGAGGGGGTTCCAGCCCATGACCAGAGGAATCTTCCAGTCTCGGTGTTTTTGGTAGAACCGCACCGTAGAACGGCCCGCCAGGTGCATTTTGTCACACTGTTCGGGAAAGGGGACGGGGTGCCAGTGATAGTTGATGGCGTCAGGGTTGTAACGGATGCTCAGCCCGGCTTGAAGGAGGCGGTAACCCAACTCGAGATCCTCATGTCCGTAGCCGGTGAAGTCCTCGTCAAACATTCCCACTTCTAGTAAGGTCTTGCGCTGCACCGAGGCGTTTCCGGTCAAGAAATAGTGCCAGGGCAAAGTGCCCCGATCAGGACGGTGCCGGGCGTGGCGAGCCGGGTATTCTCGGTAGCGACGGTACTGGTCTAAGGTATCAACCTGGATCTCGCAGCCCACCACAGCATCTCCTGGAAACCGTTGATGAGCCTGCTGGTGTTGGTAGACCAGATTCGGGTCCGCGATGATGTCGGCGTCGGTGAATAGGATGATTTCCCCTCCCGCCTGTCGGACGCCGCGATTACGAGCTCCGGCCCGTCCCCGATCTTCGCCCACCAGAACTCGCAGGTTGGGGATGGAGAGCTCTTCGATCAGAGCTAAAGTTCCATCGGTCGAGCCGGCGTCGCAGACCAGAATTTCATATTCCTCGCTAGGAAAGTTCTGATGGGCCAGGCTGGGGAGTACTTCCTTGAGGCTGTCGCTCCGATTAAATGTAGGGATAACCAGACTAAACTTCATCGTCTTGGGCTTGCTCGACCTCCCGCTCGAGATCCTGCAAAGCCTCTCGAACTCGGTCTGCCAACTCCTTGCAGGTTCCGCTATACTCGTCTTTTAGGACGACCCGATGCGGGATGCTCCACGGCCGCCAGCGGCGCACACAGTGATGATGATGCTGATGACGGAAAACGTCAACGACCGGTGTCTTCACGGCCGCAGCCACGTGGGCCGCACCGGTGTCGATGGTGACTAGATAGCGGCAGCCAGCCAAAGCCCCGGCGTAGTCCAGCAGATGGGGGTAGTAGCCCCTTTCCACTTCGAAATCGGTCAATAAAGCTTCAGCCCACTCCTTTTCGGCCGGACCGTAAAGGGCCAGGCGAGGTTCGGGCAGAGCTTTCAGAAGCTCAAGTTGGAGGGAGTCGGGCCATCCGTCCAGGCTCCATTTGGGAGTCATTTGGAGAGCATAGGCGTGGCTAGGCGGCTGGGTTTGAGCCGGCATCAAGAGAGGACCCGGAGGTGGCAAGGTCTTTTTGAGCTGGGCCATCAGCCGATGGTAACGTTCGACTTCGTGAAGGCCGGGATCTTGGGCCAGGTCGTTGGGATAGGTCAATCGGTGGGTTAAGGCTACGGTCAGCCAGGCCGCCTTGAGGGGCTGAGTGAGGCCCGGATCGAACCCGATCCGAATAGGTGTTCGAGATAAAAAGGCGGCCGTGAAAGCCCGGCGCTTTTCGGTCAGCACTACTACGGCTTCCGGCTGGCCCGACCGAATAGCCTGGCCTAGTTGTGCAGAGCTTTGCTGAGAGTCGACCACCACCACCTCTCCAAAGGGCTCGAAAATGGGCGCGGCTACCCCCGAGGCGAAGATCCTCATTTGAGCCTGGGGCACGGCCTCTTGAAAAGCCGCCAGGGCGGGAGTCGAAAGCAGGCTATCTCCGAGCGCGTCCAAGCGCACCACAGCCACCCTCACACGTGCTAGGCCACGTTCTCTTCGACTTCGGAGAAGTGTTCCACCAAAACCCGCGTGATCCGCTGGCGGTGGACCTCAAGAACGGTCATTCTGAGGCCATCGAACTCGACCACTTCGTGGGCTTTGGGCACTTTGCCAAAAAGTCCGTAGAGGAAGCCGCCCAAAGTCTCGTGCTCGTCCACAGGAAGCTGGAGGCTCAGGCTCTCGTTGACATCTTCCAGAATCATCTTGGCGTCGACCACGGCCGACCCGTCAGCCTGATATTCCAGTTCGGCCACTTCCCGGTCGTACTCATCATTGATCTCGCCAACGATCTCTTCCACAATGTCTTCCAGCGTGAGCAGTCCGTCGGTTCCTCCGTATTCATCGAGGACCACCGCCAGGGCCAGGTTCTCAGCCTGAAGGTCGCGCAAGATCTCCTTGACATTCTTGGTGCCGGGTACTAGTAAAACCTGGCGTAAGTCGTTGGCTGTAAGCGGTCTTTTGGCGTTGTGAATATCGGCTAGAAGATCCTTCACGTGGACGAAGCCCAGGATGCTATCGATCGAATCCCGATAGACAGGGATTCGCGAATAACCGTGTTCGGTCATCAACTGGATCACCTCGCCAAGAGGGGTGCCCACCTGGACGCAAATCATATCCACACGGGGCACCATGACCTCGCGGGCGATCGTTCGCCCTAGCTCGAAGAGTGACTCGATCATCTCGGTGTCGGCTTCTTCTAAAAGCCCTTCTGACTTGAGTTCCTGAATCTCTTCGTGAAGGTCTTGCAGGCTAGCCAGGGGGAGGCGCGCTTTGCCCGGATTAAGGGGCGCCGTAAGCCAGAAGATGACCATCACAAGAGGACTAAAGAAGAAGTTGACTTTACGCAGGAGGGGCAGAGTCTTCTCGACGATGGCCTCGGATTCTGCCCGAGCGTAACGTCGCCCCACCACCTCCATGGACACTAGAATCAGGGCTGTTAAGGCCAGAAAGCCGATGAGGTGTTGGGCTGATGGGCTGACGCTCACCACCCAAGAGGTGACCAGGGCGCCGACCAAAAGAATGAAGATCGACCGCAACATCAAGAGAGTGGTGAGTAGGCGAGCCTGCTCGTCCGGGGTGAACCCTTCGTCTCCATTTTCGCCGACCAACAAGCGTCGAACCCGGTGGAGGCCGACCTGAACCAGGGCCGTCTCGGCCATTCCGAACAGGCTGATGAACAAGATTAGCCCGACTGTTACGACGGGCAACCCCCAAACCTCGATCAAGTGTGCTCCTCCCGGGACTGAGACCCTTGGTAAAGTGCGAGCGCCGTGGGCACCGCTATCCAAAACTTCAAGTGGGGACCAAACACCACCAGGCCCACGATGAGGGCGAAGCAGGCGCTTACCAATACGGCACCAGCAGCGGCGTCTTTGGCCAAGGCTGCTCCTGGATGAAAATCTGGACAGACGAGATTGACTGTTCCTTCGATGGCCGTATTGAAAAGCTCTGAAAGAAGCACCAGGCAAGCGGCTAAGACCACCCACATAGTCGCCCCGACTCCTACTTCGAGACCGAAACAGAGGGCTAAAGCCAGGGCTGTGGCGAGGCAGTGGAAGCGAAAGTTTCTCTCCCTCTGGAAAGTCTGACTCCAGCCGGTTAGTGCATGGCGAAGAGTGAAAGGCTTGCTCACCAACCCAATTCCCCCAGCGCTTTGGCCTCTAGTGCCTGCATTTCAGACAGTTCCTGGTCGGTTTGGTGATCGTAGCCCAGCAGATGGAGGACACCGTGACAAACGACCCAGGCTAACTCCCTTTCGCTCGTAACCCCTCGTTTGGCGGCTTGAGAGAAGGTTGTTTCCAGGCTGACGATCACGTCGCCCAGCAGGCGTGGCTGGTCGGGGGGGAGGGGAAAGCCCACACCTTCCTCTTGAGCGAACGAGAGGACGTCAGTGGGTTGGTCTATTCCCCGATAATCTCGGTTGAGAAGGCGGATCGACTCGTCTCCCGTTAACACCAGGCTCACCTCGGCCGGTTGCCGGCACCCAGCCGCTTTGGCGGCCGCCGAGACAGCCCGACGCATCAGGCTCTCGTGGGGTCGGGCGTCCGGCTCCGACGTTTGATGTGAAATCAAGACCGTAATCGGTCCTATGTCCTCATCCTCGTCCGGCAGAGCTAGACTTTCCTCCTCAATCTGGTGACCTTCTTCTGGCTCGAAAGGCTGTTTGTATCTGGATACTCGATGCGAGTATGGTAAATCCCTTGTAGCGAGCGAATCAAAGATTGCCGGATCAGTTGAAGATCTTTCAGGGAAAGATCGCATTCATCAAGTTGTCCGTCGTCGAGATGGTTCTTGAGCATCTTGTGGACCAGTTCAGAGATCTTCTCGGGCGTGGGGTTTGACAGGGTCCGCGCCGCCGCCTCCAGACCGTCACATAGCAATAAAACGGCGCTTTCTCGGTTCTGGGGCTTGGGCCCCGGATAGCGGAAGTCATCTTCATAGACCGGTTCACTCGAGCGGGAACGGGCCTGATGATAGAAATAGCTGACCAGGCTGGTTCCGTGATGCTGAGCGATGAAATCGAGAATCACGTCGGGCAGATTGGCCTGGCGGCCCATCTCAAGACCGTCTTTGACATGGGAAAGAATAATCTTGGTGGACAGGCTGGGGGCCAGCTTGTCGTGGGGGTTCTCCAGACCCATCTGATTTTCGATGAAAAACCGGGGCCGCTTCATTTTGCCGATGTCATGGTAATAAGCTCCTACTCGGCATAGCAGAGCGTCGGCTCCGATTTCTCGGGCCGCCTGCTCGGCCAGGTTGGCTACCATCATAGAGTGTTGATAGGTTCCTGGGGCTTTGCGGGTCAACTCCTGGAGCAAAGGCTCATTGAGGTTTGAGAGATCGAGTAGTTTGAGGTGAGTGGTGATGCCGGAGAAATGCTCGAACATCGGCAACGCTCCCACCGCCAGCCAGGCCGAGAGGAACCCGTTGAGGAGGCCGAAGCCAACCTGATTGACCCCGTCGACAAAGTGGCCGGCCACGATCAGCTCGAAGGCCATGACGGCGCCCAGGTTAGCCAGGCCCACCAAAATACTGGCGTAAATCAGTTTGCTCCGGCTGGCCACTTTCGACAGGGCCAGCACGCCCGTAGCTCCGGTGACGAAACAGGCTCCGAAAGCGCTGACGCTGCCGGTCATGACCCCAACGTAGAGAGCTAGAACGCCAGTGACTAGCAAAGCTAGACGGGCCTCCATGAGGATGGTGACCAGGATCGAGGCGATGGCCACGGGTGCCAGATAACTCGACAGGCCCACTAACATCTTGCAGATGATAGCTGTCGCCACGATGATGACGCCTAACAACACCAGGTGGCGGCGAGAAGAGTAGAGTTCCGGCAGTTGGCGATGCAAGAATGCGACCAGGAGAGCCATTAGGCCACCTACCATCAGAGCGTATCCGAAGAGCCTCTGAATGTTGAGACTCGGCTTGTTGACGCCGAGAGCTTCCAAGACTTTGATCTGGCGGGGCGAGACGATATCTCCCTCTCGCACCACGGCGAACCCTTTGGGAATGATGGTGGTGATGGGGCGTACCGAGGCCATCGCTTCCTGCTCGGCTCTCTTGGTGGCCTCGTAGTCGGGATTTCGATTAGGATAAAGGCACTCTGAAACGGCCAACAGCAGCAGCTCGTGATACCTCGGCTCCAGATTGGCCAGGTGGTCTTCGGCAAGTTCTGGCAGCCCTTGCTTGGCCTCGGGGAGAGACTCGGGCGTGATACTATTTTCCATCGCTTGGAATAGAATGTGACTGGAGGCCGTCTCCAGCAGCAGCATCTCTTCCTGGTTGATCGAAGTCAACAGCTCGAGGTATTCGGGCGGAAACTCGACCGGCAGGCGTCGCACCATCTCTTGATATTCGGGGGGGAGCTTGCCGTCTTTAGCTTTGCGCTTCAGCCTGGCCAGCTCGCGAAGCTGGTCAAAAGTGTCTTGAAGTTTTTGCTCGCCAAGACGGACGGCGGTGGGGTCAAAGATGTAGATCGTCTCCACCTGACTGGCGGCACGTTCGCGGGCTTCGTCAGTGGCTCTCTCGTTGGGGATCTCGACGGTCCGGTCGGCCATCACTGAAAGGGGGCTGACGTCTCCGGAGGTCAGATTGACCTGATCTGGCCAATGGTCGATGGCCAAGGTGAAACAAAGGGCCAGAAAGACCCAAACAAAGTGGAACCAGACGGTCCAAGAATGGCCGGTTGCTCGTCTTTCGCTTTCGCGAACTTTATTGGGCACAGCAACCCCGTTGACGAATCGGGCCGCCAGGGAGCAACCCTATATCAGGTGTTCTAACCACCGATTTCCTTATTTTATCCCAAATCGGAAGGCTAGGCAAACGGGCAGTCCCATTCAGTGAAAATGGGGAAGGACATGAGCGGCATACTCGGCTAACTGGCGCTCTTCTTCCCCGCACATTAAGTAGATATTGAACTGGGTAACCCCCACTTTCTCGAGTTCTCTGAGCTTTTTTACATGCTGTTCGGGTGAGCCGAGTAAGGAAAAGCTGTCGACGATCTCGTCTGAGATGAAATCCAGATGGTCGGCATCTTTGTCTGCGTGTTGCTTGTAGTCGTAGCCTTTGCGTCCCTCGATGTATTCCGTTAGGCGTTTAGGAACTTCGCTAGTATCGCTACCGTATTTGGTCACGATATCGGCTACGTGGTTTCCCACCATGGCAGGGAACCATCGGGTCTGGGCTCTGGCCGTCTCCAGGTCTCCTACCCAGACGGGGGCAGCGGCCATGACCCTGAGAGCCTTAGGGTCGCGTCCAGCCTCTTGGGCTGCCTTCTTAGCTTGGCCGCTGAACCAGTCGATGAGCCAGGGGTCGGCCAGTTGGAGAATCAACCCTTCAGCGTTCTCGCCAGCCGCTTTGAGGGCTTTGGGACCATAGGCGGCAAACCAGCACGGGATTTCGTTGTCGGGGTTGGCCCAGGGCATTTCAAGATCACGCTCATGAATGGCGACGCTCTCGCCCCGAGCCATCTTCTTGACGACCTCCATAAAGGACACGGTGGACTTGATGGTGTTGGGCTTGCGACCCAACACCCGCAGAGAGCTGTCGCCTCGACCCACACCCATATCGAAGCGGTTTCGGCTAATGTTGGCCAGGGTCGCGAAGGTACTGGCCGCTACCGTCCAGTCCCGCACTCCTGGATTGGTCACGCAGGGGCCAAAGCGGAGGGTTTCGGTCTCGCGCATGCAGACAGCCATCGTTGTGTAGCATTCGGCCCACAGGACGTGGGAGTCGAAAAACCAGGCGTAATCAAAGCCTGCCACTTCCGCCTGGTTGCATAGAGCTACGGTTCTTTCGAGAGGGATATCGCCCTTGAACGTAATGCCAAATTCCACCCACCCCGTCCTCCTGTCTCGTCATGGCCAACGGTTTGGAAAAACGGATGCTAGATCCTGCTTGTCCCAACCCCCTGGAAATTTTCCCCACAAGCTATCCACAGGTTTCAAGCCTTTTGTGGAAGGCTTTCTGGAAAACTTTCAACACCTTCCCCAGGAGTTTAGGAGCGAATTGCAAGGGATCTTTTGTAAACATCTTGATAACGCACTGCCGACCGATTCCAGGAGAAATCTTGTTCCATAGCCCTGGCCATGGCCGCCTTCCAGGCCTGCCGGTTCCAGTAAAAGCGGTAGGCTCTGCCCAGGGCTTCCAGCATAGCGCCTTTGTAGTAAGGACCGAACACGAATCCCGTCCCCTCAGATTCGTTCATGTCCCAGACGGAGTCGGCTAGTCCCCCGGTGGCCCGGACTACGGGAAGGGTGCCGTAGCACATCGCTATCATTTGACTCAGGCCGCACGGTTCAAAATTGGAAGGCATGAGAAAGATATCTGCTCCAGCGTAGATCTGACGAGCTAGCTCCCCATTAAAGCCTATATAGTTAGCGACCCGGTCGGGATGGTAGTGGGTGGCTCGCTGAAAAGCTTGTTCGTAGGGTTCGTGGCCGGAACCAAGCACCATAATCTGGCACTGAGTGAGAGCCAGGATATCTCCCAGAGAATCCACGATCAGGCGAATTCCCTTCTGGTCATCGAGGCGGCTCACCACTCCGATCAAAGGCACCTTCGGTCGCACCGGCAACCCCACCTGACGCTGGAGAGCGGCTTTGCAGCGGGCTTTGCCGGCAAGGTTTTGAGAGGAGTAGTTGGCTGCTAGGGTCGAGTCGGCGGCTGGATTCCAGCTGTCGCTATCGAGTCCATTCAGAATTCCCACCAGTCGGTCTCCTTTAAGACTCAGGATCGACTCCATCCCGAAGCCGTAGTCGGAGGTCAGAATCTCCCTGGCGTAGGTCGGGGACACGGTCGTCACCATGTCAGCGGCCCAGATCGCTTGTTCCATAAGGTTTAGAATGCCACGACCGTCATAGACGCCAACCAGTGGCCATTTTCGAGCTGAGCAGCGACCCTGGTGGGCAATGTTGTGGATGGTGTAGACCAGTCCGGGTTTTTCTGGAGCGGCCCAGGCGATGCGGCAGGCGGCGCCGGAATGCCAGTCGTGAGCGTGAATGATGTCGGGCCACCAGTCGAGATAGCGGCAAGCTTCCAGCGCCGCTCGGGCGAACAGCACAAATCGCTCAGCGTCATCGGCTTCTCCGTAGACGTTCGAGCGAGAGCCGTGAAAATATTGGTTCTCAATGAAAAACGCCTGGCCGTCGGCGGACTTGAACAAAAGACACTCTTCCCGACGCCAGTCCATGGGGACGGGATAGTTGTCGAGGATCTTGGTGAGACCGTACTCTTGATGATCGATAGACCCGTAACGGGGAACCATCAAACGAACGTCCATCCCTAGTTTTCTTAAGGCTTGCGGTAGAGCGCCGGCGACATCGCCCAGGCCCCCGACCTTGACGTAGGGGGTCGCTTCGGCCGACAGAAACAGAACTTTCATCCCAGCCAGTTTGTGAGTGCCGACCCAGACCCTTTCCGACCATCAAAACCGGAGGGATTTGAGCAGGCCGGGTGAGAATGGGCCCAGGTGAAACCGCCTGTTGGAAAACTGATGGCCACGGCCCTGCGCCGTTGCCGAGACGCTGAAATCGCTTGGGAAGAACGAACTGAGATCGATCTGGCCGAGCCCGACCAAGAGAGAACCTCCGCTGGTTGGGGGCTGAGAGTGAATCTGGAAGGGAAGCTCGGTTGGGCCTGGGCCAATGTCGATTCCCCTCCTGAGCACCTTTTGGACCAGGCTGTTCACGATGCCCGTCACGGCGACCAAGAGGGGATCCTCTTCAGCCACGGCTTGCCCTTCTCCGGGCAGCCGGGTAACGCCGAGCCGATCGCCACCGACCCTCATCTTGAGAAGCTAACTAGAGTGGTCGGCCAGCTCAAGTTTCTGGTCCCTTCGATGGTTCCCGAGCGACCGGTTGGTATTCGGGCCGGATTGAAGGTCCAGCAGCTCTGTCTCGTGACCCGCTCAGGTGAGCAGATGTCTCAAAGAGTGACCTACAACATTGGGGTCTACACTACCAGCGGCCCCCCCCTTTCGGCCGACCTGCGACTCTCCCGGCTGCGGGCGACCCCGGCTGAGATTCTTTGTCAACTCGCCTGGAGGGCAGCCAATTCGAAGCGGACCGCCCAGCCTAGTTTTGGCACTCTTCCGGCCGTCTGGACCGAAGCCGCCACCGGGGCTTTGATCCGAGACCTGATTCGCGACCATTTTGACGCTGCTCGTTTCGAGCGAGAACCGGACCGAGCGGCTCCCTGGGGACAGGAGTGGCTCAATCCACGAGTTACGATTCAGGATGACGGGACTTTACCCGCTGGCCCTGGCTCGGCTCCTTTCGATGGCGAGGGGATGGCCCGAAAAGCTGTTTCCCTCGTCCAGGAAGGGGTGGTTCATCACCATCTGGCCGACCGGCTCCACGCCAAGGCGCTGGGCGTGGATGCGCCCGGCCTGGCCATTCGCGAGTGGGGTCGCCCTCCTCGGCCCG
>CAYRFU010000219.1:10834-12424 GCA_964423525.1 uncultured Burkholderiales bacterium | reverse complement strand
GGGCCGTTGCCCGTTTTACCCGTGGGGAGCAGGCTGGGCCGCGCCAGGGGAGCAGGCTAGACCGGGCCGTCGCCCGTTTTACCCGTGGGGAGCAGGCTGGGCCGCGCCATGGGAGCGGGCTTCCCGCCATTTCTTAGGGGACTGCTCGTCAATGGAAGAGGCCCGGTCGATGTATTCCAGGTTGGATCGAATCCGGGCTTGAAGAAACTCTAATCGAGGGGGGGAATGGATCATTTGGGTTCCATAGTCAGTCGACGTCCTGAAACCATCCTCAAACGTCAACACCCTCCGTAGGAGTCGGAGAGCGAAAAGGGGAAACCGCCCTTATGAAAGTTGGATTAGTTGGTTGGCGGGGAATGGTCGGGTCAGTGCTCTTGGAGCGGATGCTCCAGGAAGGAGACCTAGAAGGTCACCAACCCCTCTTCTTCTCCACCTCCAACGCTGGGGGAAAGGGACCCTCTCTCCCTTTTGACTTGCCACCCTTAGCCGATGCCTACGACCTCGACACTCTGGCGCAGCAAGAGATCATCGTCACTTGTCAAGGCGGGGATTACACCAAAAAGGTCTATCCCGAACTGCGGGGGGCAGGGTGGTCCGGTTACTGGATCGACGCCGCTTCGGCCTTACGAATGGCAGCTGATTCGGTGATCATCCTCGACCCTGTAAACCGGGAACGGATCGACCGAGCGGTGGACGAGGGCATCAAGACCTATGTTGGCGGAAACTGCACGGTCAGCTTGATGTTGATGGGGTTGTCAGGTCTTTTTCGGGCTGACGTGGTCGAGTGGGTCTCGGCCATGACCTATCAGGCGGCCTCGGGCGCGGGCGCCAAAAATATGTTGGAACTCGTCAGTCAGATGAAAGGGCTAGGGGACGAGGTGCAACAGCTGCTTGCCGAAGGTGCTTCCCCGCTGGCCGTCGAGAAGGCCATCACCGACGCCATGCGCTCGACCGACTTCCCTCAGACCTGTTTCGGGGCCCCCCTGGCCGCCAGTCTAATTCCTTGGATCGACTCAGCCCTGGAAGGCGGTCAGACCCGAGAAGAGTGGAAAGGTATGGTCGAGACCAACAAGATTCTGGGGACCGAGCCACCCATCCCAGTAGACGGCATTTGCGTTCGCGTTGGGGCTCTGCGATGTCACAGTCAGGGACTCACGGTAAAGCTGAAAAAAGACTTGCCGCTGACCGAGATAGAGGCTCTGATCGCCGGAGCCAATGAGTGGGTGGAAACGGTTCCCAACGAGCCTGAGGCGACCCGGGCCAAGCTCACTCCCACGGCTGTCACAGGCACATTGAAGGTCCCTGTGGGTCGCATTCGCAAACTCAACTTGGGACCGGACTACCTGGGGCTGTTCACCGTCGGCGATCAGCTTTTGTGGGGCGCGGCCGAGCCGCTGAGGCGGATGCTCTCGATTCTACAGCGTCGATAGCCGCTGACAGGCTTCTTGTCGTGATCCTACCTGTTGTAAGGAAGTTAAGGGTAAGGTCGCTCCGCTGGTTTGGTGGTGAGAGGAGTCCCACCAAGTTCAATACCGTGCAAGGTGGTCACCATCGACGGTTCGGTGGAAACTGTCAAGCTCGAAGCGGACC
>CAYRFU010000219.1:6775-10824 GCA_964423525.1 uncultured Burkholderiales bacterium | reverse complement strand
CCGGTTCTTCTGCCGACAGGGCCGCCTGTCTTTAACGCCTGATGCTTGGCCTCTTCGACCAGATACTAGGCCTGCGACAGTTGGTGGAGAAGTAAGAAGAGAGCCTATGAAGAATACCAGCTATACCTTGACCGGAACCCCCCAGGACCTGTTGCAAAGCCTCGATCAGGTTAAGCAGTCCGACGATACCGCCGAGGCCAAGCTGAAGACTGCCAATCATCTCGGTTGCGGTTCCGTTTTGGTCGTCGTGCTCTGTTGTTTCCTGGTCGGCTACCAATATGAAACGATGGCAAAGTTCGGTTTGGTCATAGCGGGTCTGATGTTCGTGGCTTTTGCGGGCTTGAAGATGAAGTATTTAACATGGATCTCGAAGACCGTAAGTTGGAATTGGCCCGAGCGACTCTGGAAAAGCTCGGCCACGATCTCTTGCCAGACAAATCCCACGAACTTCAGCTTGACCTGCGAGACGCCTATAGTAGATGCTTTCGAAAAGGGGTCAAAGGCGGAGTTTTTGAGGCCAAGACTCATATTTTCAGGCAGCCGTGGTTCAAGCTAAAAGGTCGACTCGCCAACGGCAACGGCTTGACTCTGACTCTGAGTCGGGTGGGCGCTTACAAAGTCAAAGGCAAGTGGCGCCTGAAGCGCGGCAAAATTAAATACAAGTCGAAATGCAACCATCGCCTCCATGAGCAGGTCGAAGTTCAGGTCGTCGGCCCTTCGGTGGAGGGACTTACGGAGGCAGCCGGGCAGCCTCCGGGGCTGCTCGTCCTGGACCAATGCCAGGAGACGACCGACCGCGTCAAAGCTAAGCTGACAGTGGGCCCCAAAGCTTCCGTGACCGGCTCCCGTGTGGCCGCTCGCCGACTTCCCTGGCTGCTGGGTCAAGACGAGGTTCTGGGAGGCCTAGTCTGGCTCTTCCGAGGGATCGCCCGCGCCGGCCAGCCAAAGTAACGGGCACGTTTTTGAGACGCACCCCTCGTAGAGGTTGACCGGCATTGACTCACTTCTTGGACAGCCAGGCGCCAACGATGAGTGCTCGGAGCCGCTCCAGATCGGTGGTCGAAGTCTTGCACATGAAGCCACTCTTGTGGGCAAAGTGGACGTCGGGCTCGTTCCCCACCAGAGAGAAATCGAGCTGTGGATGATCCTCGTAGCGGCCGATTCCGTAACCGTCCCCTCGCCGGTCCGGATACACAATGGCGGCCACCTCCTCTAGCTCTTTGGAGCGTATGTAATTATTCACCGCCGTGCTGGGCTCATCTGCCAAGGGGTCGGTGCGCGGCAAGAACACCGCTTCGATCACCTCATCTTCGTGGGTGATCGACCAATGCTCGACATGGTTGCTGACGAAATCTAGGTGCTCGCGAGCTACCCGGAGATACTCGAGGAGATCCTCTCCAACGAATCGCATGAATTCATAGAGAGGGTCCCCGGCCGAGAGCTCAGAGACCTGCCCAAATCGACGCAAAAGAGTGATATCAAAGGGTGAGTTGAATTGGGAGATGGCTCGTCGTGGCACCCCGAGCATCTCTGCAGTCTTCTTGGGACCGCGCGAGTCAAACCACTCGGCTGGCTCAAGCCAGTCGCAGAAATGATGAGCGTCCTCATACAGCCCAAGATGGCGGAGCACAAGACTGAGGGCGCAAGTGGGCGTGTGGTCCCTGGGGAAATGATGGTGGTCGAAGTTCATTCGTTCAGGGTCGTGAACGCCACCGACATCGATGACCGCGATGCTAGCATCGTCGAGTTCCTCTTGAGTCGGGTCGCGACGCACTACGGGTGCGCGATACTTGGCAATGAGGACGCAGGTGGCTAGCAGGTCGTCTTTGTGGGCTCCGCCCGGGTGGGTGAGGATCTGGCGAATCATCGCCGCTTCCTATCTCGGCGTTTTGGTTGGCTCCCCGAACAGGTCGGCCTTCTCTTTTCTCCTTCAGAACTCACCTCAACCTGGTTCTTCAGGGCTGGCTAAATTCTTCTTCTTAAGTCCCAAACGGCGGAAGCACGGCGAGATTATGCACGAATGTAGGCGTCAAACTGATTGGCACTTTTGTCGCCCGTCTTCATCTTGTTAACAGCCACATCTTGCTTGATTTCAAACTGTTTGGTTTGAAGGTCCTGAATGATCTTCCAGCGCTGCACTTGCTGCTTCTGGGCGTCAGCCGCGATCTGCATCTGGATTGTTTGAGCCTGCTGGGCGTCTGCGAAGGCCATCTGCTGAAGAGCCATCGTGTTGGCTGCCCCACCACCAAAAGGAACCGCTCCGCCGGGTTGAAGTGCTGGGAGCGTTCCGGCATCCGGGCCAGAGTCGGTCGGAACAGGCGACTGGAAGGCGTCGTCACCGGAGAGTGGTGATGGGGAAAGAGTCTGGTTCGGGTTGAGAGCGCTGCTTGCTATCGGCTGGTTGGAAGGTTTAGAGATGATATCCATAAACTTGGCCTTTCTCTTTGGAGTTACCCAAGTCTAAGCCGCCCGGCCGGAAGAACGGTGCGCTCTGGCTGAATTCCAGTAAACAGTTGTAACCCGATTGTTTCGTGTAGGTGAACAGCGCCCAAGAAGTGAGAGTCGGATGCCAGAACGACGAGCTGCTGAAAATTCGGAGAGTTTTCAGGTCAAGCCACGTTTTTCAACGGATAGTGGAGTTTCGTGGCGGGGTTACGCTCATCATCACGGGCAAATGGCGGCTGAGCTGGCTTGGACCGTTTGCTACGCCGACACCTTGGCCAGTCGAGACGACCTCTAGGTCAGCCTCCACCAACCCTTCGATAAGCGGTTTTCTCACCGGGAGGTCTGATTTTGGCCTTTCAGGAAGCTTTGTGCGAGAGCCGGAGAAGGAGGGATGTTGTGACCGTTTCGAGGTGGTTTCTAACCTTCATGGTGGTCCTGGTGGGACTGGCTCAAGCGGCCCCACCTACCCCTGAGGTGTTCATCGAGAAGACGTCCGAGTGGATTGAGGCGGGGGAACTGACCAGGGTGGCCCAGGGAGTGCGCTACCACGGCGAGGTGGGCCGAAAAGCCTTCGAACGAGTTCTGGCCGAGCAGGCCCAACAGCCCAGTCCCGAACGGGAGAAGTGGCTCAACACCATCGCGCGCGCTTTTCGTCTTGAGGGTTATGGGGGGCCCAATGAGCAACTTCAACAGCTGGGAATTCTGTGGCCAACCACCCACTGGCGAAGCACCGCCTTCGAGGCCGACCAGGTGGTCGATACTCGGGGAACCGTTGGCAAGAAGCTGCCGGCCCAGTCTTCTCAGCGTGACCATTTCGGGGAGGGTCTGGCGGCTACCCATCTGGCCGTCAGGGTCGGTAACGACCGAGCCCTCCCCTCGATGCTTGCGGCCTTAAAAAAGGCGCTCAAAACCCAGCCCGACCATCCACAATGGGGAGAGGTTCACGCTCTTGAAGTGAGCGCTCTTGAGACTACCGGCCTCTGGAACGAAGCTCTAGAGCAGGGCCAACAGCTGGCTCCCAAGCTAGAAGGCCAGGCCGCTATGACCAATCACCTGGCCATGCTGGCAGCCGCGCGCAAGCTAGAGAAGCCCGTCGAGGTCGATCGTCTGATCCAAGAGCTCAACCAGATGCTGTCCCAGGAAGAGCAGCCGTTAGCCCGATTCGTGGTGGATAGTGTGGCTTTCGAGAGGGATTGCCAAACCCGGGAGATATCCCTTTCGGAGTTGACTCGTCGCCATGTCGAGGTGTGGCGGCGGCTGGTGCCAGAGAGGCTTGAGAATATCCCGGGGGGGCTCGGCCGTTTATTGGTCGAGGCGGCCGGTATCTGGGTCAACGAGGCCCTCACCCGAATGCAACGGGAAGCCGACGAGTTTCCCGCTCGAGCTCAGCTCTACTACGTAGTTTGGGAAGACTTGCGCCGCTTACGTCGCCTGTCCAAAGACCAGCTTCAGTTGCGGGTGCAGCCTTCCGAATCTCTGACTTTTTTAAAGCTCTGGAATCCCGAGTTTATGCTGGCTACTCAGGCCCTTGAGCTGGAGGTGGTGGCCTCTTGGCGGCGCCGTGGTCAGCTGGATTACGCTCGCCTCCTGCTGAGTGAGCTGGG
>CAYRFU010000219.1:5190-6765 GCA_964423525.1 uncultured Burkholderiales bacterium | reverse complement strand
CCCCTCAGTGCAACAGAGTTGGGAGAACATCAAGAACGCGGGTCTCGGCTATCAGCTGGCTCATTACGGCCGGCCGGTGCGGCTCGAAGGGGGTCAGTTCGAGTTCTCCTGGACGGTGGGTGAAGCCCCACGTATGGTCGCACTTCAACGTCTCGAGAAAGCTCGCCTGTACGACGACCCACAGGCTGTGGAGGAGGCTATTCAGTTCCAACAAGACGCTCGCTCTCAGGGCGGGTTTCTGGGGCTTGAGGATGCCCGTTTTCTGAAGGTGGAGCGGGGAATCAAGAGCCCTCAGGCAGCCGCGGCGGCCAGCTTAAACAACCAGTTGAAGAAGCTCTCGAGCGACAACGATTATCGACCCGGTCAGATCGTGTGTCTGGTCAACGGGGCGGAGATCGATCACCAGGCCGGTCAAACTGGGCGCGCCCTGGCTCAGGTAACCGAGGCCGTCACTCTGATCGAGGAATACCTGACCGAAGCGGGTGGAGGCCAGGCTATTCGGGAGAGGTTCCGGCGGGCCTATGAGCTGATGGCCGAACTGCAGCTCAAAGCCGGAAAGAGCCAGGAAGCTTTCAACACCCTCGGGCGACTAGGTCAGGCCGAGTCCCTGATGACCCTCGATATCGACCAGTTAGCCCAGAACGACCCTGAGCTGAAAGCGATGGTTTCCCAGCTGGAAAAGAGTCGGTCTCGCACTCGAGCCCTCAAAGAGGTGAAAGGCAATCAGGCCAGGGCCGGCAAGAAAACCGAACAGGTGGAGGGGTTGATCGCTACCAATCGTTCCGAGTTCTATCAGGCGCTGGGCGACATTCGACGGAGATACCCGGGTTACGGTCAGATGCTGGCTGTTCGGCCGGTCAATTTCGCTCGTATGCAAAAGTTTGTGCCCGAGGACACCGTGGTGGTTCAGCTTTTCCCGGCTGATGACGCTCTCTTCCTCTTCGTGCTCACCCGGAAAGAACTCAAGATTCGCAAAGTGGCGGTCAGCCGCCAGCAATTGGTGAAGCTAGCCAAGGCTGCCCGGCGAGGGTTGCTGACCAGTAAAGAACGAAGTCTGAAGGACCGAGCCGGGCGGCCACTCCAGAAGGCTGCAGAACCCGAGACAGCCGAGGCCTCTCTGTCTCCCTTCGTGGAACTGCATCAGTATCTGGTCGACCCCATCGAGAGCGATCTGAAGCCTTATGAGGTGGTGGCTTTCATCCCCTCGGGGGCGCTGATGTATGTCCCTCTCCAGGCGCTCGCCCGCCAGCAAGAGAAAGGGCTCGACTTTTTGATCGAGCGAAAACAGGTGGTCACGTTGCTCAAGTCCACCGACCTGGAAAGACTGGCGCGTCAACAGGACAAGGCCCAGGGTTACACCCTGGTGGTGGGGAATCCTGACGGCACTCTCCCGGGAGCGGCCGACGAGGCCCGTTCCATCGCCACACTCTTTCCCGGCTCCCGGGTTTTGATCGAAGACGAGGCCACTCTAGAGAGCGTCAAGAGTCTCGATGGTATTAGCTTCATGCACCTGGCTACCCACGGGGTGCTTAACGCCCGCGAACCCAACCTGAGCTATCTGGTCCTGGGTCAGGG
>CAYRFU010000219.1:0-5180 GCA_964423525.1 uncultured Burkholderiales bacterium | reverse complement strand
TGCTGTCGTTCGGGGCTACCGTGAAAGGCAGCGAGGCGTGGTCGAGCACGAACGCGCCGGCGGGCTCCGAGGTCAGGGTGAGCGCCTCGATATCTCGGAGATCGCGGGGCTGGACCTAGGCCAGGTGCGCATGGTGACTCTGTCGGCCTGTGAGACGGCTTTGGGTGAGAACCCCTCCGGTCAGGGCGAGTTGACCACGCTGGCGGATGCTTTCGGTTTCGCAGGTTGCCCAACGGTGACGGCCAGTTTGTGGAAGGTGTCCGATCAATCGACTCGGCTCCTGATGGAGAGCTATTATAAGTCGCTCAGCCAGGGCGATGCCCCCGCCCTAGCGATGCAGAAAGCCCAGCAGACTTTGATCGCCCGAAAGGCGACCCGGCATCCCTATCACTGGGCTGCCTTCCTGTTGATTGGAGATTGGAGATAAGCATGCGAAACTCATTGTTGGCCCTCTTGTTGGTCAGCTTACTCGGCCTGGTCCAGGCCGAAACGAAGCCTCAGATTCGGGCTCTGATGGTGGGAGCTGGGGCCTACCAGATTCCCGAGGCCTGGAGTCCCCTTGAGGGTCCGCCCAAGGATGTGGCCCGTCTCCAGCAGACGCTGGAAGACCGCTTCGGCACCCCCGCCGACCGGATGAAGACTCTGACCAACCTGGCCGCTACCAAAGAGGCGATTCAGGCAGGCCTGCTTGCTCTAGTCGAGTCGGCCCAGCCGGGAGAAACCATTATCTTTTACTACGCCGGCCACGGTTTCGCCACCCCCAATCGGCAACCCCCGGAAGGCGCCGTCTTCGAGAAGAACGACCCCGAAGACGACGGCCTCGATGAATGTTTGGTCGCCATCGATGCTCCCAAGCCCGACGACCCCACCTTTGCCGACAAGGTGGTGCGCGACGACTTCTTCGAAACGGCTCTCCAGAAGGCAGTGGCCAAAGTGCGTCCCCAGGGGGACGGACCGGGTTCGGTCATCTTTCTCTTCGATAGCTGTCATTCGGGCACCATCAGTCGCTCAGCCAACGCCCTGGGCAAGATTGAGCGGACCAATCTCACCTATCGTTCCGCACCCAAACCATCAGGCCAGGGCAGTCCTCCGGCCATTCTGGAGGCCAGTCGGCACGCGGCCGGGGCTAAAGGTTGGGTGGTGTTGAGCGCCTGCGGTCCCCGCCAAACGGCTAAAGAAGACCCTTCCCACGGAGGAGATTTCACCAACGCTCTGGTGACGGCCCTGGAAGACCCTCGTCTCGGTCCTGACTCCAATTATCACGACCTGATGCGCTTGATCGCAGCCACCCCCTACTTCTACGACCAGAACCCGGTGGCCGAGGGGGACCGAGACCTGGCTCTCTTCGGAGGGACGGCTAAGCCGCGCCAGGCTTCTCTTTCGGTGGTGGCTCTGAAAGGCGAACAGACGGTAGTACTCGACAGAGGTCGGTTGCTTGGTCTCAATCCTCTTACTAAAGTAAGCCTTTTCCAAGTCGGGGCCCGTTCGCCCGACGACAAGAGTAAATTCTTGACCATGGCCACCGTGGTCGAGCAGGGGACCGACCTCTATCGGGCCACGGCCAAAGCAGAGAACGGCAGCGCTCAAGAGCTTCGTTCGGCTATCGGTTGGGTCAGCGAGCAGAATTTCGGACAGGTCGAGTTGCCGATCTATTTCGACGAGCAAGCGGCCTCGTTCGAGGAACTGACCAAAGACCCGGTGGTCAAGAAGGTGACTCGAGGTAGCGAGGCCGCTGTGCTAGCCTGGAACGATTCCGGAAAACTCCGCCTTGAACGAAAGACGGGCGGCGAGTTGCTGGCGCCCACCACCGAGCCCGCTTTGATCCGACGAGCTTTGCGAGGGGAGGCCCGGCGCCTCTACTTGACTCGCATGGTCAATCAGCCCAAGAATGTCGAGGTGAGTCTCGAGCCCGGCCAGTTCTTGGCTGGCACGCTTGAGAGCTTTCAGCCCAGCGGCGCCCAGCCCGGCAACGACGGCCTACATTCCTTTGGCAAAGGAGAGCAAGCTCTGCTGAAGGTCAAAAATGTCAGCTCGATCCCGCTTTACATTTCGGTTTTGAACTTCACCCCGGACGGAGCCGTCAAGGTGTTCTACCCTTACGGTATCGAGGCGAAGAAGAAGCTCGCCCCAGGGCAAACCCTGCTGGTTGATGTGGCCTTCGACGGAGGCAGCGGCCAGGAGGGCTTTAAAGTGCTCGGAACCTCCGAGGAGATCGACTTGCTTTTTCTGGAGAGTAACGGTCAGCAGCGTTCAGCTGCCCAGCCCGAAGCCACTTTGAACAGCCCTTTTGGGCAGCTGATGTCTTCGGTGATGACGGGAACTCGGGCCAGTCGCCCGACTATCAAAAAGCCGAGCAGTTATGTGGCCAAAGAGATTCTGTGGGTCAATTTGAAGTAAACACTACTTGCTCGAGAGTTGTGGACGGGTTCCTGATAGAGTGACCTCGCACCTTGAATTCGAATCAAAGTCGTCTGGCTTTGGTAGGCGTGACCAAACTTGAAGCCCTTCGAGTTCATAGCCTGAGACGACGCCGTCACCGTTCTTATCGTGCAGGTCGGCGAGTTTCTCGAAGCCGTTCTGGTAGCGCTTGCCGTTAGGCCCTTCGGTCCCGAACAACTCGGTGGCGTCGTTGATCTGGCCGTCGCCGTTGTAGTCGGCTACCAACAACCCGTCGCCGCCGTTTTTCTTGAGCCATTCGGTCTTTTCGCGCTTCTCTTGCTTGCCGAAATGGTAGAGGCCATCGTCTTTCATCTCCCCAACCAGGTTGCCCTTAGCGTCGTAGTATTTGTAGCCGGCGTATTTCTTTTGAACCCCCTTGGGTGGGGCCTTCTTGACCTTCTTACCGTCGCTATTGACCCAGTAGCCACCCTTGACGCTGGGGGCTCCGCTACCGGGCCGGCGTTGCTCGCTTTTGAACTCGTAGGCGATGTTTATCGCCATCGATGTCAACTACCTCCGTCCCTTTAAAATGAGCCGCCGCCGAGACCCTGACCCGACCTGGTAAAGTGGTCGTCGTCCCGTTCGTCAAAACGGCCTCATGTCGGAGCCGGGCCGTGTCATTGGCTCCGTCAATCTGGCTGAGGGAGCCGTTGCCGTCGATGGGGTCGACCCACCAGGCGAACCGCACATCGGGTATGACGGTGTTGTTGATGTCGAGAGCCTGAGCACTGAAATCACCTTCGGCGCTGGGAGCCAGCGCGGTGGTCCCGATCGGGATGCCGACTTATTCGAACTATCCTAGCTGGGTTGGGCCAGAGGCTGTCTTCGGGGCCACTCCTTAACCTGAAAACGCGGTCGTTAGAAGGTCTGAACCTGGGCGAATCGGGGCCGAGGCCGGTAGGCTCGATAACATCGTAGCCCCACCAACCTAGGACCCCAAAATGTCCGGTTCCGAGTTCCTAGGCGCCGTAGACCTGTTGCAGGAGTCCAAACTGGCCAGGGTAGTGCTGCTCCAGCTCGGCCAGGGCTTGAGGACCCTGGTCGAGAGCTTCAAGATAAGCCGACGAGGCCTCGGCCCAGGACTCTTCAAGATTGGTGTGGCCGTAGGTGGTCATAGCCCCCTCTTGACTGACGATCTGGCTCCAGCCTTGTGGCACTCCCGTGTTGGAATTTTCATAGCCAACGGCGTGGCCCCATTCGTGGTTGAAGATCTTTTCGTTCATCTGGAAGAAAGTAATGGTGTCGTCAGCGGCGCGATAGAAAGCGGCGGGCGCTCGACCGTTGGGCTGAGCGGCCAGCTTAACAGCGCTCACACTGTTCTTATGTTGGTCGGGGAGTTTGGTCCAGTAGTCGAGCAGTTTGGCCATTTCACTCAAAGTTTTATCGCCACTGTGCTGAGAGATGACGGTCAACTGCTGGCCTTCCGCATCGGTAATCTGATAGATCGGGTCTCCGGTGTTGTGCTGGACCGGTTCGATGGTCAACTGGTTGGCTTGCTGACCTGAGTTGACAAAGGAGACCGAGCCATCTTGAGTGAGACCTTTGAGAACCGCCAGTTCTTGATTGATGGCCAGCTGCGGGGGACGGTTGCTCTCGTTGTTGGCAGTGCCCCACTGGGTCGGGTCGGGTGTTTGCCAGGCTTGACTGGTCGGTAGTTCGACTGAGCTAATGTTTTTCAGGCCGTTGGCCTTCAAGTCAAAAAGTTGGGCCTCTTGCTGTGTGATGGAGCCGTCAGCCAGTTCTGGACCCAGGTGATGGGAGTTTTCAAGCAGATTCATGGCTGCGAGCTGGAAGGCCGGAAGCATTTTCATGGCTTCCTGGGGCGGGATGTTTTGGGCCAGAAGTCGCTGATACAGAACGGCTGGCTGCTTGGCTAGAAGGGCTAGCTCTTGAGGTTGACTTTGGCCGTCGGCACCAGCCAGAACCTGGTTGGAGCCTTCTGACGAGAGAAGCCGACCAACGGCTTTGAGCGGGTCTTGGAGGAAGCTCTGGACATAGGGGGTCCCACCGTTCGACAGAGATTCAAAAGCCGGGCCGGTTGGAGGGGGTGGTGAGCCCATCGTCATCTGTGGTTGGCGCTCGCGAGCGGCTTGAAGCAGCTCCATTTGAGTGAGTTGGCCGTCGTTGTCGCGATCGAAAGCGGTAAAGGCCTGCTGGTTCAGGAGCAGGTGTTCAGCCCCTTTCTCGGCCTGGAGCGGGCTGCGAAATCCCGGCGCCATGGCTTGTTGGGCACCCCAACGAGATTGCGCGTATTGGAACACTTCCTGACGCGTGCCGTTGGCACCCCAACTCTGCAAGTCGTCAAGGCCTATGGCCTGCTGGTTGCCCTCTCGGCCGGCAAAGAACTCGGAGTATTGAAGAAGGCTAGCAGCTGAGTTGAACTCCATCGACTGCATGGCCAGGTGGCGGTCAGGCTGCTGGGAATTCCCAGCCAGGCCCTGCCAGCCACCCATCAGCTGCTGCAAAGTGGAACCTGCGGTGAAGAAGGGGCTAGTGAGAAAGAGTGGGGAGTGGAAGGGGGTCGAGAACGAGGGGTGGTGAGGGGTGTTGAGGGTAGCGGAGAGTGGTGAATGAAATGAGCTGAAGACTGCCTGCACGAGTGGTCCTTCCCTGATTCTCCCCACCGGGAAAGGAAGTCGCGCTCCCTTTTCTCTTGGTGGCCTCCGGCGCACCTCATTGTAGACCAGCTGTGCCCTCTGTGTCAAGATGGGATGAGACAGATCTTGCCCCGAGAATTAATG
>CAYRFU010000218.1:0-12506 GCA_964423525.1 uncultured Burkholderiales bacterium | reverse complement strand
GTGATGAAGGCGTTGCTATCGGCATCACGGCCACCAGCGGTGCCCATCTCCACCCCGAGCCAGTGGCCCTGATCGACGACTTCGGCAGGAAGAGCCCGACTAAAGGCCGCAACGGTTGAGAACGTTTGCTCTTGTTGGCCGACCAGACTGACTCCCTGGCCGTGGGCCACGGCCACCTGCCCGCCCGCCAGGGTGGCCACGCAAACCCCTCCTTCGCCTCTCCAGACGGTCCGTCGGCGACCACTGTCCAGGTCGAACTGAACAACTTCGGTGCGGTCTCCTCGCGACACTGCTGCCAGAGCTTTGTCGTTGCTCAGGGTGAACTCTTTCAGGGTTCCACCGGAGCTGTAAAGGCGGTGAGTTCCCCGCGAGCTGAGTAGGCCGATCTTGAAACTATCACCGTCCTGTTGGAAGAGAAATTGGCGTCGACCGTGGGGCAAGACGGCCTCGGTGCCGGGGTCGACCGAGGTTCGCCGGCACTTCCCCTCAGAGGGGTCGTAGCTGACCACTGAGCGCTTCTCGTCCCCCTCAACAAACCATACTCGGCCCTGATCGTCAGCCTGGGGAAAGGGGCCCCGAAAGCTCGTGGTAAGCTCTTGCTCGACGCCATCTCTCACCACCTTGAGTTCGCGAAAGCGCTCGATCCAGAGCTCTCCCGAGAAGTTGTAGAGTTTCTTGCCGTATCCGTACTGACCGACCGGATCAGCCTTGAGGTCTTCAAAGACTCTCACCCCTTTGGAGGTGGGGAAGGCCACTTTGCCGTCGTCGAGCAGCTGCACCTGGTGGGCCCACCCGCTTGACTCGAACTGACGGCGAGCGACCAGTTGGTCCCCTTTCAGGGCGTAGATCGCCTCTCTGGTAAGGAGGTAATCGGGTTCTCCCTCCACCACGGCGTCCAGGATCTCCTCTCCTGGCTCGACCTCGAAGCTCCGAATCTCGGTGCCATCGGGGGTGATGGTTCGTAGTTGGTGGCGGTCTGGGGTGACGTAATGGATGTGAGTCTGACCGTCTTCTTTGGTGGCGTGAACTTCGTAAGGCCAGACGTTGAGCTTTTGGGTGGAACCGATGACCAGCGTGTTCTTCATACCCGGCAGGCTAACGCGACAGGCTGAAAACATGCAAAAATGGACCGGTGAACGAATTCAAGACTTTTCTTCGCCAGCAGTTTCGGCTGGGTGAGCACTCCTATCACGGCCCTTCGCACTGGGAACGGGTTGAACGCTACGGCCTCTACCTGGTCCGTCAGCAGGGCGGAGACGAAGAGCTGGTGAGCCTCTTTGCCTGGCTTCACGATTCTTGCCGTAAGCGGGAGGTGTTCGACCCTCGTCACGGCCCCAGGGCGGCCGTTCTGGCTCGCCAGCTGAACGGGCGCTTCTATTACTTGGAAGAGGCCCGTCTGGAGCTTTTGGTAGAAGCCTGCCGAGACCATACTCGAGGAAAGACGCACGCCGACCCGACTATAGGGGCCTGCTGGGATGCCGACCGCCTGGACCTTGACCGAGTGGGAATGACGCCTGACCCGCGCTATCTCAGCACTGAGCCAGCTAAAGACCTTTGTGCCCTCGACCCGAGGGCCCGACAGGCCAGAGTCTCCTAACCCAGAGACCTAGTGTGAACCTCGCCACCGGCACTCTTCATGAGGACGTAGGTTCCTTGTTTGGTATGCATCACGTCGACTCTCCCTATGTTGTGCTCGGTTAGGTCCACCATGAAGGGGTCGTGGCTGGAAGGCTTGCCGGTAATTTTGACCGTGTCGGCTCTATGGGGGGCATCGGGGTTCGTGATCTCGACCACCTGACGTCCGTCTCGAACTCCGGCCTTAACTCCGAGATTGTTCTTTGCGTCACAATCTCTCACGGCGACCCTCTCTATTCCTTCACCGCTGCTCGCGTGTAGCACGGTGCGGTCAAGCATCGTCCCGTATTCAGGATGGGTTGGAGTTGCCTCGGGTGGATGGCCTCAATCTGGTGATGGTCGAACGCGACCAACTTTCCGACCAGGAGCTGGCCCGAGTTCAATCCGCGGTGCGTCGCTCGGGGCTCAACTTGGGCACCTGGGCCGACAGCCGGGAGGAGGCTCGAGAGCTCTATTCTCAAGGCTATCGAACCGTGTTGATCGGCAGCGACCTGAAAGCCACCGAGGCCGCCTTTGAAAGGTTTGCCGATGTGGCCCGAGACCCCGTCCGAGAGCCCGCGCCCCTGGCCGAGCAAAGCGAGGCCGAGAAGCAAGAGAGTCTGAAGGATTGGCTTGAGTCCGGCAAAATCGTGGCCCTGGGTTTCTTGATGACTCCCGACCCTCAACAGGCCAGAGTCCTGGCTGAGAGAAGCAATGCTCTCTGGATCGATGCCGAGCACGGGCACTTCGACCCCCACTCGGTCAGTCAGGTGCTCGAGCAACTCCCGGAGGCTACCCGAACCGTGGTCCGAGTAGCCGATGAGCGCCAGATCGAGACCTATCTCAACCTGGGCGTCGACGGGATCGTGTTGCCTTCGGTAGAGGACCCGGACCAGGCCAAGCGATTGGTCGAGAAGGTGAAGGGTCACCATCCCGAGAGTCTGGCGGTGGTGATGATCGAAACCGTGGCCGGGGTGGAAAAGGCCGACGAAATCGTGGCCGTTGAAGGTGTCGATGTGGTCCATATGGGCCCCTTTGACCTATCCCTCTCGCTCCGTCAGCCGATGGGCTCTCCGGCCCATCGGGAGGCGATCGCCAAAGTTGAGGCGGCCGCTAGTCGCGCCGGCGTTCCTCTGGGCGGCTGAAGAGAACTGGGCCAACGGCAAACGCCTACTGGCCGTTGAAGACTTCTTTGTCCAGCGGCGCGAATTCGACTCGGAGGGGGCTGTGTTGTGGGAGAACTTCACCCACGACTACAAGCCTCTTTCCCACGATTGGCAGAATCACGTTGTCGACGGTAAGTCGAGTCACATCGCCATCGGTGGCCATACGGCGATGGCTCCCCAACAGATCATCGAAGGGGCCCGCCAACTCAAAGCCCAGGGGGCCATCGACCAGAATCAGTATGACCACTACCTGGACCGAACGGTGGACCTGTTCAACGACTTCGCTAATCAGAGCGGAGCCGTCGACTGGGAAAGCGGGGCAGTCCACAACGCTATGCGGGTGGAAGAACCGGACCCTGGTAAGAGATGGATCTCTGGGTGGGGAGACGCGGCCTGGCAGCAAGCTGAGCTGCTCCAGACCCTGGTCCGCTTACAAGAAGAAGATCGACTCGACCAGATTCAGGGTCCTGAAGGCAAGACGGGGGCCGATCTCTTGCAGGCGGCCCAGTCTTACTACGAAGCGACCTATCCGGTGCCAGACTCCTTCCAAGAATACTTCGGCAACCCCGACGTCTATCACCGACCCCAGGTAGCCCTCTATTTCGCCCAGGCCCTGAGCCGTTAGCCAAGTTGGCGGCCGGCCTCGGTCGGCCGTCAACTTTCCTCGAAGGACGTGCTCCAAAGAACATCGTGGAAGGTCATCGACTCGACCACCTGGCCTTCAATCTGATGCTGATAACCGACGATTTCGAGTTGGTCGTTGACGGACACTCGATGAAGGTCCCCCGCCGTTCCGAACCGGTAGCAGGTTAAGCCTCCTTCTCTGACGGCATCGAGGACCGGCAAAGGGGCGAGGCGGGTGAAGAGCTGGTCGAAGATGGGGATCTCGACCTGGCTATCCTTGAGGTCGGCAGAGTCCAGGCTCCTGCGAACTCGGAAAAAGCCCATGTCGACAGCCACCCATTCGTTCGAGAGGCTTTCGTCATAAAGGACCACAACCCCGACTCCGGCGTCGCTCTCGGGTAGGATCTCGGTGCGCGTCTTGCCCGGGGCTGCGCTGTAGTGGAAGCGATAGAAACCTCGCTCTCCCTGGTAGTCGAAGCGAACGGTATAGCCTGGCGAGGAGCGCACTTTATCGACTACACTTTGCCAGGGGAGCTGTTGGGCCTCAAGGCTGGCCATGACAGAGAGGAGTAGCATCACCGATAGAAGGCGGGGACCTGAGCCCACGGTGCACTCAATCCTTTCTGTACAGAGTTTCGCTCCCTTCCTCTCTTCTCCGCGTCTCTTCCGGCAACCTTTTGTCCCGCTAGGACGGTTCTTGGGCGAGGACCAGCTGACGCCACAGCGGCACGTAGGTGACTACGAAAGAGAAGAGCTCGACTCCCAGAAGAGAATTCGGGCTGTGGTGGATGGTAAAGACCCACCAGGCAAAAACGGTCCAAAAAAGCATGTTGCCTGAGGCGATGGCGTAGACCCAGGTGGAGAATCGATGTTGGTCTTTGAAGAAGTCCATGTCGCCGAGGGGGGGGCGCTTTCCAGAGCCAGGATCTTTGATGCGAAGGAAGATGACTGGCAGAAGATTGAGAGCGATCAGAGTCAGGGCGAAAGGAAGAAAGAAGACAAAACTCCCTCGGGTTAGACCAAAAACCCCATAGGTCAGCCAAATCGAAAAAACGATGTTGACCGAGGCTCCCAAATGAACCGTCCAGGGAAATCGGGCCATGTCGCTCAAAGTATTCATCTGATCGATCGCTTTATTCATCGTGGGGGGCCTCTTTCTTACGGGATGGTTTTGCCATAGAAGGAAAAGAGCTTGCTAGGGCGCTCTCGAACAAGACCAGCCAAGGATGACGCATCAGGCGTAGAGGGCCAGCATGCGACGCCATAGTGGCCAGTCGTGCATCCCCGGGTCTTGCCAGACATCCATCCGGTGAGGGATGTCTCGGAGACAGAGAACGCTTGAAAGGTCGGTCGTGGGTCCCAGACAAAAATCCCATCGACCGGTGCCGAGAATGATGTCCATGGCTCGGAACTGCTCCAGCAACTCGGGGTCATTCATCTGAGCCATAAAATGGGTGGGACAGTTGTAGTAGACGTCCTCATCATAGTAGCTGTCGACGTTCTTGCAGATGTCGTAATCACCCGACATGGCGATCACCCGACTCACCAACTCCGGGTGACGGAAACTAAAGTTGACGGCATGGAAGGCCCCGAAACTAGCTCCCGTGACGATCAAAAACGGAGTGTCGTTGAAGCGACGCAAGAGTGGCAAGAACTCTTCCAGCAGATAGGCCTCATACTCGAGATGCCGGTCGATTTGGTCGCGCTGGTGGATGTCAAAGTTATACCACGACTCCCCGTCTAAGGAATCGACGCAGAAGAACTGGAGCCAGCCGTTGTCCAGGTGAGGCCTGACCGACTCGAGCATTCCGAAGTCTTCCCATTGATAAAAGCGACCACTGGAGGTCGGGAAGACCAGGACAGGCGCTCCTCCAGAGCCGTAAATTAGATGCTCCATGGAGCGACCGAGATGGTCGCTAGCGAGGCGTCCGTAGTGTCTTGGGTAGCTCACGTTGCCGAGGTGAGCTCAAGCTCCGAGAAGCCATCGTTGGGGAGGGACTCGGAGCGGGGGGGCACCGGTCCTTCTTGAAGCCAGCCCATTTTTAGGACCGTCTCTCTGAGCACGTTGGGGTCGGGCTCGAAGTAGACCCAGCGACCACACCAGGTCGGTCGTGAGCTGGTCTTCAGTGGCCAATAAGGTCAGTTCCCGAAGGGTGTTGCGCAGCTGATTCATGCGCGAAGGTCGAACCTCCAGGAAGGCTTCGAGAGTGGCCCTTCGGACGGCTTCCATCCGCTGAGCCGTCACGGGAATCTCTGCGATGGAGCTTAGAGCCAGACCGGGGTGCTCGCGCACCACCGAGCGGGCCAGTTCAATCCGACCCTGGCCGCCTACCGAAAGGCTCGAGATTTTCCCTAAGCGGTCACAGGCCGCTTCAATATGCTCGCGCGCCAGTTCCAATTTGAGCAAGGCGAGTTGGGCCTCGTCGTAAGCGCTCCCTTCAAGATTCTTCAGGGCCGCCGAGGCTCTCTTGATCAGTTTGTCGAGGTCTTTCTCCAGCCCCGTCGGGTTGGCCAGCCGGCCAGCCAGCAGGAGAGCCCCTGACTCGAGCAGGTCCAGAGCCTCCAATTTACTGAGCTGGTCAAAGGCCCTCTTGAGGTGGGTGTGGGCCTGATCGGGAAGGTGCACTTCGTGGTAAGAGGTGGCCAATGCGACTTGACCTTCGGCCTGGGTGGCAGCCGGGTGACCCTCTACGGCTTCCTCGGCCTCGAGTAGGAGCTGTCTCTGCTTCTCGTCGTTGCCGCTCATTCCGAACTGGGTAGCCAGGTTGGCCAGCGTCACTGCCTTCTGGCTACCTGACTCCATAGCCCGAGCGGCGGCCACCGCTTGCTCGAGAAGCTTCAGACCCCACTCGCTATCGCCGATACGAGACATCGTGTGGGCCAGGGTCGAAAGGGTAGCGGCTTTGGCTTGAGGGCCGTAGAGGTCCGAGACCTCCGCGATGTCAGCGCCTTGTTGAATATACTCCGCCGAGGTTTGAGGGCTGGCCGCCATCAGGGCCATCTTGATGGTGCTACGGCAACCCTGATCGGCGTCACCGGTAGCCGTTTCGGCCTGGAGCGAATTGAGAGCCAGGTCACGGGCCCGCACCCGATGTCCCGTTCGGGCCACGCAGCCGGCCAGAAAACCCAGCGTTTCGGAGCGTTCCTGGGTATCGGTCAGGGTGAAAGCGAGCTTGGCTGATTCTGAGATCTTTCTCTGGGAATCGCGGGGATTGCGAATCTTATGAAGCCCAACCGCTAGCTCGGCCAGGGCCCTAGCCCGGAGATTATCATCCTGGAAGGTGTCGGCGATGGCAGAAAGGCGCTCGAAGGCGTCGCGGGTAAACTCACTGCGACCGAGTTTGGCGAGATTGCCGCACAGTCCGTAGAAAATTCGAAGTCTCTCGGCTGGGACTTGAATTCCTACAGCCGCCTGGAGCAACTTGAGAAAAGCCTCCTCAACGAACGGCTCGTCGGCCACTTCGAGGAGGGCGTCGGCAAGGTCGAGATAGCCGTTCACTCGAGCCGGATCCCAGGGCCGTTGACTGACCGCACCCAACAGGTTCATAAAGGACTGGCCCGGATCTTCGGCCCGGGCGAAAACCCGACGGTCCACGCGTTCGGGGGCGCGCTCGGGTTCTTTCATCTCGACGCCAAGACTGATCAGAGCCCGGGTCAAAGCCACCTCTCGTAGCGTTCTCCCCGGTCCCTCGGGAGCTTTCTGGCAAACCTCAAGACCCGCTTGAAAAGCTCGAACTCGAAGCTCATTGGTCAACCGGGTTTTGCGGCCAAATCCCAGAAAATAGGTGGAAAGGCGAAGAGGGTCTTCCTCCAAGTCAAGAAGTTGGAAGGCTTGTTCAGTATAGCGTTCGTCGAGGGCGAAATCGGTGAGGATCGAGAGGACCAGGGGAAGGTCGACATCGCGAAAACGAGGCAGCGGAATCTGGAGAGCCTCTTGCAGCACTTGCTCAACCCAGTCCTGATTTTCTTCTTCCCAGGCTTGCCAGGCAAGCAGCAGAAAAGCTTTGAAGCGACATCCCTCATCGACCACCAGGCGGGCGTTGTCGAGGGCCTTCTCAAATTCGCCCTCGTCGGCTAGAAGATGAGTCATAGTCGAGGCCTGGTTGGCCCGGAGCTTCGGCAGCCGCAGGCCGTAGGCCAGAATTCGTGGCAAATCGCTTTCCTCGAGGGCTGCTCTGAGGCCTCGCTCGAGGTCGTCAACCACGGAGCGAACGGAGCCTGTTCGGGCTAGTTTCGACTGAATGTAGGGCCCTTCGCAAAGCCAATGAAGAATAGAAAAGTCACGACGCCGCGACCAACGAGCCAGACGGTCGCAGTGATAGCCAAGATGAGACCAGCCGTAGAGGTCTGTCATCTCCTCCCAGGAAGGGTAAGTTTCGCGGAAAAAGGCCACCACTTTGCTATGGATATGGACCAGGTCTCGCGACATCAGTTCGCTGAGGGCCACCTTCATAGCCCGACAAAAGATGGAGTAGCGGCCGTCGCGCAATATCAAAATAGGAAGAAGTGTTTCCAGCAAGTGATGGACTCGGGCCGCTGACAGGCCTAGAAAGTCGGCGATGGCCGCCGAAGGCAACGGTTCTGGGGTCTCGGCCAGCAGGCCGGCTACCAGGGACAACTCTTGCTGATTGTTGCTCTGGGCACTCTGGATCAGCTCTCGCCAGACCACCCATAGGATCGTCTTGAGCTCGTGGGGGATCGAGTTGTCGGTGGTCAGCCCACTTCGCACCAAGTGGGAGGCTACCAAAAAGTTGCCGTCGCTACGGGCCAGATAGCCTTCGAGTTGGTCGGCAGCCAGGCCCATTTTCTTGAGATAGCGGGTCAAGTCGTCCTGGTTCTCCTGGCTCTGGGGATCGAGATAGACGATCTGGGCTCCGCTCTTGTGAAGAGCTGAAAGGTGTAGGCCCGGGCGACAGGCGACAACCACCTTCACTCCTGCGATAGGGTGGTCTAATCCGGCTAGCCCGCCTGCGTCCCAAAGCCAGCCACCCCGCTCGAAAGAGTCGACCAACACCAGGCGTTGAGACCCTTCACTGGGAGGCAAGACCTGTTCGGCTCGAGCCACCGAGGCGTGGACGGTGGTGGGCAAGCGCTCGCCTTGGAGGTCGAGTTGAGACAAGAGGGCGTGCCAGAATCCCAAGCCGACGTTGGTGCCCAGGGTCGGTCGGACCGACACCATCAGGCAGCCTTCTTCCTTGTCGGCCAGGTCGTTTAGGAAGGTGGTTTTGCCGGCCCCGGGTGGGCCCACCAAGACGAGCATGGTAGGCCCGCTCTTCTTCCACTTCTTGACCGCCTCAAAGAGCCACTTGCGCATGAAACCTCCCGTAGCAAAGTTCGGACGAACTTCGTTGCCCCCCACTCTTGTCCTCTGCAGGACTCGCTGTCAGAGCTACAAACAGACGCTCCATGAAAACGACATCGCTAGAGGTGCTTGAGACAACCGGGCCAGTGGTCGACCAGGGTGGCCACGTCAGCCTAGACCGGGCCCGAATCGAACAGCTGGCTCGTACTTGGATCGACTCCTCCTTCGCCGTTCCGAATTGGGACGATGAGGTTCATTGGAGCGATGGGGGACCCAACACGGTCAATGCCGTCTTGCTGTTGGACGCTCTTAACTTTTGTTTCTGGCCCAACCCCGGCCAGCCGAAGTGGAGTCTGGATTATCAGGGCAAAACGTTCAACGGCTATATGGCCCTGGCGGCCGGCCTAAAGCGAGCCATCGAGGCCGGGGACCCGCTCTATTCGGCCGAGAGGCTAGCGGCTCTGACTCTTGAGGACCTCAAAGAGATCTTCGCAGGAGAGAACGAGATTCCGATGCTGCCCGAGCGACTCGCCAACGCTCAAGAAGTGGGCCAGGTCCTACTGGAGAAATACCAGGGGTCCTTTGTCAACGCCATCGAATCGGTTTCTCATTCGGCTATCGCTCTAACCCAGCTGCTGGTAAGAGATTTTCCCTGTTTTCGCGACGAGACTACCTACAACGGTCAGCTCGTTCGCTTTTATAAACGAGCCCAGATCACCGTGATCGACCTGCTGGGCACGTTCGGAGGCCAGGGTTTCGGTCGCTTTGACGACGCTCACCTCTTGACCGCTTTCGCGGACTATAAGATCCCTCAAGTGCTCGAGGCTCAGGGGATCTTGCGTTATTCTGACGAGCTCTGTGAGACTCTTAATTCCTACCAGCTGATCCCGGCCGGCGACCCTCGTGAGGTCGAGATTCGGGCGGGAATGGTGTGGGCCGTCGAATACCTGCGCCAGGCTTTTGAGAGCTTGGGTCGCCCCATTCAGGCCTATGAACTCGACTGGTTCTTATGGAACGTGGGTCAGCAGCCGGTGCCGAACGAGCGACCCTACCACCGCACTCGAACCATTTATTACTAAGGGCCCGTCTAAGAGTGAATATGTCAATTTCTAGCTTCGAGGCGCCTCTCTGACAAGGAGCGTCGAATGCTGAATACCGGGTTGTATTTGAGGGGGCGCGACGCAGTCAGAGGGGATGGGTCGTAGCTAGAAATGCGCGATTTATTTTTGACGGGTCCTAAGTCAGAAGCCCGGCTCAAGCCGGGCCTGTGTAGGAGTGGCTATAGCGACGAGGTCAGGCGAGTTTGAACTGACCTTGGTCGGGCAAGAGTGTGCCCTGGGTCATCGAGCCATCGACGAGCTGACCTCTTTCGTTCATCACAAGGGCCGCGTGCTCGACGGTTGTCCTCTTTCCTCGGCCGGGAGTGATGTCGAACGTCTCGTGCATTGTGAGAGGTCCTTGCAGATACTTGCTGCTGGGTTCAACCGGACGCTCGGTTTCAATCTCGTGGTGACCCGTGGCCGAGAGGGTCGAGCCACCTCGCACGGTCAAAATCGGTTCGCCTTTACGAGTCATCATGGCGTGGTCGGCTTGCATCGTCCTGTCACCACCCGGTTCGGCAGGGACCGCACTACTGTCGACTCGGAAATAGGCTATGTGGAGCGTCTTGAGTTCGGCGGGGCCAAATTGGTGAGCGGGTGCCTTTTTCCAATTCTTGGTGTTGAAGGCTTCGGCGGTCGCCCCTTCGCCGTCAATGGTATAGACCTCGAGCCGGGTTGGCGTTCCAATGATGAGATGCTGGCCTCTGGGTCCTTCGGCGAGGTCTGGTGATTGATAGTTGAGTCTGAAGACGTCGCGATCCGCGACCGTTTCCCCAGTCGGGTGGATTCCCTCGGGATTCCAGAACATCTCTTTAGTCGCAGGGTCTGCGGGCATCGTGAAAAGCGCCTGTCTCTGCTTCGGGGCGCTGGTGGCAACTTTTGGTCCCTCGGTCGAGAAGCTGACCCGGTCGTGGGCAGACTCATAGCCGATACTTGAGCCGGCGTGAAGGAGAATGGTCTCTTCGCCGAAGCCGGTCTCCCCGGTGATCTTCATCTCGGTGTCTTGAAGAACCGTGACGCCGCCCTGGGCGGTGGGCCTGAAAATCTCTTCCCCGCCTTTAATGCGGAAGGGGTTGGCGAGAACCTGTTTACGAATATCGTATAAGCGGCGAGCCGCTAAAGGTGCATTGCTAGTGTTGAGCACGATGGCCTCCTAAAATTTTCTACAGTCAGAGAATAAACGGCGACCGTTAAATTCTCGTCAAAAGCTAAGAGTTAACATGGCGTTCATAGACTCTCGCTCGTTATCGGAAGGCGAAGCGTGAAGGTTGTGCCCTGGCCCGGAGTGGACTCGGCCGTCAAAGCGCCGTTGTGCTGGCTGACGATCTGCTGGCTAACAGAAAGCCCCAAGCCTGTCCCTTCCCCCACTTCCTTGGTGGTGTAGAAAGGGTCGAAGGCTCGCTCTAGCTGTTCAGGCGTCATGCCCCGGCCCCAGTCCTCGACCGAAAGAGTGACAAACTCCCCTTCCTGGGCGGTAGCCAGGCGAACCCGACGTTGGTTCGGCTCAAGCTCGTCGCTGGCATCGATAGCGTTGAGAATCAAGTTAACCAGGACCTGTTGAAGCTCCTGAGCGCGGCCGGCCACCGGCCCTACCGGCTGCAGTTCAGTACTCACCTCGAAATCGCCGCGGTCCAGATAGTGACCGACAAAGTCGATCGTTTCAGTCACCACCTCGTTGACGTTGACTTCTTCCAACCGCTCCGTGTTTTTGCGCGAGTAGCGGAGCAGCTTCTTGATGATGTGGCGGGCCTGGTCGACTGCCTTGAGGCCGCGCTTTACCTTCTTCAAAGCTCGTTCTGGCTTGCTCGCCTCGAGTTGCATCTCGATCGCTTCAAGCGACACGCCCACCACCCCGAGGGGGGTGTCAACTCGTGAGCGACGCCGGTCGCGAGTTGACCCACCGCCGTCATCTTACTGGCCTGAATCAGTTGAGCCTGGGATTCTTCCAAGAGACGTCGGGCTTCCACCACTTGTTCGTATTTCCTGATGTTATCGAGAGCCACAGCGGCCTGGTTGGCGATGGTGGCCAGCAAGTCGACGTGTTCAGGAGAGAAGCTGCCCTGTCGCTCGGTCAAGAGCACCATGCGGTCAAGAGCACCATGCGGCCCAGGAGCCCTTCGCTGGCGCGCATCGGTGCCAACAAGAGACTGCGCGCGCCTTGAACAGGAGGTTTGAGACGGCTGTGCGGGTCTTGCAGGTCGTCAAGAACGACGGCGTTCTCCACCACCAGTTGACAGAGCTGCTCGACCGCTTTTTGGTTGACCACGGGCTTGCTCCCGTCCCGACTCCAGAAGTGGCGTTGCTCCCCGGTCAACAAGCCACCGAAGGCATGGGGAACGGTGGTTAGCAAGAACTCTTGCAAGGCTGGCAGCAGTTGCTCCCGCTCTAGAGTGGCGGCCACTTCACGCGAGCCCTGGTTGAGAACAGCCAGGAGCTAGACCCTCTCTTTGAGCTGGTAGTGGGCTCGCGAATGAAGAGCCAGAGCGAACTCTCTTGCCTGTTTGCGATGAGCTGTCTGAAGGGCCAGGGCCGATTTCTCGGCGATCCACACCAGCCGGTCGAGTTGTTGGTTCGAGAACGGCTTCTTCCCGCTTCGGCCCAGATAGAGCACTCCCATATTGGGGAGCGGGACGGCCAGGGCATGAACCTCGGACTCCAAGAGAGCTGGGCGCTTCTCCCCTTTGACTCGAAGGGGCTTTC
>CAYRFU010000217.1:0-12745 GCA_964423525.1 uncultured Burkholderiales bacterium | reverse complement strand
CGCCTTCTTGACCGACGTGTCTCCCGTTCAGGTGATCGCCGCCACCTGCTTTTTGATGACGTTCTTGACCGAAGTGACCTCCAATACGGCCACCACCACCGTGATGATGCCGGTGCTGGCCACTGCCGCCCAAGCCATGGAGATCGACCCCCTTCTGTTAATGATGCCGGCGGCCATGTCGGCATCGTGCGCGTTTATGTTGCCGGTTGCCACCCCAGGCAATGCTATCGTGTTTGGGAGCGGTTACTTGACCATCCCCCAGATGGCGAAGGCTGGGGTCTGGCTCAACCTGCTCGGTGTCGTGATCATCACTCTTGTGACCCTCTTCGTAGCGGTTCCCGTCTTTGAACTCCGTCTCTAAGGTTGACAAGGAGACGAAGGTTTACTATTATTGGCGAACGCGGGGCTATAGCTCAGCTGGGAGAGCGCTTGCATGGCATGCAAGAGGTCGTCGGTTCAAGTCCGACTAGCTCCACCAAAACCGCATTGAAGCAACAACAGGGGCCCTGTGCCCCTGTTTTCATTTCGTTCGATGTTTTTTTTGGGTTCTGGAGGAACTCACCCGTTATGGAAGAATACTCAAGCGTTATTTCCGAGGTTTACCTGGAGATTACACTTGCTTGCGGGTCTCACTAGTTTTGGGGTGACGATGCCAGCACAGACACAGAAAACGACTACGGGTAGGTGAGAATATGGCGTACCGGCCTTGCAGGTTCCGGAGTTCAGTGCTAGGGGTGTTTCAGTGTGAGAAACACATGTTCCAGCATTCCTATCCGGAGATCTATAACGAGCTCTATGAGTTCTGTCTGGAGAACGTGCCGGACCGATTCTGTGGCTACGTGGACTTCGGATTCAGTCTCGAGGGAGAGATGCCGAGGATCTTCATTAACTGCACTCACCCTTACCAATCTCGCCCGCTTCGTAGCTTTCGAGATTGTATTGAAGAGTGTGATTACCACGACAAGGAAGGCGAATCCCTCGGCTAGGCCCCGAAGGCCATTTTTGTCTCGACCGCTCCATCGGGCGCGATTCCAGCGGGACGAGGCCCTGGAGGACACTGCATGACAGACTTGGCGAAGGCCCCCTTTGTGGCCCGTCGAGAGTACTTTGGTTGCCTGGTTTTCGATCGCAGCAATAGCGATTACATCCCTTTCGACCAGGAAGCTACGGATATCTTCGAGGCTAGTCTGGAAATGTCTCCGGACGAGGTTTATCGAGACGTTGCCGAGAGTGTGTCTCGGCAGTCTTTCGACACCTTTATCCAGCTGTGCTCGAGCATCGGGCTCTTTGAGAACGGCACCTTTCAAGGTGCGTTCCTAGACCGCAAGCCGACTGAGGGGTTCTACAACCTGTCAGCCCCCACCATGGTTTACTTACAGCTAACCCGCTACTGCAACTTGGCGTGTAAGCACTGCTGGTCCGATTCCGGAGAGGCTCGCCCCAGAGAGTTAACCATCCTGGAAGTACGGACGTTACTCGACCAGATGGCCGAACTCGGTTGTTTCAAACTCCGTCTCGGGGGAGGGGAGCCGTTGGGTCGAGGAGACTGGTATGATATCGTTAAATACGCTAATAGCAAAGGAATTCGCGTAAGCCTCTCCACCAACGCAACCATGGCCACCCGAGCGGTGGCCGGCAAAATCGGTGAACTCGATATTGACGAGATTAAAGTCAGCCTGGAAGCCGCTAGCGAGAAAAGTTACGACTACATCCGAGGTGAGCGGTCCTATCGAAAGGCTATTCGAGGCATCAAGAACCTGAAGGAACTTGCCAATGCACCCGTCTATTTTTATACGGTCCTGCAGCGAGACAACCTGACAGAAATTCCCGCCCTGGTGAAGCAAGCTGAAAAGCACCAAATGGACAAAATCGTCTTCGATACGATCGTGCCGGTCGGTCGAGCCAAGCAGCATCAGCGCCTCTTGTTGACCCCCGAGGAAGCCAATAACGCTCTCGACTTGGCCCGAAGGATAGGCCAGACGAGTCGGGTCAAGGTCGAGATCAACGGTCGCGTCCCTCCGCCTTATCAGAAGAAACGAGTGTTCGAGGGTTTCGGCTCGGAAGGTGGGCGGCTCTACTGCCATATCTCGTCCGAAGGGGTCGTTTCGTCGAGTGGGTTCGTGAGCGACCTTCTCCCCGCCGGAAACATCCGTGACCGCGGACTGCTGGAGCTTTGGGAGGAGGGTCCCGGATTCAAAAGCCTCCGGAGCAGTCCCGGCAACCAGGTTTGTAACAATTGTGACTACTTCCGCTCTTGCCGAGGTGGTTCCCGTGCAAGAACTTACGCAACTCTGGGGTCGCTCACCGAGCCTGACCCGATTTGCCTGGTCGCCAAAGAAGCCGTGCGTTGATGGACTCCGGCTATCAACTTGAGCCTCGCCAGCCGTCTCGTCTGACCCTACCCAACTGCCCTGGCTGTGATGTGCCGCTCGAAGTCGAAGGGTTAGCCATCAATGAAGAATCCGTCTGTCCACACTGCGGTGTGGTTTTACTGCTCGTCCAGATCGATGGGGTCAAAATGTTTCTCCGCGACGGTTGGACTTAGGCTTCACCGCAGCTAGAGCAAAGGCGCCTCCAAAAGAGGTGTCGAAAAGACTTTTGTCCGGCTCACTCGCCGGCCCAGGTTAGGAAACCAGGACTTTGCTCAGGTTACGATGGCTCGTCTATTTGGTCGGGGGAGTGGTGGCACTCCTCTACAGCTACTTTTCCGGAGATCAGACCGTCTCTGTCGAAACTTTTCGGGTCGTTTGGGTGGTGGTGGCCATGGTCGTCTATCTCTCCTGTCTCTCCCTGGTCACTCACCTGAGTTTCGGACTTCGGGCTACTAGCGTGGTGGCTGAAGTTGTTTTGGTAGGCATTCTTTCGACTTTCACTGGCGGCCTGGGGAGCCCGTTTCTTTTTCTGCTGTGGTTTACGGTCACGTTGGCCGCCTTAGACCACGGTGCCCACCTGGGCCTGGCCAGCGCTTTGGTCGCCTGTCTCAGCCTGGCTGTTTTGTCCAAGGCGCTTCAAGCGCCGCTGCCTGCCGAAGAGATGTTGGGGCGCTGGTTTAGCTTGTTGAGCCTCGGATGTCTTGGCTTTTTTGTCAGTCGAGCCGGGGTCAGAGAAGA
Organism: uncultured Burkholderiales bacterium; assembly: GCA_964423525.1. Classification (GTDB taxonomy): domain Bacteria; phylum Vulcanimicrobiota; class Xenobia; order Xenobiales; family JADMJV01; genus CAYRFU01. Next base: position 9,635 of record CAYRFU010000217.1, on the reverse strand, counting down.
TTACCGTCGTTTTGATAACAGCGAGCGGGAACTGGAGAAGTTCCACAAGATCGCTCGCCAGCAAAGCGAGTCCCGGCGCGAGACCGAAGAACGGCTTTTTCAAGAACGACGGCGCTTCGAAGGCCTGGTGGAAGTCTCCAGCCGACTAGCCTCTCTAAGATCTCGCAAGAAACTTCTTCAGGCTATTACCGAATGCGCTCTCGACCAGATGGGGGTCCGCACGGCGGCGCTTCTTTTGGTGGAAGACGGTAAGCTCAAAGTGGTCGAGTCCCTGGGGGTCAGTCATCCCGCCAGGGTCCGTTTGGAGACGCCCCTGGACTCTTTTCTCGGGCGAGTCCTGGCCAGCGGTGAGGCTGTTTGCTTGGATTCCCGTGTGGACCCTGGGGAGCTGGAAGACCTGGCCCCTCAAGAACAGTTCCCCGAAGCTTTGGCGCGTCACCAAAAAGGCTCAGGCTTCACCAATAGAGTGGACCGGTTCAACGATCTCTTAGCGGTGCCTATGCGGGGCTCGTTGCAGAAGAACTCTTTCGGTTTGTTGCTGGTGGCCAATCTCGTGGCTCGAGACCACTTCTCTCCCAACGACCTCGATTATTTACGAATCCTGGCAACCAACGCCGCCATCGCTCTTCACAACCTGGAGGCCAAGGCCAGGATTGAGCAGACCCACTTCGAGATGATTCGGGCTCTGGCTCAGGCTATCGAGGCCAAGGACCTGTATACCAGTAATCACGTTGGGCGAGTCCGGGACCTCTCGGTTAGAATCGCGGAGGTCTTGGGTTTGGGAGCCGACGAGATCAAGGAGGTCGGCATTGCTGCCACCCTTCACGATGTTGGTAAGATTTCCACTCCCGACGTCATCTTATCGAAACCCGGCGGCTTGACCCAAGAAGAGTATGAAGTGATGAAAAAGCACGCCGAGAACGGCGCCGCTATCGTGAAAAATATTCAGAGTCTGCCCCCGTCGGTTTACCGAATGGTTCTTCACCATCACGAGCGGTGGGATGGGAAAGGATATCCGGCCGGGTTAAAGGGAGACCAGATTCCAACGGGAGCTCAAATCATTGCCGTGGCCGACTGTTATGACGCTATGACTTATGACCGCCCTTATCGCAAGGGCTTCTTAAAAGAAGAGGCGCTCTATAAGATGGAGCAGGGGGCGGGCACCCAGTTTAACGCTACAGTCCTTACGGCTTTCTTTGCCATGTGCGGTTACCAACCTCGAACCAACCGTCAAGCCGTGACCTATTACGATCAGGTCCTACCGAGCTTAGAGCTCAATCGTCCCCCCGTTTTTGACTTTGCGACGATGGCCCATGTTCCGGAAATTGAGCTGCCGGGTTTCGCGCCCAAGCAGGTAAATGAGGCTCCCACGAAGGAAAAGCGGAAGGTACTACAAATCGAAACCATGAGACCCCAAGTGCTGCAGATCGATCGTAACAAAGAGTCCCGCGCGTGAGCTTCAAGAACAACATAACCGACCAACTTGTGGAAGCCCTTCAGGCCTCTCGGTCGGTTCTGCTGGCAGCGCACGTGGGGCTCGACGGCGATCATCTCGGCTCGATGCTAGCGATGCGAAAAGCGCTCGAGAAGATGGGTAAAGAAGTGGTCGCTTTCCTTCCGGAGGTGGTGCCTCCCAACTACCAGTTCCTTCTGGAACTCGACCAGCTTCACTCAGAAATTCCGGCCCGAGAGTTCGACACTTTAATTACCCTTGAATGCCCCAACGTGGCTCGGCTGCCGAAAGGCGTGGACATCCAGAAGTCGGCTAAAACGGTGATCAATCTCGACCATCACCCTGACAATGAGATGTATGGCCACCATATCTGGGTGGAGCCAGAGGCGGCCGCTTTGGGTGAGATGATTTTCGACCTCTTAGAATATCTCGAGGTACCTCTCGACCGGGCCATCGCTATGGGCCTCTACGTTGCTATCCTGACCGACACCGGGTCCTTTCAATATTCCAGGGTCTGTCCAGCCACCCATCAAAGACTGGCCGAGCTTTTGGAATTCAATCTACCCACCGATTTGATTTCCCGAATGATTTATCGCCAAAGCCGGCCAGAAGTTCTCCGGCTTTTGGGTTACGTGCTCAGTGAAGTTCACCTAACTTCCACCGGGCGAGTCGCTTGGGCAGAAATCCCCTACGACCGTATGCAACATTTCGGAGTCCGACCCGAAGATACGCAGTTTTTCATCGATGACGTCGATCGGGTGGCTGGCCCTGAGGTGGTGACTCTCTTTCGAGAGTTAGGCGACGGACGGATCAAAGTCAGTTTTCGCTCCAAGGAAGCCCCTGTTAATCAGGTGGCAGCCCAGTTCGGCGGAGGTGGCCACGCCAAGGCGGCCGGCTGCGTCGTGCGCGGAGATCTGCAGGAGGTTCGAGCCAAAGTGGTCGAGGCCGTGGCAGAGAGTCTCCGGGTCAATGCCTGAAGCACCAACCTTCGCCATTCATACCCTGGGGTGTCGAGCCAACCAGGCTGAATCTGATCGCTTGAGGGAGATCCTTTGCTCTGCTGGCTTCCGGGAGGTCCCCTTTGGCACTCAGGCGGACTGCCAGGTCGTCAACACCTGTACGGTGACGCGCGAAGCCGACAGAAAGTCTCGCCAGATGGTCCGGCGCGCACTCAAGCTTGGGCAGACTGTGGTCGCAACTGGTTGTTCGGTCGCCGAGCGAGGCGGCATGAAGAAGATGCCGGGCACTGCCCTGAGGCTCCCTCCGGATCGGTCCGAGGAAATTCTGAGTCTGTTAGGAGCCGAACGGTGTCCCGCCACCGAGATGATGGAGAAAGAGGCCCAGGCTCTACGAACGCGAGCCCTGTTGAAAGTGCAGGACGGATGCGATCAGTTCTGCTCCTTCTGCATCGTCCCTTACGTCCGCGGTCGAAGTCGAAGCTTCCCCGTCGACCAAGTGCTTCAAGAGGCCCGTGCCTTAGCCCGCAAGGGCTATCAGGAAATCGTTTTAACCGGCATTCATCTGTCCATTTGGGGTCATGACCTGGAAGGGCAGCCCGATCTTTCCCATCTAGTGGAAGCTCTGCTCGAAGGGACGGAGTCGGTTCGAATTCGTTTGAGCTCGGTGGAGCCTGACCGCTTTCCTTATCGTTTATTTGAGCTGATGGAAGAGCACCCGCAGCGGATCTGTCCTCACCTTCACCTAGTCCTCCAACACGCCAGCGACGCTGTCCTCGAAAGGATGAGGAGAGGCTACGACCTGGCTCACTATCAGGGCCTGGTGGAGGCCTTTTTCGGCAGGGTTGAAAAAGCTTGTCTCACCACCGACTTAATGGTCGGCTTTCCCGGCGAGACCGACCAGGATTTCCGCCTTCTCATGGATTATGTCCGCAAAACTCCCTTCTACCGTATCCATGTGTTCCCCTATAGCGTGCGTCCGGGCACCAGTGCGGCTCGCTTTGCCGATCAGGTAGAGACCTCCGTCAAGAAGGCCCGTCGCGATCAGTTGTTACGGCTGGCCGAGAAGAAGAGAATCGTTTTTCTTCGCTCCCATTATGGTCAAGTGGCAGAGGTCCTGGTGGAACGGACCGATGGCAAAGGATGGGTTCGCGGAACGACAGAGAACTATCTCAACGTGCGCCTGAGAGGTGGCCACAGAATGGTCGGTCAAAAGCTTCGGTGTCGTCTCCTACGACGTCGGGGAGACGACCTGATAGGGGAGATGATGGAGGAGGAGTTCCGGCCAACCCATTGAAGTCGGGCCCCTTTAAAGGAATCTATGGCGGGTTTTTTCGACAAACTACGTTCTCAACGTCCTCGGGTAGAGTCTTCGGAGGCCGAAAGGGTTTCGACCGCAGGCAAAGCGGGCGAACTCTGGATCAAATGCCGCAAATGCTCGGCAGTCCTCTATCGTAAAGCTTTCGCAGAGGCCCTTAAGGTCTGCGACCAGTGCGGTTTTCACCACAAGATGACGGCCAAAGAACGATTAGAATCTCTTTTTGATGGCGAAACTTTCCAGGAATGGGATGCCGATCTGTTTTCCGAGGACCCTTTAGAGTTCGGTGAGGAATACCAACAGAAACTCATCTCAGACCGGGAGAAAACCGGCCTTTCCGACGCAGTGTTGACCGGCAAAGCACAACTCGACGGGATGAACGTCGCCCTCGGCATTATGGATTTCCATTTTCGGGGAGGCTCGATGGGCTCGGTGGTGGGGGAGAAGATCTCCCGGGTACTCGAGAGGGCGGCCGACCTTCAGGTGCCGGCTATTATTGTCACTTGCTCGGGAGGGGCCCGAATGCAGGAAGGCATGCTGAGCCTGATGCAGATGGCTCGAACCTCGGCCGCCGTGCGTCGCCTGGCCGCTGCTGGTCAACCGTACTTCGTGATCCTGACCGACCCGACCACCGCCGGAGTGGCGGCCTCCTTCGCTTCTCTGGGAGATGTGATTTTGGCTGAACCCAAAGCGATCATCGGCTTCTCGGGGGCCAGAGTGATCGAGCAAACGATCCGCCAGAAGCTCCCTCCTGGATTCCAGACTTCTGAATTCTATCAAGAGCATGGATTTATCGACCGGGTCGTGCCCCGCGCGGAACTTCGAGCTGAACTGATCAAGTTGGTGCGATTTTTTGTCAAGCCGATGGTGACTGCATGAGCATTATCCTAGAAGTCGAGAAGCCGCTACTCGAACTCGAGAACAAGATCAAAGAGCTCAAAGAGGTCAATATGACCGGACAGGTCGACCTCTCTAGCGAAATCCGGCTGCTTGAGCGTAAAGCCGAGCAGTTGAAGAAGAATATCTACGAGAATTTGACCGGGTGGGACCGAGTCCAGATCGCGCGACACTCTGGTCGTCCTACCACCCAAGACTATCTGACCACGATTTTCGAGGAATTCACCGAACTACACGGCGACAGGCTTCTAGGCGACGACCCGGCCATTGTGGCCGGGCTGGCCAGGTTCGAAGGTCGGGCCTGCGTGGTGCTCGGCCATCAGAAGGGCAAGGAAACGAAAGAGAATCTAGCCCGAAATTTTGGAATGCCCAACCCTGAAGGGTTCCGCAAAGCGGCCCGCCTGATGAGGATGGCCGCCAATTTTGGATTTCCGATCTTCACTTTCATCGACACCCCTGGAGCCTACCCCGGTATCGTGGCCGAAGAACGAGGCCAATTCGAGGCCATCGCCTCCAACATCGCTTTGATGACGGAATTACCCGTGCCGATTTTGACTCTGGTCATCGGCGAAGGCGGATCAGGGGGAGCCCTGGGCATCGCTGTCGGTGATCGTGTCTTGATGCTGGAAAACAGTGTTTACTCCGTCATCTCTCCCGAAGGATGTGCCACCATTTTATGGAGGGATGCTGGCAAAGCCAAAGAAGCCGCCTGCAAGCTGGGACTGACCAGTGACAAGTTACTAGAGTTCGGGCTGGTGGATGAGGTTTTGACCGAGCCGCTGGGGGGAGCCCATCGAGATACCGATAAGGTTCTGGCTGACGTTAAAGCGGCTTTGTCGCGAAACCTGGAGCCTCTTCTCGGTCTATCGGGCGAGGAACTGCTCGCCCAACGTTATGAAAAATATCGTCGGATGGGCCGAATGCGAGAAGAAAGTCTAGCCGAGGCCCCCTAGACCCGACCGAGGTCCCCTCATGCGACGGAAAACTCGAATCGTGGCCACCATCGGGCCAGCTAGTGAATCCCCAGAGGTCATCGAGCAGATGCTGGAGGCTGGCGTCAATGTGGCCCGCCTCAATTTCAGCCACTCGACTCAGGCCAATCACGCCAAAGTCTTCAAGCGACTTCGCCAGGTTAGCGACAAATTGGGCCGCCATATCGGAATTCTCCAAGACCTGTGCGGTCCCAAGATCCGCTTGGGTGAGATGAAGCCGGAGACCTATTTCGAAGTAGGCCAGACGGTGGAATTCACACACGACGAGGTCGTCGGCGATGCCCGCCGGGCCCAGATCAGCTACGAGGGTCTCCACAACGAAGTCAAAAAGGGGGACCGAATTCTTCTCGACGACGGAAATCTCGAGTTGCACGTCGAGACTGTTCGCAACGAGTCGGTCTTTGCCCGAGTGGTCGCTGGCGGGCTGGTCAAGTCTCGCAAAGGAGTGAATCTTCCGGGAGTGGACCTCTCCGTTCCCGCTCTGACCGAGAAGGATGAAGGAGATCTCCGGTTCGGTCTCACTCTGGGCGTTGACATGGTAGCCCTTTCGTTCGTGCGCAAGGCGCGAGACCTTGATAGAGTCCGCCAAATCATGGTCGAGGAGGGTCGCCAAGTCCCCCTGATCGCGAAGATCGAAAAGGGAGAAGCCCTTTGGCAGCTTCAGGCCATTGTCGAGAAGGCCGATGCCGTCATGATTGCACGCGGTGACCTGGGAGTGGAAGTTCCCCTCGAGCAGGTTCCTTTGATACAGAAAGACCTGATCGACCTGTGCCTGGAGAAGGCTCGACCGGTGATCACGGCTACCCAAATGCTGGAATCGATGATGGAGTCGCCCAGGCCGACACGGGCCGAGGTCAACGACGTCGCCAATGCTATTCTTGACGGCACCGATGCCGTGATGCTCAGCGGCGAAACGGCGGCCGGCAAATATCCCGTTAAAGCGGTCGAGATCATGGCCAGCATCGCTCACACTACAGAAAAGAACTTGGACTGGGAGTCGATCTATCATAAGAAGGCCCCCCGCGGCCAATCGGTCGGGGCGGTAGCCTTAGCGGCCTGTGAGATCGCCGAGGAAGTGCAGGCCCGAGCCATTCTCGCCTGCAGCAAGTCGGGACGAACGGTGCAGGCGATTTCGCGTTTCCGTCCCCGAGCGCCCATCCTGGGTATCACTTCCAATCCTGAGACGGCTCGGCAGTTTTCCGTCTCTTGGGGCGTCACGCCGGCCTTGGTCAGAGGCTATCACGATACCGACGAACTGATCGAACGAGCTCTTGAGGAAGCGGAGAAGCAAGGGGTTAGCACTGGGGAGAGGGTCGTTATTGCAGCCGGCGTCCCCCTCGGCAACCCCACCAACATGGTCACAGTTCGCACTCTCTAGCAGGTAGGGGAGAGGAGAACTGGAATCTTCTTCGAGATGAGCCGTTCGGATGAAAGCCCCAATATTTCTAATGTTCTCTTTGCCCTGGTCACCGGTCTTCTTCTCACTCTGGTCCTCGGCCTGACCGCCAAGCAGCTCTACCTTCTTTGCCAGGAACGTCAGGTCGAGTATCAAGCCAAGATGCAGGAAATGCGAGAGGCTCGCCAGGTCAACGTTGAACTCGAGCAGCGCAATCGTCAACTTCGGGCCCTGGTCCGACATCTCGAGACCGAAGAGGGGGTCGAGGAGATCGCTCGCAATAAGCTGGGCCTGGTCAAGCCTGGGGAGATGGCCTTCGTTGTCTCTCCTGCCCCTCCCACCCGCACCATTTACGAGACCTCTCTGCCTGAGCCTGAGGTCGAGGCCGAGCCCGGCTGGATGGAGCGGATTCTCGACAAACTCTTTGCCGTCGAGGGTCAGCCCAGCGCTGATTGACACCCCTTCTCCCCTGCGAGTATAATCTGACGGCACGCGGGAGTGGCGGAATCGGCAGACGCACGGGACTTAAAATCCCGCGACCTTAACGGTCATGGGGGTTCGAGTCCCCCCTTCCGCACCAACGAGAAACCCTGTGAGAGCAGGGTTTTCTGCTTTCCAGGTCGCCAGACAGAGTCGGTGATGGTGGACGCGCCGAGAACAAATGGGATAAGCGTGCTATAGTGGTGAGGTGACCGTCTACCGACCCGGACGGTTCCACTGTCCCACAAGCTCTTCTAAACAACGACCAAATTTTGTTCTGACGCCCCGGGGACCGCTGACAACGGAATGCTCCGGTCGAACGTCGCTAAACGTCCACCTTGGGATACGGCGAGCGAGAGAAGATAAAGGTCTGTGAGCTGTTTTGGACCGTGGACACGAGTTCTGTCGAGCGACTCTTCATCAAGCAGACTTACGCTCGCAGGCCAAAATTCGTGGTAGTGGGTCGAGGCTGCGGCAGTCAGCAATTCGAGGGCCTCGGAAGTGCTGAGATGCTCTGGATGTCGTGGTTGGCTGATGATACGGACAAATCCGTTTTGAGTCAGGGGGCAGGACGCCCAGCCCTCTCCGATTTGTCCCTCGAACCAGGCTCGGGCTCTTTCATGATGGACATGAGCCTGGTCCAGAAGAGCCAAAAGCAGGTTTATATCGAGCAAAGCCCGCATCAAATCCCTTCTTCTTCGCGCAGACTGTCAATGAGCTCATTGGTCACGATGACGCCGCGTTTCGGAAGAGGACGAAAACCGTAGAACTCTTCTCTCTGACCAGAAGATCCACTCGCAGTTCGGGCCTGAAGCGCTTTTCTAGCTAGCTCAGAGACTACCTTGCCTGCGGTCTTTCCCTCCAGCTTGGCAAGCTCTCTGGCAGCCAACAGCACGTCATCGTCAATATTGAGGGTGGTTCTCATGCATCAGATGATACCACATCACCGTGGATTGAGTCCATCGAAGACTGCGAACGACCTTCAGGTAGCTTCCGGTCGTTCGGCTGAGGTTGGTCTGGTTGCGTTGAGGCCTCAGGTGGCCGCTTGCCAAGGCCGGACGGGAGATTAGAAGATTGCGTCAAGTAAACGAGCACCCAAAACAATGAAACTGGCGGCGGGCTCCAGCAAGACCTGAGAAAGGAGGGTGCCAACAAACATTCCAGCCATCAAGAAAACGGCCACGGTGTAAACCGGCTTAGTGTCGTCTTCCTCGATAGCCTGGTCGACTAACACCGCTGTGGTCGGATCAACCACGACGCTGAGCAAGATGGTCGCCACCCCATTGACCACAGAAGAAAGTAGCGTGGCCGTTCGGCCCAGTTCGTCACTCACTTGAGCCCCGGCGTAAATGGCCGCCATCACGCCCACGGTGTGAATCGAAATCACCAGCATATTGCCCCAGAGAAATCCTTTGGGGATGCGCTTGAGGTCGGTCCAGCCAACCCCCATAAACCCGGGAGGACGCAGACAACTCCAGATGGCCGGCCAATTGCGTGGGTAGGCGGTGGTCACGATCACCTTGGCAAGAGAGCCGATCTGGTCGAGCTTCACGATCGCTTTTTGGTAAACCTCAACAAAAGAAGGCATCATCAGCCAACCGAGCACAGCTCCCAGAGCCGCCCCTCCCAGAATCCAGCGAAACATCAAGGCCAGGTCTCCGAGGGTCATACTCGATGAAGTGACCACGTGATCAGAGATAGCGCCCAACATGGGAGCGTAAACCTGACCCGCCAGGCGAGTGATCAAGAAAAAGAGATTGTAAACGGCCAGGGCGGTGGCCACACGCCCCGTCAGCACAGCCGAAACTCGTGACGAGTACGTGGTCGAGGCTAAGAGGGCGAAAAGAGCGTTCAGGGCGACCACGATCCAGAGGCCACCGGCCAGGCTATCACCCTGGCTTCCCACCACCTGGGTGGCGGCCTCGATCAGATCAACGCCGAAGCCTAACACTCCAAGCCCCAGCAGGGCCCCCACGAAGTTGCCCGCCGAAAGGTGGACGGCCGTGACGGTCACATCTTCAAGAGGTCGCTCGCCCGCTTTGGCCTGGTCCGTGATCAAAGCGGCCTGAGGGTCGACCCAGACCGTGAAGGCGATAGCAGCAAAGGCGTTGACGAGGCCAGATAGGAGAACGGCGGGGGGTTT